>NZ_LT629758.1:3370714-3677142 GCF_900104725.1 Actinoplanes derwentensis
GATAGAACAGCGTCTTGTCGATGTTGTCCTCGGGCGTGTCCAGGTAGGGCACGTTCTGCGCCCACCACCGGTTGTAGGCGGTGGTGTGGTCCTGGAACGCGGCCGCCGGGGTCAGCCCGCGGACCTTCGTGTACTCCGCAGCCGAGGCCGGGATCTCCTTGGCGAGGAAGCCGAGCTGCACCTTCGTGCGCACCGGTCCGCTGGCCGGCACGGTCAGGGTCTGCCGCAACCGGCCTTCGGCCGCCGCGAAACCATCACCGGAGAAGCGCGGGAACAGGTCGGTGAGTTTGTTGAAGGCCCGCACGGCCCCGGTCAATTCAGGGTCCGACCCGATCACGGTACGAGCAAACGGTGACGTCGCGGTCAGAGTCACGTCCTTGGCCGCCCCGTTCGTGCTGGTCAGCTCCAGGTTCGTGACCGCCACGTTGGCGTCGGTGATGAACTTCGTCTGCACCACCCGCAGCCCGGCGGCGCTGTTGGTGAACACACCCCGCCAGTAGCTGGGGGTCTGCTTACGCTGTGCCGCGTCCTCGGTGAGGGTGACGTCGGTGCCGGCCACCGAGGCGGTGATCGTGTAGGCGCCCTGGCCACCCTCGATCGACTCGATGTAGGCGACCTCGCCGCCGAACCCGATCACGCCCGGCTGGTGGGTCTTCATGAACAGCGCTTTACCGCGGCTGAACAGGTACTGGTTGGCGTCGCCGTTGGAGCCGCCGGGCTGGTTGCCGGTGCGCGCCAGCATCCGGTCGATCCAGAAGTCGTCATCGGTGCTGCTGCCGGCCCCGGCGGCCACGTCGGCGTCGAAGACGGCCTGGAGCTGGTTGTGCGGGGTGTATCCGGTGCGGTCGTCCGGGACCGGGTTGGCGTCGCCCTTGAAGACCGGGTAGGGCGTAGCGGAGTTCGGGGCCGCTTGGGCGGCCACCGGGGAGAGAACGGTGAGGATGAGAAGGGCGGCGGTCGCCCCGGCTATGGAACGGGAAGTCGGCATGGACCTCTCTATTCAGTCACTTCAGGAACGTCAGTTCCGTTCGGGAGCGTCAGTCACGTTCAGGAACGGCGCAGATAGGTGTGATAGGCGGCGGTGTCGCCCAGGAAGAACGGTTCGAAGGTGAGACCGCCGGGAGCGGTGAAGGTCAGCGGACGGTCGCCGGGGTGGACGTCGGCGAGGTTCGCGGGCAGCGGCAGGGTCTGGGTGCTGTCCGACTTGGCGACCAGGGTCAACGGGCCGTAGAGCAGCGACTGCAGAGTGGGGTCGTCGATCGCGCTCTCGGTGTGCAGGCGGTAGGGGAAGGCGATCTCGACCCTGTCCCGGGTACGCCAGTGCCGATCGACGGCGGCGTAACCGTCCTTGCCAACCCGTACCGCAAGCCTCTTGCCGTTGACCTTGATCGTGAAGGTGTCCCAGGCCCAGGACGGCACCCGCAGCCGAAGCTCGAACCGGGCGTCGCCGGTGACGGTGAGCGTGCTCGACGGGGTGCGCGGATAGTCACCGGTCTGGGTCACCGTCACCTTGCGCTCGGTCCAGCGCAATGTTGACGGGATGTACATGTTGACGTAGAGCACGTCATGTCGAGACGACCGGAAGTAGACCGAGTCCTGGTACTTGGTGTGGTTCTCCAGCCCGGTGCCACCGCAGCAGGTGCCGGTGTTGCCGTAACCCCGGCGCGACCCCGGGCCGACCGGAACCATGTAGGTGACCAGCGGATCGGTGGTGCTGTCAGCGTCCCGGCGTGACGCCAGGATCTGGTTGACCAGGGTCTTCTCGTAGTATTCGAAATACCGCGCGTCGGGTGTCAGGGAGAACAGGTTCCGGGCGACCTTGATCATGTTGTACGCCGCGCACGACTCGGCGTTCGTGGTGCCGACGATGCTGCCGGCGATCACGTCCCGTTTGCGGAACACCTCACCCTGGCCGGTGCCGCCGTGCGCGTAGGTGCGGTGCGGCACGACCATGTCGTAGAAGTTCGCGGCCGCCGCCCGGTACCGGGTTCCGGCGCCCAGCTCGAACATCCGCAGATAGCCGAGGAACTGTGGGATGTGCTGGTTGGCGTGCTTCCCGTCGAGCGTGTCGGTGCCGGCCACGCAGTCCGCGAGCAGTTGCGTGTTGTCGAAGAAGGCGGCCGTCGTCAGGAACGTTCGGTCGCCGGTGAGCGCGGCCAGATCGGCCATCACCTCGTTCATGCCGCCGTACTCGCCGGCGATGTAGAGCGCCCACATCCGGTCCAGTTGCGCACGCGGCAGTTTCGACAGCCGGGAGTGCACCCACTCCCCCATGCGGCGGGCCACCGCGAGCGCGGTCGGGTTGCCACCGAGGGTGTGCGCGTCCAGCAGCCCTCGCATGATCTTGTGGCAGGTGTAGTAGGGCGCCCAGATCGCCGGGTACGTCACGTATTGTTCGAGCTGGATGAACTGCGTTTCCGGGTACGCGGCCAGGAAGCCCGCATGGCTCGGGCCCGGTGCTCCGCCGACGCCGGTGACGACGGCCGCGTCCCAGCTCCGGCCGGACGAGTCGGCGACCGTGGTTCCGGTGGCCTCGTCGAAGTGATAGGCGACCAGGTTGCCCGCGGACGGCCCGGCCGCGATCTCGGCCTCGGTCAGCGCCCGGTCGAAGAGGTGGAACTCGCCGACCGTGCCCTTCAGTCCGGCGTCACCGTATTGGGAGCGACCGATCCAGTTGTTCTTCGGCGCGCCCAGAGCCGCCGGTGTCAACGTCATTGACGTGTTGACTCCGGCCGGTACACCGTTGACGTACAGCGTTCCGACTTGACCAGTCAACGTGACGGTCAAGTCAACCCATTCGCCGACCGGCAGCTGGGTGGACGACTGGATGCGCTGCTCGCCGCCGCTGCCCGCAGTGGTGATGGCGAACCGCGGGCCGCTACCGGTGTCGATCGTCAGGAACATGTTGACACCGGTGCCGACGCCGAAGTCGAACGCCCGCGACCAGGTGCGCAACTCGTCGATCCGGAGCCGGATCACGATGGTGGCCGCGGTCAGGCCGTCGACGGTGGCGTCCGGCAGGCCGACGTACTGCCCCTCGCCGTCCCGGTTGAGCACCAGGCCACCGTCGGCCCAGGTGGCGGGCGGCGGCGGGGTGCCCGGATCGCCGACCTGTTCCGCCCACGCGTCCTGGCACTGCCTGAGCCCGGTGACGACGGCGTCCAGCTTGTCCTTGAACACGGTCTCGCCGGTGCCTGCCCACGCCTGCGCCAGCATCGACAGGAAGTGGCCGCTGTAGTGGCCACGCAGGTTGCCGGTGGCGTCGTCCCAGCCGCCGGGCGGTTGCGCGCCGAGGTTGTCCAGCCCGGCCGCGGTCCGGAAGTTGCTGAGAATCCGGTCGGCCGGATAGGCACGGGCGTAGGCCAGAATGCGGTCGCGTTTCTCGGTGAAGACGCTGGGCGCCAACTCGACCTCGTTCAGGTCGAAGGGCACGGCTTTCCAGGACTTCGGCACGGGCAGCCCGTTGACCGTCCCGCCTGCGGGTTCGTGGCCGGACGAGTGGCCCGGTTCGTGACCCGGTTCGTGGCCGGGCCCATGACCGGGCTTATGGCCGCCAGCGAAGGCCGGGGCAGGCAGCGCTAGGGACGCACCCGCAGCGACGGCCCCGATCTGGAACAGCCGACGGCGGGGGATGGCGTTTCCGGACATGTCTGGCGCTCACTTCCTGTCGGAGGTCAGGTGTGATCGCCGGTCACCGACTAAGCGGCGACCGGTGTTGAAACAGATGGCGTCAGTCCGTCGTAGGCGCCCAGAGGCGCAGGTAGAAGGGGTGGGATGTCGTGGGCACCCAGAGGCGCAGGGTGACGGGATGGGATCAATCCGTCGTGGGCACCCAGACGCGCATGGTGGAAGGCCCTCGGCGAGCCCAGCGGTGGTAAGGACGGAGCGGGATCTCGACGGCCACGCCCGCGCCGTCACCCCGTGTCCCGTAGGGCCAGGAGCCGTCGGCCGGGACACCGGCGCGGCCGGTAACCACCACGACGCCGTCGCCGTCGCCGTCGCCGTCGCCGTCGATCAATGTTGACCCTGAATCAATGTGTATCGACTCGAAGTCAACATTGACGAGATCGACTGACTCCAGGCAGTACACGACCGGCCCACGTTCGACGGCCACGCATCCCCGTACACCATCGATCCGGGAATCGGGGAAGGTCAACCGCGGGCGGACCGCCAGGTCGAGAGTGACGCTCTCCCCCGCCGTGAAACGGCGCCGAACAGGCACGTATCCGGCAGCGACCGGCGCCCCGTCGACCGTCGCGCCATCGGCCCAGTGCGGCACCCGCAGCGTCAGCGTGAACGGCGTCTCCGGTGCCCGGACGATCCGCACGGTGACCCGCCCGTCCGCCGGATACGCGGTGTCGATCTCCAGCGCGATGTCACCGGTGTCGATCGACGCGGCCGTGTACTGGTGGATCTGGACGCCGTCGTCATCGGCGGTGGCCAGATAACCGGCCAGGCTGGCGAACGTGCGGGCCAGGTTCGTCGGGCAGCAGGAGACCGCGAACCAGGGCGCCCGCAGACTCGACGCGGCCCGTGGCACGAGCTGGCCGGCCGGTGGTTCGGCGCCGGGAACCCGCTGGTGCAGCGTATTGGTGTAGAAGAACCGCCGCCCGTCGTCGGCCGGCGAGGTGGCGATCACGTTGAACAGGGTGCGCTCGATCAGGTCGGCATAGCGGGCCTCGCCGCGGGCCAGCAGCAGCCGCCAGGCCAGCATGATCGACCCGACTCCGGCGCACGTCTCGGAGTAGGAGCGGTCCGGCGACAGCATCCAGTCCTCACCGAACGCCTCGTCCTGGTGCCGCGAACCCATCCCCCCGGTGAGATAGGTGCGCCGCGCCACCGCGGTCGCCCACTGCCCGGCGACCGCGTCGAGCAGTTCGTCGTCGCCGGTCTCGACGGCCACGTCCACCGCACCGGACGCCAGGTAGGTGGCCCGGACCGCGTGCCCGCGCAGCGACTTCGCGTCCCGGATCGGCACGTCGTCCTGGAAGTATGCGCGCCCGAACTCGATGTCGCCGAGCACCTGGTGGCCGCGCCGATCGATGAACAGTTTCGCCTGGTCCAGGTAGCGGCGGTCACCGGTGACCCGGTACAGCTCGGCCAGCGCCGGTTCGATCTCGGCGTGCCCGCAGACCGATGCGATGCCACCCGGCCCGAAGACGTCGCAGACGTGGTCGGCGGCCCGGATCGCCACCTCGACCAGTTCGTCCCGCCCGTGCGCCCGCGCGCGGGCCACACCCGCTTGAATGAGGTGCCCGAAGCAGTACAGCTCGTGTCCCCACTCCAGATCGGAGTAGCGGGGCGCCTGGCCGGGGCGGCCGAAGTTGGTGTTGAGGTAACCGTCCGGGTCCTGGGCGTTCGCCAGTGTGGCGACGATCGCCTGGAAACGGTCCTCCAGGGCGGGGTCGTTGGCCCAGGCCAGGGCTTCCAGGTATTTGTAGATCTCGGAGTCGGAGAACTCCCGGCCCTGTCTTGCTGTCGCGTGCTCGAAATTGCTGAGCCAGCCCGAGGTGGTCAGCCAGTGCTCGATATGGTCGAACGAGGCAGCCCGGTTCGTCTCCTGGCGCTGCTGCCAGAAACCCGGCCGCAGCGTCACCTCTTTGAGGCCGAGCGGCTTCAGCCGGCCGCTGCTCGGTGCCGCCGGAGTTCCCCCACGCCGGACCCATTCTCCGGTCACGATTACTTCTTCGATCGTCACGTGATCAACCCTTGAGTGCGCCGGACATGAAACCGCGGACGTAATGCCGTTGAAGGATCAGGAAGAGCACGATGCACGGCAGCGCGAGCACCACCACACCGGCTTCGGTGGCGCCGAAGTCGACGATGCCCATCACCTGCTGGCGCATGTTCGCCACCGCGAGTGGCAGCGGCGCCTTGTCGGAATCGCTGATCAGCACCAGTGGGGTGATGAAGTCGTTCCACGCGGCCAGGAAGGCGAACAGGCCGACCGTGATCAGGCCCGGTTTCACCGCCGGGAGCAGGATGTAGAGCAGCGCCCGGAAACTGCCACAGCCGTCGACCAGCGCCGATTCGGGTAGTTCCTTCGGCACCGCCTCGAACGAGATCCGCATCATGAACGTCGCGAACGGCAACTGGAACATGGTCAGCACCAGCGACAACCCGACGAGTGAGTTCTGCAGGCCCAGTTCGTTGAGGAGCACGTAGAGCGGAATGAGCAGGGTCGCGTACGGCACCATCAGGATCGCCAGCGTCACCAGGAACAGCGCGTCCTTACCGGGGAACCGGAACATCGCGAACGCGTACCCACCGAGTAGCGAGACGACCAGGGTGAACAGCACCGTCATCAGCGACACCATGGTGGAGTTGAGCAGGTACTGCCCGATGCCGGCCTGATAGTCCACCAGGGTCTGGTAGTTGCCGAAACCCCAGCCGTGGGTCTGCGCGGTGCCCGCCTGCGGACTGACCGACGCGACACTCGCCCACAGCAGCGGAAAGAGGAAGAGCAGGGCCAGGCCGCCGGTGACCACCCGTTGCGGGGTACGGAACACGCGTCACCCCTCCTTGTCGCGTAGGCCGCGGAACTGCAGCACGTTGACGATGAGCAGGGTGGCGAGCACGAGAAGCGACAGAGCCGCGGCACGGCCGAGGTTGTTCTGGCCGTAGAACGCCATGTTGTAGATGAGCTGGACGACCGTGATCGTGCTGTTGTCCGGGCCGCCCTTGGTGAGGATGTAGAACTGGTCGAACGCCAGCATCGACCCGGTGACGCAGAGGATCGCGCACAGTGCCAGCGACGACCTGAGGAGTGGCACGGTGACGTACCGGAAGGTTTGAAAACGGCTCGCGCCGTCCAATCGGGCCGCCTCGTAGACGTCACCCGGAATGGCCTGCAGTCCGACCAGCAGCAGAAGCATGTAGAAACCGGCGAAACGCCACACGATCAAGGCGACCGTCGACCACAGTGCCGCGTTGGGCGTACCCAGGAAGGATTCGATCCCGAGAAACTCCAGCGGGGTGCTCTGCGGCGAATAGAGCGCGTAGAAGAGCAGCGAGGCGGAGGCCAGGCCCAGGGCGCTCGGGACCAGGAACGAGGTCCGCAGGAACCCGGTCCACCGGCTCGACTCCTGCACGATCAGGGCCAGGATCAGCGCCAGTGCGAGCAGGATGACCGTGGTGACCACGGTGTATTTGAGAGTGAACCAGATCGCCGGCCCGAACAGCCGGTCGTCGAACACGTCCTGGAAGTTCTCCGGCGCGTTGAAACCGCGATTGCCGGTGAGCAGGCGCCAGTCGGAGACCGACATCCGGGTCACCATGGCGATCGGCAGGACGAAGAAGATCAGCACGAACAGGGCGGTCGGTGCCGCGTAGGCCCAGCCCTTGAATTTCACTGTCTGTTACTCCGCATTCGGATCGGCCGGTGGCGCTTCTTGCAAAGCGCCACCGGTATCTCATTGACCCAGTACCTGGCTCAGCGCCTCGTTGTCCTTGGCCAGACCCGCCGGGTCGCCGTAGACCTGATTGCGGAACAGGGTCACCCACGGGCTGCCCGGCGCGTTGAACGCCTGCTGGAAGTTGACCGCCACCGGTGTCCGGCTCTGCGCGGCCCCGGCCACCTTGTTGATCGTGGCGACCCGCGGGTCCTTGGCCGAGTACTGGTTCTCGGTCAGGTCCGAGCGGGCCACCGTGCTGTTCCCGGCGGCGAGCACCTCCACCTGGGCGGCCTCCGACGTCAGCCAGGACAGGAAGTTCCACGCCTGCTGGGTCTTCGTGGAGTCCTTCGAGATGCCGATGCCGTCGCCGCCGACGAAGGTCGAGCCCTCGCCCGCCGTCACACCCGGGATCGCGGTCACGCCCACGTCGACGGTCTTGGCGGCGGTCGGCAGGAGCGTCGCCGGGTACGGCATCACGCCGACCTTGCCCTCCTGGAACGCGGCGACCCAGGTGGCCCCGGTCTCGTCCTTGGCACCCGGCGCGATCGCACCGGCGGTCTGCAGGTCACGCCAGGTGCTGTAGACCTTCTGCGCGGCCGGGCCGTCCAGCAGCGACTTCTTACCCCCGTCGGCGGTCACCTCCTCGCCGCTGGCCCAGATCATCGGGAACCAGGTGAACACGTTGCAGCCGCCGCAGTTGCCACCGAAGTAGGTGCCGTAGGTGTCCCTCTTCTTCAGCTTCTGCACGGCCAGGGCCTGCGCCTTGAACTCGTCGAGGGTGGCCGGGCCCTTCTCCGGGTCCAGGCCGGCCTCCCGGTACAGATCCTTGTTCCAGAAGATCACCGAGAGGTCCAGCACGAACGGGAGGACATACTTCTTGCCCTCGTACGTACCCGCCTCCAGGTGTCCTTTATTGATCTTGTCGGCATACGACAGCTGGCCCAGTGACTCGGTCAGGTCGTGGAAGAGTCCCGCCTCGGTCCAGTTCGGCACGTAGACGATGTCCGCCGCGAACAGGTCCGGCAGGCCACCGCCCCCGGCCGCCGCGCCCACCTTCGCCACGTAGTCGTCGTTCGGGACGATGGTGAGCTTGACCTGGTTCTTATGAGCTTTGTTGTACGCGTCGACAAGGGATTTCGCCTGCAGTTCCAGCGGCGCCCGGGTCCACAGGGTCAGTTCCGAACCGTCGTCGACACCCTCCGCACCGGCCCCGGCGACCGGCGCGGCCGTCCCCTCGTCACCACTGGACGAACAGGCGGCGACGGCGGTGGTCATCAGGGCGGCCAGAGCGGTCCACACGACCGCCCGGTGTACGCCACTCAACAGGTTTCTTCGCACGAAGCACCTCCATGGGCACTTGTTTCGGCAAGTTTCGCTACCCGGTGGCAGGTAGCGGTCATATATGCAGCTCAGATGGCTGCAGCAGGTAATCCAAGAAGGACCGAAAAGGTTTTCAGAAACGTAATACTCCGGGAATTGCCCTGTCAAGGCTTTCGATCCCCCCGCCGGCCGAGGCGGGCTGTGCGGGCCGGATGTCGCGGCGTCCCCACCGAACTCGACATCAGGCTGGTCCTGCCGCCCCTGCTGTCCGGCACCGCCTGGAGCACCGGCTACTGGCGGGGCATCGTCACGCTCACCGCCGTCGCCCTGGCGCTGGCGCTGATCCGGGCCCGCGCGCTACGGCTGCGGGAGCACGCGGCGGATCAAGTGGCGGGGCGGCGGGGCGGCGGGCCGGAACCGGTCACCGCGATGCCGGCGGGCGCCACCGAGCCGACCGGCGGGATGTTCCTGCTGTTCGTCACCGTCACCTATGTGAGCCTGACCCTCCTCTCCCCGCTGTTCGTGCTGGCCGGCCACCTCACTACCTGACCCGTCGGCGCAGCTCCTGCTGCTCCTGTTGATCGTGGTGATACCGCTCCCGTCATGAACCGTCTCCGGACGGCACCGATCTCATCGTGACGTCGACGACCGAGATCCCCCGCCGGTGGTACTCCACCGTGTTCCAGCGACGCCAGCGCTGCATGGCCGTCGGGCGCAACGAGATCTGCGTGCAGTGGACTGCCGAGGCCGTCAACGCCCTGCCCCGCCGCCGAACCGGCCGACTCGACGAACTGGGCGACACGGCGCTGGCGGCAGCCCTGGCCGATCTGCGCCGGAGGCGAGGTTGGCACACCCGAGAGGCGTACACGTGTCCGTATCTGGTCGCGAATCACCTAGTCTCGGGCCTATAGTCTCGCGCATGACTTCGTCGTTGTACCTGGTCGGCAACCGGGAGATCCGTCAAATGCTTGGCGACATCAGCCGTCAGCGCGTCTACCAGCTCACCTCCCGGCCGGACTTCCCCTCACCCGTCGCCAGCCTCTCCCAGGGCAAGGTCTGGCGGGGTGAGGACGTCGAAGCGTGGATGGAGCACAAACGCCGACCACGCTTCCCCACGCCACTCGATCCATCGCAGCCGGACGACCCGACGGCACCGGAGATCCCGCGGGTTCCCGGCGACTGGGCCGGTGCCGCCGCGAGGCCCGGGTTCACCGCCCCGGCACCCCGCCCCTACGACCGCTCGACACTGATCCCGTGCTGCCTGCACGCGCTGGAGCACCGCACCTCCTGAATCGTCCCGGTGACGCCGCTTCGCCCGGCCTTCCCCGGCGAAGCGGCGTCCTCACCGGACCATCGAGTGCCGCCGGGCCGCCAGTTCGAGCACCCACGTCTGCCCGGTGACCGGATGCCCGAACCCAGCGTGCGGCTCCGCACCGGCGAGCACGAAACCCTCCGCCTGATAGATCTTGCGGGCCGACTCCAGCCCGTCGACGGTCCACAGGACAACCCGCCGATAACCCCGATCAAGGGCGAATTCCAGCGCTTGCCGTACGAGTCGAGCACCAGCCCCGAGCCCACGGGCCGCCGGACTGACGAGCAGAACGCGCAGTCGAGCGACATCGGGCATGTCATCCGCGACCAGGGCCACGCTGCCGACCCGTTCGCCGTCCCGCTCAGCGATCCACAGTGCTTCCCGCGCCGGGTCGTGCCCTGCGGCGAAGTCGGCGACGATCCGGGCGACCATCGTCTCGAACGCGGTCGTCCACCCGAACTCCCGGTGGTAGACCTCCCCGTGGACCATCACGACCCAGCCCAGGTCCCCGGCCCGGTCAGCCTGCCGAACGGACAGCATCACGCACCCCCAGCCACTGAAACAGTCGTTTCAGTGCCAGGTACGCTACCCGTGTGCCCGACGAACCGACAACCGTGTCCCCCCGGCAGGCCGAACTACTGGAGGCCGCCTACCGGTACGCACTCGACCACGGCCTGACCGACCTGTCGCTACGCCCGCTGGCCGCCGAGATCGGTTCCAGCCCCCGGGTGCTGCTGTTCCTGTTCGGCAGCAAGGAGGGCCTGGTCCGGGCCCTGCTGGCCCGGGCCCGCACCGACGAACTGACCCTGCTGAACCGCCTCGGCCCACAGGCCGGCCTGACCGAGGCGGCCACCCGGATCTGGGAATGGCTGTCCGACGACCAGCACCGCCCGCTGCTACGACTGTGGGTGGAGGCGTACGCCCGCTCGCTCGTCGACCCGACCGGCCCGTGGGCCGGCTTCGCCCGCACCACCGTCGAGGACTGGCTCGACGTCCTGGCCGCCTGCCAATCCCCGGCGACCCGCTCCACCCCACAGGCCCTGACCCAGCGAACCCTGACCCTGACGATCCTGCGAGGTGCCCTGCTGGACCTGCTGGCCACCGGCGACCACGCCCGCACAACCGCCGCGGTAGCCCGAGCCTTGACCCTCGGCCTACTCGACCCCGCAGACTCGAAGCCATGACGATGGACCTCGACAACCACGGCTTTCTGCTGTTCGACGACACGCTGGCCGTCGCTGACCTCTACAACACCGGGCTCATCTCGAGCGGCCGGCCGGACGTGACCAGCTACCACCGGGTGTTCGCCCTGCTCGCGGAGCATGCTGTCGACATCGGGCCCGCACTGGACGAATACCAGAACAAGTATGTGGACCTGCTGCAGAGGCGCACGCATTGAACAGCGGCGATATCCGCTCTACCGTCGGGCGATGCGTGTCTTCGTCACCGGTGCTGACGGGTTCATAGCCAAGGCCGTGATCAGGCTCCTGCGCGACGGCGGGCACACCGTGCGCGGGATGGATCTGCGGGCCGGGGTGGATGTGGTCGCCGGGGACATCACCGCGGACGGTGCGTGGCAGGACGCGGTTCGGGGCTCGGAGATGGTGGTGCACACGGCGGCGGTGGTGTCGAACGCGGTGGGGCCGGCGGGGCAGTGGCGGGTCAATGTGGCCGGGACCCGGCGGGTGCTGGATGCGGCGGTGCGGGCGGGGGCGGAGCGGTTCGTGCATCTGTCGTCGGTTCGGGCGTTCTCCGACCTGGGGTTTCCGGACGGGGTGACCGAGGATCATCCGGTGCGGCCGGACGGCAATCCGTATGTGGACACCAAGATCGCCGGAGAACAGGTGGTGTTGCAGGGGCACGCCGAGGGCCGGATCGGGGTGACCGTGGTACGGCCCGGTGACGTCTACGGGCCGGGTTCCCGGCCGTGGACCGTGTTACCCGTACAGCTGATCAAGAAGTGGCAGTTTCTGCTGCCCGCCGGCGGTGCCGGGATCTTCAGCCCGGTTCACGTCGACGACCTGGCCGACGGGCTGCTGCGGGCCGCGACACTGCCGGAGGCACGGGGGCAGATCTTCACCCTGACCAGCGGGTACGGGGTGACGTGCCGGGAGTTCTTCGGCCACTACTATCGGATGCTCGGCAGGCGCGGCCCGCTGGTGGCGCCCACTCCGGTCGCGGTCGGAGCGGCCCGGCTGGTGGGCCGGGCCGTCACGCTGACCGGGGCGGTGACCGAGGTGAACGCCACGTCGATGCGCTATCTCACCCGCACCGGCACCTACTCGATCGCGAAGGCCCGCCGGATGCTGGGTTACCAGCCCGTGGTGGAACTGGCCGACGGCATGGCCCGCACCGAACGCTGGCTGCGTGACCAGGGGCTGCTGTCATAGTTTTCCGGCGCCCGCCCCGGCCTGCACCAGTGCCGGGACCGAGGCCGCCGGGTCCAGGGTGTAGGAGTAGTAGGTGGACGGTTCGGTGACCGTTCCGCCGGACTCGCACACCCCGGACGTGGTGAAGACGTTGTTGCGCTGGACCAGGCGGCCCGGCCCGCTGTCGGCGTAACCGCTGGTGGAGAAGCACGGGTAGGGGACGCCGGCGAAGTTGTTGCCTTCCAGGAGCACCCCGGCGTTCATGGTGGAGGCGACGCCGTAGAGCGCGTTGCCGTCGAAGTAGTTGTTGTAGACGTGCACCGGCTCACCGAATCGGACCCGGGGATGGCGCTGCCGGGAGCCGTCGAACCAGTTGTGGTGGATGGTGACCTTCAGGTGGCCGACGTCGGTGGAGGACGCGCCGTCGGAGTGGCCGATCAGCATGCTCTTGTCGGTTCCGGCGAAGTGGTTCCACGACACGGTCACGTAGTCGGCGCCGCGCACGATGTCGATCGACCCGTCGACCGGGCTGACGAACGTGTTGTGGTCGATCCAGATGTGGTGCGACTGCTGGCCGACGTTGATCGCGTCGTCCTCGGCGCCGACGAAGGTCAGGTTCCGCACGATCACGTTCGACGACTTGTAGAAGTCGAAGCCGCCGCCGGTGATCGTCGGAGCGCTGCCGACCCCGATGATCGTCTTGTTCGGGCGGATGCCCTGTTTACTGGTGATCGCGATGGTCCCGGACACCTGGATGATCAGGGAACCGACGGTGTCGATGGCGGTCAGCAGCTCATCGGTGGTGTCGACGACCACGGTCGGCCCAGCGACACCACCGGTGGTTCCGGTCGCGAAACCGTCGGCGGTGGCGGGAGCGGCCATGACCAGGGATGACGAGGCCAGCAGCAGGGACAGCAACGAATGCATCAGAGCCTCCCGACCCCGGCGCCGGCGGTGACGATCGATTTGACCGAGGCCGCCGGGTCCAGGGTGTAGCTGTAGTAGGTGGACGGCTCCTGCACGGTGCCGCTGCAGACGGGCGCTCCGGACTCCCCGGTGAAGACGTTGTCGCGGGCGACACAACGACCGGCCGGACCGGCGTACGTGTTGGTCACCGGCTCTTCGACGTCCTCGAAGTAGTTGCCCTCGACGACACATCCGGCGTTGTTCTGGCAGGCCACTCCGGTGTCGGTGTTGTAGACGTAGTAGTTGTTGTAGACGTGCACCGGCTCGCCGAAGCGGACCCGCGGGTTGCGCTGCGGGGTCCGGTCGAACCAGTTGTGGTGGTAGCTGACCTTGAGCCGCCCGGTGTCCTGAGCGCCGTTGTCGTCGTCGTGCCCGAGCAGCATGTTCTTGGTGTGCTGGTGGGTGTGGTTCCACGAGACGGTGATCAGTGACGAGCCGCGTTTGATGTCGATCAGCCCGTCGTACCCCAGGGCCAGGTCGTTGTGGTCGATCCACACGTGGTGCGAGAACATCTGCACGTTGATCGAGTCGTCGCTGGCGTTGCGGAACGACAGGTTCTGCACGATCACGTTGTGCACCGCGTCGGCGGGCGGTGCCGTCACCTCTGAGACCGGCAGGCCGATGTTGAGGCCGCCGCCGGTGATCCCGGCCGTCGACCCGACACCGACGATCGACTTGTCGCTGGTCACGTCGTACATACCGGCCGGCAGGGTGATGGTGCCGAGCACGCAGATGGTCAGCGGGCCGGGCGTGGCGATCGAGGACAGTAGTTCGGCGGCGGTGTCGACCTGCACGGTCGGGCCGCCCGCGCCTCCGGTGGTTCCGGCGGCGAACCCCGAGGCGGTGCCGGTGACGGCGCATCCGCCGGGCGGCGGCGGAGTGGTGGGGGTGGCGGAGGGCCCCGGTCCGGGTGCGGTGGTGTCGACCGAGACGTCGTCGAAGACCGCGCTGGCGTACGACGTGACCAGGCCGATCCGCCCCGACCCGAAGGTGGCGTCGGTGGCCGTGACGACCTGGACGCCGTCGACCCGGCCGGTGAGGGTGCCACCCTGCACGGTCAGGGCCAGGGTGCGCCAGACGCCGGTACCGGCACCGGCGGTTCCGGTGGCCAGGACGGTGGCCGTGCCACCGGAGACCCGTTGCAACTGGGCCGCGCCGCCGCCGGTGAGCACGAAGGTGTAGTACTGGCTGGTGGACTGGGCTCGGGCGGCGATTCCGGCTGTCCGGTCGCCGGCGCCGAAGGCGATGGGTTTGACCCTGGCCCGCACGGTGTAGTCGGTCCAGCTCGCGGTGCCGGCCAGGGCGCGGGCCAGGGCGCTGACGCTGGACTGCCGGTAGGCGGGGGTGCCGTCGGTGACGACCGACCAGGAGCCGCCGTTGCGGGTCCACCCGTCGGTGCTGCCGTCGTCGAAGGTTTCGCCGAAGAGGGCTTCGGCGTGGGCCGGGACGCTGATCAGTGCGGTGAGCAGTGCGGCCGACGCGGCCACGGTGAACCAACGGATTCTCTTCATGGGGATCCTCCGGGGGAATGGGCTGCGAAATCTCCGCGTAACCTGGAGCCGACCATAAAATTGCCATCGTGCACGGTCAATGCTTTCGCGTTTGCAGGAATGTTGCAGTCGCACCCACCGCGAAGCGTGACGGATTGACTTGTTTCGAAGACTGTCGTACCGTCCGGACGGGAAAGCGCATTCCCCCACGTCGGCGCTGTCCCTACAAGGAGTGAATCCCCATGAGAAATCTGCTGGCCGCAGCCCTCGCCGGTGTTGCGATATCAGCGGTAATGCAAGCCCCGGCCGCAGCCGCCGCGACCACGCTTTATGTGGCGGTGAACGGCAGCGACGGTAACGCCGGGACGATCTCCGCACCGTTCGCGACGATTCAGAAAGCGATCACCACAGCGGTCGCCGGGGACACGATCGCGGTTCGCGGCGGCACCTACGGGCTCGCGGCCAACATCCCGATCACCAAGAGCGGGACGGCGGCGGCGCCGTACACGCTCACCGCCTACGGCACCGAGCGGGTGATCATCGACGGTGAAGCGCTCGGGTACACGCCGGGGGCGGTCGGTTCGACGATTCCGGCCGGGCAGCGCGGCGCGATCCACATGGAGGCGTCGTACTGGAGGCTGATCGGTCTGGAGATCGTGAACGGGCCGTACGGCATCTACTGCGCCGGCTGCAACAACAACACGTTCGAGCGGCTGTCGACACACGACAACTACGAGACCGGGTTCCAGTTGCAGGGGGCGTCGGCGAACAACCTGATCCTGAACCTGGACAGCTACGGCAACCGGGATCCGCGC
Organism: Actinoplanes derwentensis; assembly: GCF_900104725.1. Taxonomy (NCBI): domain Bacteria; kingdom Bacillati; phylum Actinomycetota; class Actinomycetes; order Micromonosporales; family Micromonosporaceae; genus Actinoplanes; species Actinoplanes derwentensis. The sequence goes on from NZ_LT629758.1 coordinate 3,386,381, forward strand.
AAGAACGGCGAGAGCGCCGACGGCCTCGGCATCAAGGAGGGCACCGGCACCGGCAACGTGGTCCGCGGCGCCCGGCTGTGGAACAACGTCGACGACGGTTTCGACGCGTGGCTGTTCACCTCGCCGATCACGATCCAGAACACCCTGGCGTACGGCAACGGTTACAACCGCTGGAGCATCCCGAACTTCTCCGGTGACGGCAACGGCCTGAAACTGGGCGGCAGCAGCGGCACCGGCCCGGCGGCCGCGCACGCGGTGAGCAACGCGTTCGCGTGGGGCAACGCGGCGCACGGTTTCACCGACAACGGCAACACCGGGGCGATCACGATCAACCGCAGTACCGCTTACCAGAACGTGAAGACCGGTTTCGACGTGGACGGCGGTTCGACCACCCGGCTGACCGCGAACCTCGCACTGGGTAACGCCACCGCGGTCGCACTCGGTTCGTCGACCGCGTCCGGCAACTCGTGGAACATCGGCGGCACGTGGACGGTCCTGAGCACCGATGCGTCCACCATCACCGGAGCCCGCAACACCGACGGCTCGATCCGGACCTCGAACTATCTGGTCCCGTCGAACGGCAGCGCGGTCGGCGCGAAGATCTGAGGGAAGACCCGGCCGCCCGCGCCCCTGTGGGCGGCCGGGGTTCCACTACCGGCGGGCGGCCTCCCCCCAGGAGGCCAGCTCGCCGCGAGCGAGACACACGATCAGATATCCGCCGGGCCCGACCACGGCCCACGACTCGGCGTCCGGGTCGACGTCGACGACCAGGCGGGCGCCGCTGCCGAAGTCGATGCACAGCTCACCGTCGGCGGCGCTGCCGGCCGACCGGACGGTCTCCCCGAGCAGGGTCGCCATGATGTCGTCGGGGTTGTCGCCCGGTTCCACGTCGGTCCGGCCGCCCGGCCCGTCCAGGTGGGTGATGGTCTCGATCAGGACCCGGCAGCCGCCGCTGAACCCGAGCGCGATCGAGTGCCCCAGCTGCACGTACTCCAGTTTCCGGCCGACCAGCACGCCGAGCGGACGCGAACGCCGGCCGGACTCCGGGCCGGCTGCCGTGGCTGGCACCATCGAACACTCCCGATCGGTTCGTCGGATTCTCTGACTGGCAGGAACGTATTGCGCGCCACCATAAGAGAGCCTTAAAGAAGCGAACCGTTATCGATCGGAGTCATACGGACCGGCGTCGGCGACGATCGACCGGAACCGCTCGGCGGCCGGCCCCAGCGGACGGTCGGTGCGCCAGGTCAGGCCGACCACCCGCTCCGCACCCGGCGTGGCCAGGGCGATCCCGATCGTCCCGGTGGCTCCGGCGAACTGTTCGGGCACCAGCGCCACGCCGAGCCCGGCACCGACCAGGCCCTCGATGGTCGCCAGGTCGCCGATCTCCAGGGCGACCCGCGGTGTCACAGCGGCCGCCGTGAACAGGGTGTCGACCAGGGCCCGGAAGCCGAAACCGGGCGGGATCGTGACGAAGTCCTCGCCGGACACGTCGGCGAGGCGGGCGCGGCGCCGTCCGGCGAGACGATGGCCGGGCGGCACGATGAGGACGAGGGTCTGGGACTGCAGAGCCAGCCAGCCGTACGGCCCGTCGGGCTCGGGAGAGGTCAGCGCCAACTCGGCGGCACCCGTGGCCAGGTCCGGCAGGATCACGTGCCCCGGTTCCTGCCGCAGTTCGACCCGCAGGTGCGGGGCCTGTTCCCGGACGTCGTGCAGGATCCGGGGCACCAGCGAGGTGGCCATCGAGTCCAAGAACGCCAGCCGCACCGTGCCGGACTCCGGATCGAGCAGCCCGGCCAGGTCACGGCGCAGCCGGTCGTAGCGCCCGACCAGGTCACGGGCCGCGGCCAAGGTCAGATCACCGAGCGGATTCGGGTGTACGCCTTTGGCGTCCCGTTCGAACAGGCGCACGCCCAGTTCGGCCTCCAACCGGGCGAGCAGCCGGGACAGGCTGGGCTGGCTGGTGCCGAGCGCGGCCGCCGCCTCGGTGACGTGGTGGTGATCACCGAGCGCGAGCAGGCTTCTCAGGTCGTCGAGCTGCATCACCCTGATCATACGTACCGCACATGGGTCTGATGATTTTCATGCATTGGACGCATGGAATCGGGCGGCGCAGAGTGACGTCCCGTGAGCACCTATCGCCGGGCCGGCCTCGCGCTCTTCGCCGCGGGCGTGGCCACGTTCGCCCTGCTGTATAGCACCCAGGCCCTGCTGCCGGAGCTCTCCGCCACGTTCGGTGTCACCCCCGCACAGAGCTCCTGGTCACTGTCCGTGGCGACACTCGGGCTCGGGGTGACGTTGCTGATCACCGGGCCGTTGTCCGAGCGACTCGGGCGCACCCCGCTGATCCACCTGTCGCTCGGGCTGTCCGCGATCGTCGGGCTGACCTGCGCGATCGCACCGAACTGGCACACCCTGCTCGGGCTACGGCTGCTGCAGGGGATCACGCTCGCCGGGCTGCCCGCGGTAGCCACCGCCTACCTGCGGGAGGAACTGCCGCCGAACACCCACGCGCGGGCGGCCGGGCTGTACATCGGCGGCACCGCGCTCGGCGGGATGAGCGGGCGCTTGATCACGGCCGCGGTCGCCGAATCGTACGGCTGGCGCTGGGGTCTGGCCGCGGTGGCCGTCGTCGGCCTGGGGTGCGCCGCCCTCGTCCTGGTCCTGCTGCCCGCCTCGAAGAACTTCGTCGCCCACCCAGCGGCGACGATGTCCCGCCGCGCCTTCACCGACCCGGCTCTACTGAGCCTGTACGGCATCGGCGCGCTGTCGATGGGCGCGTTCGTGGCCGTCTCCAACGTGCTGGGGTTCCGGCTGACCAATGCCCCGTTCCTGCTCAGTGCGGGCGCGGCCGGAATGATCTTCCTGGTGTACCCGATGGGCGCGGTCAGCTCCACGGTCTCCGGGCGACTCGCGGACCGGTTCGGGCGGCGCGCGGTGATGCCGTTCGGGTGCCTGCTCACCGCGGCCGGGCTGCTGCTCACACTGCCCGACAACCTGGTGATCACGGTGGCCGGGCTGGCCGTGATGACCGCCGGGTTCTTCTGCGTGCACGGCGTCGCCAGTGGCTGGGTGCCGGTCCGCGCCCACGCCGGTGGGGTTCCCGCGGCTCAGGCGGCCTCGCTGTACCTGTTCGCCTATTACGCGGGTTCGTCGCTGACCGGCAACCTGGCCGGTGCGGCGTGGTCGCACGGCGCGTGGCCGTCGGTGGTGCTGCTGGCCGCGGTCTGCGTGCTGGCGAGTGGGCTGCTGGCCGCCTCGCTGCGCCGGATGCCGACCCTGGTCCCGCAACACCACTGATCAGCCGTCGATGCTCCGGGACAGATTGGCGACGCTGTTGACCAGGGCTTTCAGGTAAGCGTCGACGCGCCATGCGGTCGCCACCACACTGCCGAGACGGGCGGCGAGGACCGGCAGGGGCACGACCACCGGGTCGGTGGACCACACGATCACCCGGGCCACCAGGTCACCGATCACCCCGCGGACGATGTCGCGGGTCAACAGGACCAGGTCGCCGGCGGCCCGGGTCACCATGGTCATCGCCGTGGAGATCGCGGACAGCCCGCGCAGCGCCTCCACGTTGTTGGCCATCATCGCCAGGTAGGCGCGCACGTCCGCCCGGTCGACGCCGCCGAAGTCCTCGTCCAGGCAGCGTTCCAGCTCGTCGCCGATCTGCTGGAGTTCGGCGGCCATCGCACCCCAGTCACCGGCCTGCTTGGCGACCACCTCGGGCATCCCGGTCAGATCGTCGAGCATCCGCCGCAACGCATCGATCGTGTCGAGCGCGCAGTCCAGCCCGGTGGCCCGCAGCAGCGCGAACCCGTCCGGCACCGGCAGCACGAACTCGGCCACCGGAACGGTCTCCAGCTGCGGTTCCACCCATTCCCGCATCTCCACTGTCTCCAGCACGTCCGCGATGATCGCGGCGGCCGGCCGGGACTGCGGCTCGGGTTCGGGTTCGGCGCCGTCCTCCGGCACCCCGATCAGCTCGGACAGCCGCTGCCGTCCGTCGGCCACCCGGTGCAGGCCGCTCACGAAGAGGCCGAGGGTCTCCGCGACGTAGGCGATGAGTTCCCCGTGCCGGACGTGCCGCTCACCCAGCCCGGTGAGGATCCACCCGACCAGCCGCCCGAACGCCGCCTGGTCCTGCTCGAACTGGGCGACGGTCTCCCCGATCCGGCCGAGCCGAAGTCGCAGCACGTCGAGATGCCCGGCGTGCGCCCGAATCCACTCCGGATCAAACCGGCCTCCCCCGCTGCCCACAACGGCACCGTAACGTCCGTGCGCTTCCCCTCACGTGGCAGGGCACCCGCGATCATCACCCGGTTCCCGGTCCGCACCCCGCCGGACAGCGCGGGCGGCTACCCTGGCGGCGGCGGTGAGCTCGACAGGTTCACCCTTACTTCACCCTGACGAGGAACCCGGCCGAAAGATTCAGGTCGCGGGGGAAGCAACCGATCGTCCGGCATGTGACAGAACCCAGTCCCGTCGTTCCGGGACTCAGCGCGTTCCAGGCGATCGGCCGGGGCGGGCAGAGCGTCGTGCATCGCGCTCGTCGTGCCGACGGCACCGACGTGGCGGTCAAGATCCTGCTGGATCCCTCCGGACGTGCCCGGCTGCGCCGTGAGGCGACGTGGATGGCCGCCTGCCGGCACCCGGGCCTGCCCGAGGTGTACGACACCGGGGAGACCGACGGCCAGCCGTACCTGGTGATGGAGTTCGTCGCCGGGGACCGCCTCGGTGACCTGCTGCGTTCCGGCCCGCTCGCTCCCGAACGGGCGGCCGCCATCGCGGCCGACATCGCCGAGGCGCTGACCGTCCTGCACGTGACCGGTGTGGTGCACCGCGACATCAAACCGGACAACATCATCGTCGGCCCCGACGGCGCGGCCCGTCTGGTCGACCTGGGTTTCGCCACGTGGTCGGGACAGCAGAGCGGGGAGGCGGTCGCCGGTACCCTGACCTATGCCCCGCCGGAGCAGAACGGCACCCTGCAGCGTCCCGTCGACGCCCGCAGCGACCTGTACGCCCTCGGGATCGTGCTCTACGAGAGCCTGACCGGCCATCCGCCGTTCCAGGCGTCCGATGCCGGTGAGCTGTTGCGCCAGCACACCGTCGCGGTGCCGAAACTGGGCCCGGATCTGCCGCCGACGCTCTCGGCGGTGGTGGCCCGGCTGCTGGCGAAGGACCCCGACGACCGGTACGCCGGAGCGCCGGGTCTGGTCGCCGACCTGCGTCTGCTCGCCGACGATCCGGACGCGGTGTTCGAGATCGGTGCCACCGACGCGCCGGTGCACCGGCCCGAGGCGCCGATGGTCGGCCGGGACGCCGAGATCGCCGAGCTGGCCGCGCTGTGGGGCGAGACCTCCGACCAGTGCCGGGCCGCCGTCATCCGCGGTGGTGCCGGATCCGGGCGTACCAGGCTGCTGCGGGAGTTCACCGGCCGCCTGGAGAACGCCGGGGTGACCGTGCTGCGCGGCGACTGCCGTCCCGGTGACGCGCCGCTGGCCGTCCTGTCGCGGATCTTCGACGCGCACCTGGAGCAGTCCGGACCGGACCTGGTCCGGGCGGCGGCCGGTGACGCGGCGGCCTACCTGGGCCGGCTCTCGCCCGCGTTGCGGGACATCTTCGGAGCCGGGGACGGTGGTTCCGCCTTCATGATGGCGGTCACCGCCTTCCTGGGTGACCTCGCCGAGCAGACCGGCGGGCTGGTCCTGGCCCTGGACAACGCGCAGTGGCTGGACGTGGCCACCTTGCAGATGCTGCGCCAGCTCACCCAGAGCAGCTCCACCCCGCTGCTGATCGTCGCCACCCTGGACGGCATCCCCGGCACCGACGACGACACCGAGAAGCCCACCGTCGAGGGGCAGCTCCCGAACGACGCCGCCTGGGCCGGCTCGGAAGCGCTCACACTGCAACTGCGGCCCCTGGATCGGTCCGCGCTGGCGCAACTGCTCGCCACCTACACCGGCGGGTACCCGCTCGCCACCGAGCTGCTGGACCGGCTCGGCGCCCGGGCCGGCGGCCTGCCGCTGACCGCGCTGATGCTGTCCCGGGCCGCGATCGAGGCCGGGCTGCTCTACCCCCGCGACGGCCACCTGGACCTGGACGTCGACGGTTTCCAGCGCATCACCATCCCCACCGACCTGGCCGGCCTGATGCTGGAACGGATCGACGCTCTCGGCAGCGAGGGACGGGAACTGCTGGCCACCGCGGCGGTCACCGGCTTCCACTTCGACCCGGAGAAGGTCGCCCGGATCGCCGCGGCCGACCCCGACCAGGTGCGGGCCAGCTGCGAGGCCGCCGTCGGGCAGGGCCTGCTGGAGCGAAACGGTGAGGGCTACGGCTTCGTCCACGAGCAGGTGCACCGTACCCTGCTCGCCGGGCTGTCCCCGGAGCTGCTGCGAGACCTGCACCAGCGGGCCGCGGACGAGGCGTCGTCGAGTTACGCCGAGGCACGGCACCTGCTGCAGGGCCACCCGGAGCTCGACGCCGCCCGTACCACCCGGGTCTGTCTCGCGGCGGCGCACGCCGCGCTGGAGGAGCACGCCGGGACCGACGCGATCGGTTTCCTGGAGGCCGCCGAGCCCTACCTGTCCGCGGACGCCGACACCGAAGCCGACGTGGCCTGGACCGAGGCGCTGGGCATGGCCTACGCGCAGACCGGGCGGATCGACGAGGCCAGGCAGCGGTTCGCCGTCGCCCTGGCCGCCACCGCCGACGCCACGGTCCGGTCCCGGCTGCACGGGCGCCTGGCCCAGCTGAACCTGGGTGGCTGGCAGCTCACCGCCGCGATGGAGGAGACCGGCCGCGGCCTGGCCGCTCTCGGGCTCTCCACCATCCCGGGCGGGGTGGTCGGCCTGGTCACCGCGATCGTCTACCTGCTCGCCGCGGTGCTGGTGGAACGTACCGGCCTGGGGTTCGGCACCGCCGACGAGGAGCGTCTGGCGCGCTACCGGCAGCGGTACGCCCTGTACGCGGCCGGCTCCTACGCGGCGCTGCTCGCCACTCGGCGGGACACCCTGACCGGGTACGAGATGCGGGCCCGGTACGTCGCGGCCCGGATGGGACTCTCCCCGGAGTACGCCCGGCAGGCCGCTCACAACGCCGCGATCCGGCATGCGGTCACCCGGCGGCCGGTCGCACGCGCCTTCGTCCGCGCGCAACGGATCGCCGAACAGGTCGGGCAGCCGGCCGCCCTGGTCTACGTCGAATACCTGCGGCGTCTCTGCGAGACCCAGAGCGGGCATCCCGACCTGGACGAATATCAGCGCTGGCTGCAGCGGCACGGTCCGCTGCTGGACACCACCGAGAACCTCAACTTCGCGCTGGCCCTCAGCTCGCGCTGGTACCTGCAGGGCCGGGTGATCCCGATGCGCGCGGCGTTCGCCCAGGGCATGGACCACCTGTGGAGCGGCGACCGGTCGGACCACCCGACCGGCCGGGTCCGCGGGCTGTCCTGGATCGGCGGCCGCCCGCCGACGATCGACGACGCCACCGCGGTGCTGGAGCAGGACGACCCGGCCGGCCACGACGCGGGATCACGGCTGATGAGCCTGGCCGGCGCGTTGGAGATCTGCCGGGAACTGCACGACTACGGCACGACCTTCGACCGGGCCGCCACCGAGTTGTCCGGGCTGATGCTGCGGCCGGCCCGGATCGCGGCCACGATGCGGGTCGTCTATTCGACGGTGGCCTTCGGCCGTCTCGAGCAGCTACGGACCGCGACACCCGAGCAGCGGCCCGCCGCACTCGCCGCGGCCCGGCACGCGGTGCGGCAGTTGCGCGCCGCCGCCGGCCCGGGCCGGGGCGTCGGCCGGCAGCTGACCGCCCACCACGCGGTGGCCGCGGCCCATCTGGCGTGGCTGTCCACCGGTGACGTTCAGCGGCAACTGGCCGAGGCCGACCGGCAGCTCGCCGGCGAGGACCTGCCCGGCATGACGATGTCCCTGCTCCTGCTGCGGGCCCGGATGGCCGTCGCCGGCACGAAGACCGAGGAGGCGACGACACTGGCCGAGGCCGCCGGCCGGCTCGCGGATCAGCTCGGCCAGGCCCGGTACGCCCGGGCGGTCCGCCAGGAGTTCGGGCTGACCATCGGGCAGACCAGCCAGGCGTCGGTGATCGACGGCGGTGCTGCCGACCGGCGTCGGCTGGGTGCCCTGGAACGGCTCAGCCGCACCCTCTCCGGTGTGGTGAGCCTCGACGCGCTGAGCCGTGCCGTCCTGGACGAGACGGTGCTCATCCTGAACGCCGAACGGGCCTACCTGTTCCTGATGGACGAGGCCGACAGCCTGCAGCCGCACAGCGGACGCGACGCCGGCGGCAGTGACCTGGAGGTGCTCACCGACTACGGTTCGACGATCGTGGACCGGGTGCGGCACACCGGGAAGCCGGTCGTCGTCACCGGCACCGAGGAGGGCGCGGCGCTCGGCTCGCAGAGCGTGGTCCTGCACGGGCTGCGCAGCATCATGGCCGCCCCGCTGGTCATGGACGGCCGGCTGCTGGGCGTGGTCTACCTGGACAGCCGGGTCGCCAAGGGCATGTTCACCAGCGCCGACGTCGGTATCCTCACCGCGATCACGCAGTACGTGGCCGCCGCGGTCGAGACCGCCCGGGCCGCTCAGCTCGCCGTCGCCCTGGGGGCCGCCGAGCAGCAGCGGGACATGGCCGAGACGCTGCGCGAGTCGCTGATCCGGTTCAGCCGGCTGCTCGAACCAGCGGCCATCCTCGACGAGCTCCGGGACACGCTCGCCCGGGTGCTGCCCGCCGAGCACACCTATCTGATCACGGCGTCCGACGACGGTGACCTGACCGGCCCGGCGCACGGCGCGCAGGGGCCGCTGGAGCGGACCCCGGTGCTGAACCAGCTCCTCGCCGCGCCGGGCCCGCTCGTGGTGGGTCACCTGCACCTGCCGTTCCTCGACCCGGCGAGCAAGCACCTGGTGGTGCCGCTGCACCGGCAGGAGACGCAGGTGGGGCTGGTCGTGCTGGCCGGGCCGGAGCCGTTCGGGCCGACCGAGATCACGCTGGCCGCGGCCATCGCCGAGGAGGCGATGATGGCGTACCACAACGCCGATCTGTTCGCCCAGGTCCGGTACATGGCCACCACCGACGCCCTCACCGGTGTCAGCAACCGCCGGCACTTCTTCACCGTGGCGCACCAGGCGCACGCGGACGCCCGCGAAGCGGGCCGGGGGTTCGTGGCCGTGATGATCGACATCGACCACTTCAAGCAGATCAACGACCAGCACGGCCACCAGGCCGGTGACCAGGTGATCGCCACCGTGGCGGCCCGGCTGCGCGACGCGTTGCCGGACGACGGTGAACTGGGCCGGTACGGCGGTGAGGAGTTCGCCGCGGTCTGGTCGGTGGACGGTGACCGGGCCACCGCTGCCGAGCGGCTGCGCCGGGCGGTCACGAGCACCCCGATCGAGACCGACGCCGGCCCGCTCACGGTGACCGTGAGTGTCGGTGTCTGCCCCGCGGATCCGTCGTCGATCCCGCTGGACACCGCTCTGGGTTCCGCCGACGCGGCGCTGTACCGGGCCAAGGCGGCCGGCCGTAACCGGGTGGTGCTGACCGACACTCCGCAGGCGGCCGGCAAGGTGTGAAGGCGAAGAAGGGGGACACCGTTCGGTGTCCCCCTCGAGATCAGCCTCCGGTGATGGACCAGTGCCAGGCTTCGGACGGCAGGTTGACGTAGCCGTACTTCGCGGCGTTGGCCCGCAGCCACGTGAAGGCCTTGGTCTTGCGGCTGATGGTCTTGCCGCCGGAGCTGATGTCGACGGCGAGACCGATCTCGTGCAGTGAGCGGCCGGGGATCGCGGTCGGCACCCGGCACGAGGAGGCCGGGGCGGTCCAGACGTCGGGGCAGCCGTTGATCGTACGCAGTTCGATCTGCCGTTGTCTGGTACGGAACCCGCCGCCGGAGATCTGCACCCCGGCCGCGGCGGCGTCGTCGACCATCCGTTTGAAGGCGAAGGCGACGTTGCGGTGCACGGTCACGCCGTAGACGGCGGTGGTGTCGGTGATCGCGAAGGTGGGCCGGACCTGGTCCACGACTGTCTTGCTGATCGTCGAGGCCTGGGCGGCGAGGCTCGCGGCGGTTGCGGCGGTAGCGATGCGGCGCCGGGTCTGCTCGGTCGCGGTGGTCGCGGCGCCGTGCGCGGTGAGCGCGGTGGTCAGCTCGGCGGCGGCGGTCTTCGCGTTGGTGCGGGCGGCCGTCAGCAGGGCGGCGGCGTCGTGCAGCTTCTTGCGGCGGATGTCGCGGCTGGTGGTGGCGCTGACGACGGCCTTCTGGGCCAGGTCGAGGGCGGCCTTCTTACGGGGGCGCTGCTTGGTGACCACGCTCAGGTCACCCTTGGCCTCGTTCAGGGCCTGCTCGGCGGCGGCGAGCCGGTCCCGGGCGTCCTGATGGGCGACGGTCACGGCACTGAGCCTGCGCTGGACGGCGGCGTCGTTGCGGGTGGCCGCGGCGACCTCGGTGTCCCGTACGGTCACGGTCTTCTTCTGCTCGGCGAGCGTCGCCCGCAGCTTGGCCATGGTCGCGTCGGCGGTGAGACTGCGATACATCAGGGTCGAGTAGTTGCGCGCGGCCTCGGGAACGGCGGCCTGCGCCGCGGTGGGGACGGCGAGGATCGGCGCGGCCGTCGCGAGGGTGAGGGTGACAGCGGCGGCAAAACGTCTGCTAGGCACCTTTTCGTACGCTCCTCAGCTCCAGTCGGCGAAGCGGCCTCCCGGCCGTTCCGTTAGTTGTCCGACTGTGCTGTGCGCGAGGTGCCGGCCTGGGCTCGTACGAGTGCGAAAAGGTTGCGGGAAGCCGTGTGACACGGCTTCCCGCGGGGCGTCAGGCCACGGCCCACTTCTGGTTGGGCGTGCCGGCGCAGTCCCAGAGCTGCAGCCGGGCGCCGTTGGCGCTGTTGTTCTCGACGATGTCCACGCACCGGTTGGCGGAGATGTTCACCAGGTCACCGGCTCCGGAGAGGGTGAACCGTTGCACCGGGTTGCCGTTGCAGGTGACCAGCTGGATCGGGGTGCCGTTGGCGAGAGCACCACCGGCCGGGTCCATGCACTTGCCCATGGCGCGCAGGGTGCCGTCGCTGTTGAAGGTCCACTTCTGCGGGGCGAGACCGTTGCAGTCGTACATCTGGAGCCGGGTCCCGTCGGCGGTGTTGCCGGCGGGGATGTCGATGCAGCGGCCGTTGAGGTTGCTCTTCAGCGCGTTGCCGGTCGGTGCGGGGGTGCTGTCGTTCCAGGCCGAGACGCGGACCCAGTCGACCAGCATGGTCTGCGGGAACGAGGTGGAGGCGTCCGGGCTGCCCGGCCAGTTGCCGCCGACTGCCACGTTCAGGATGATGAAGAACGGGTGGTCGAAGACCCACTGGCCGTTGGCCTGGGCCGGCGTGACCCGGAAGAACTCGACGCCGTCCAACTGCCAGACGATCAGATTCGGCGACCATTCCACCGCGTACGAGTGGAAAGCGTCCCCGAGAGGCGCGCCGAGAGTCTTCTTGCCGCTGACCCCCGCACCACCGCTGTAACCGGGGCCGTGGACCGTGCCGTACAGGTTGTTGGGTTCCTTGCCGACGTTCTCCATGATGTCGATCTCGCCGGACTGCGGCCAGCCGACACTGCCCAGGTTGTCGCCGAGCATCCAGAACGCCGGCCAGATGCCCTGACCCTTCGGGACCTTGATGCTGGCCTCGAACCGGCCGTACTTCTGGGTGAACTTGCCGGAGGTCAGGATGCGGCCCGAGGTGTACTGGCACGTGCCGTACCAGCACTGGAAGTTGCCCGGGTTCTCCTTGCGGGCGGTGATCGCCAGGCGGCCCTGCCCGTCCTGGCGAACGTTGTTCGTCGAGTTCGTGTAGTACTGCAGCTCGTTGTTGCCGAAGCCACCACCGCCGACGTCGAAGTTCCACTTCGATCCGTCGACCGTGGCGCCGGCCGCACCGTTGAACTCGTCGGACCAGGTGACCGGCCCGACCGCGGCGTCCGCGGTGTCGCCACGGGAGGCGACGGTCAGGGCGCCGGCGAGCGTGGTCGCGACCACGGCCATACCTAGCAGCATGCGTATTCTGCGCATTGGGGGATCCTCCGGGGGAAAGGGTGCCGCTACTCGAAATAGTCTTTACATTTCAAGTGGCGCCGGTCAATCCCGACGAGTTCCGGAACCTCAGATAACAGCTTTCTCCTCGGGAATCCGGACCGTGAAGGACAGCCCCTCCCCTTCCCGGTCCACCACCACGGTCTGGCCGGGGCGCAGCTCGTTGAAGAGGATCCGCTCCGACAGGGTGTCCTCCAGCTCCCGCTGGATGGTCCGGCGCAGCGGGCGGGCCCCCATCACCGGGTCGAAGCCCTTGGACGCCAGGAACAGTTTGGCGTCGCCGGTCAGCTCCAGGCCCATGTCCTTGTTCTTCAGCTGCTCCTCGATGCGGGCGGTGAAGATGTCGACGATCTGCAGGATCTCCTCCATGCGCAACTGGTGGAAGACGATCGTGTCGTCGATACGGTTCAGGAACTCCGGGCGGAAGTGCTGCTTCAACTCGTCGTCGACCTTGGACTTCATCCTCTCGTACGACGACTCCTCGGCCTCCGACGCCTGGAAGCCCAGCGACACCGCTTTCGCCACGTCCCGGGTGCCCAGGTTCGTGGTCAGGATGATGACCGTGTTCTTGAAGTCCACGATCCGGCCCTGGCCGTCGGTCAGCCGGCCCTCCTCCAGGATCTGCAGCAGCGTGTTGAAGACGTCCGGGTGGGCCTTCTCGATCTCGTCGAACAGCACCACACTGAACGGCTTACGGCGGACCTTCTCGGTCAGCTGGCCACCCTCGTCGTAACCGACGTAACCGGGCGGCGCACCGACCAGGCGCGACACCGTGACCCCGTCGTGGAACTCCGACATGTCGAGCTGGATCAGCGCGTCCTCCGACCCGAACAGGAAGTCGGCCAGCGTACGGCACAGTTCGGTCTTGCCCACGCCGGACGGCCCGGCGAAGATGAACGATCCGGACGGCCGCTTGGGGTCCTTGAGCCCGGCCCGGGTCCGCCGGATCGCCTTCGCGACCAACTGCACCGCGTCCACCTGACCGATGACCCGTTTGTGCAGCTCGTCCTCCATCCCCAGCAGACGGGACGTCTCCTCCTCGGTCAGCTTGAAGACCGGGATGCCGGTCCAGCTGCCCAGCACCTCGGCGATCTGCTCGTCACCGACCTCGGTGACCACGTCCAGTTCGTCCGGCACCGGCTCGGCCGAGATGGCCCGCTCCCGGTCCCGCAACTGCGCGGCGCGCTCGTAGTCCTGCGCGTCGATCGCGGACTCCTTGTCCTGCCGCACCTGCGCGATCCGCTGCTGCAGGTCACGCCGGCCGGGTGACGCGGTCATCCGGCGGATCCGCATCCGCGCCCCGGCCTCGTCGATCAGGTCGATCGCCTTGTCCGGCAGGAAACGGTCCGAGATGTACCGGTCGGACAGCGTCGCCGCCGCCACAATCGCCGCATCGGTGATCGTCACCCGGTGATGGGTCTCGTAGGCGTCCCGCAGCCCTCGCAGGATCTCGATGGTGTGCGCGAGGGACGGCTCGCCGACCTGGATCGGCATCAGCCGCCGTTCCAGGGCCTTGTCCTTCTCCAGGAACTTCCGGTACTCGTCCAGGGTCGTCGCGCCGATCAACTGCAACTCGCCGCGGGCCAGCATCGGCTTGAGGATGCTGGCGGCGTCGATCGCCCCCTCGGCGGCCCCCGCTCCGACGAGCGTGTGGATCTCGTCGATGAACAGGATGATGTCGCCCCGCGTGCCGATCTCCTTGAGCACCTTCTTCAGGCGCTCCTCGAAGTCACCGCGATAGCGGGAACCGGCGACCAGCGACCCCATGTCCAGGGTGTAGAGCTGCTTGTCCTTCAGCGTCTCCGGCACCGCGCCCTTGACGATCAGCTGCGCCAGGCCCTCGACGGCCGCGGTCTTGCCGACCCCCGGCTCACCGACCAGCACCGGATTGTTCTTCCGGCGCCGCGACAGCGCCTGCATGACCTGCTCGATCTCCCGTTCCCGGCCGATCACCGGGTCGAGCTTGCCCTCGCGGGCGCTCTGGGTCAGGTTGCTCCCGAACTGCTCCAGCAGCGGCGAGGCGGCCGTCGCCGTGGCTTTCACGGTGGCCTTCCCGCCGGTCTGCTCGGTCGCCTCCGCCGCGAAACCGGAGATCAACTGGATCACCTGCTGGCGCACCCGGTCCCGGTCGGCACCCAACTTGACCAGCACCCGCGCGGCGACACCCTCACCCTCACGGATCAGGCCGAGCAGGATGTGCTCGGTCCCGATGTAGTCGTGCCCGAGCTGAAGCGCCTCCCGCAGCGCCAGCTCCAGCACCCGCTTGGCACGCGGCGTGAACGGAATGTGCCCGGCCGGCGTCTCCTGCCCCTGCCCGATGATCTCCTCGACCTGCCGTCGGACGGCTTCGAGCGAGATCTCCAGACTCTCCAGGGCCTTGGCGGCGACGCCCTCGCCCTCATGGATCAGGCCGAGCAGGATGTGCTCGGTCCCGATGTAGTTGTGGTTCAGCATCCGGGCCTCTTCCTGGGCCAGGACGACGACTCGGCGGGCACGGTCGGTGAAACGTTCGAACATGACACTCACGTCCTCGCAGCGAGGCCCCACGCACCCCGCCCAAGGAATCGCACGTGGACGTGCGGAAGCCGTCAGGGAGTAACATGCGCTGAGTCTGAGCCTCTTGGCGTCGACGCTCGGCCCACGTGGGTGGCCTCGCTACGCTCGTGCAGGCGCGCTGCCCCCCGAGCGTACAACGAATCCATTTACGATGGTCGAGGGAGGAAGCAGCATGAGCGTTACCCGCGGCCGTCGAGCCGTGCCCGACCGGTCCCGCAAACGTGCGATCCGAGCCCTGGCCGCCGAGCTGGGCGTGGCGTATTCGGTGGCCGCGCGCCTTCTCGAAGCCCGCACGCTGCGGTCGGAGGCCGATTCACTGCGTCCATCGGCCGGTTCGTTCCGGCCGGGAGCCGACGAACACCGGGCGTGGATGTTCGCTGCCCGCGAACAACGCAGCTTCCTCGCCCGGGTCACCGACACCCGCCTCGCCGCCGACCTGCCGATCGGCCGGGCCACCCACCTGACCCGCCGATTCCCCCCGGTGTGCGGCGTCGACCCGCGTTTCCACGGCGAGGGGCGAGAGACGACCATGGCGATGTTGTACGGGGTACTGCTCCACGAATCACCCGGACTCCGCCCCGCCGCCGCCGAACTGAGCTGGGCCGCCGAACTGGGCGAGGAGTCCGCGGTCGACGTCGCGTGCGCGGCCCTGGACCGGGCCGCCCGCCTGCTGCTCGACACCGACCGCTGGCGCCTGTGGGCCCGCGTCGAGACGGCCCTGACCGCCGGCGAGTCCAGCACCGACCGCCGCCACCGCGACGCGGCGATCCTGCTGGGCCGCGAACTGCGCACCACCAGCCTCCGCGGCTTCCTCGACGGCGCCCGGCACACCCTCGACGCACTCCTGGTGGAGCCCTACCAGGGCCACCCGCCGGGCACCCGGCTCCCACCCGGCACCGTCGTCAGCGCCCGCTGGACGCGGTCCGGCCCACCGGTCGCCTACGACGTGTGCCCCGACGGCTCCCCCACCGTCGTCACGATCCCGGTCCTGCCCGGCTGACCTCCCTCACGCCGTCCGCTCACCCGGCCGCCGAACCCGGCCGAGCTCCCCCAAGCCGTCCACTGACCGGCCGCCGCGCCCGGCTGACTTCCCTCAGGCCGTCCACTGACCGGCCGCCGTGCCCGGCGTCATCGCCCGGCGGTCGCCGGAGCGCGCGTGCGTCAGGCATCGCTGCTGGTGGGGTGGCAGCGGCGGAACCTCGTCCGGTGCGAACCAGCCGACCTCCACCGATTCGTCGTCGTTCACCCGGGCCTGCCCGCCGACGACCCGGCACAGCAGACCGATCGCGAGCCAGTGGACCTGGTCGCCGTTCGGCAGCACCTCCAGGTCCAGGGTCTCCACCGACAGCAGCCGCTCCACCACGACGTCGACGCCGGTCTCCTCCCGGACCTCCCGGACGGCACCGGCGGCCGGCTGCTCCCCCGGCTCCAGGCATCCGGTGGTCAGCGCCCACTCACCGGTGTCCGAACGCCGGACCATCAGCACCCGCCCCTGTTCGTCGAGCACCACGGCGACGACGCCGGGCAGCGGTAACGGGTCGTGCCCGATCTTGTTTCGCAGGGCGATGATGAATTCCGGTACGGGCATGGCCCGTACTGTAAAACGGGTGAGCTACGACGTGGCGGCGCGAGAGTTGAAGCCGTTGATGGCCACGTTCTGGTCGGCTCACGGATGGCGGGACCCGCCGGCCTGGCCGGACCCGGCCACGATGGCTCGGGCGGTGGCGGCCGGAGTGATGTTCGAGCGGGCGCGCGACGACACCCACGACGGCTGGATCGAAGCGGCGATCACCGCGGCCGGGGCGGTGACTCCGGCTGAGGTCGGTGACGCTTTTCTGGAGAGTCTGGGCAGCCGGCGGCTGGATCTGCGGTCGGCGCTCGGGTCCTACGCGACTGCTTCCACCGTACGGCCGCATCCGATTTTGATCGGCTCTGGGCAAGTGTTCTGTGCGGTGTGCGGACAGTTCCCGGATGCGCCGGGCGAGGACCTGAACGTGCTGAATTTCGAGCGTTTCAAGTGGGGCGGGGTGCGACACGACTCGGTGCGGTACGCGGCCTTCGACCTGGAGCAACTTCAGCTCGCGCCCCGGAACGGAGCGTCCGCGGCCGATCGTGAGCTGGGCCGGGCGGTTCTCGAAGCGCTGGGTGCGCTGCCGCCGCGGTCTTCGATGGCCAAATCGGTGGACGCGATCCGGATGGTGCCGGGCAGCCGCGCGGAACTACGGGCCCTGGTGGAGATCCTGCGCCGCCACGATGATCTCCGCGAGTTCTGGTAGCCGCGCGGTCAGGTCGCGTGGTGACTTGGGGTGCGATTCGCACCCCAAGTCACCACGGCGAACGACGCTCTCTAGTTCGACGGGACGGGGCCGAGCGCCCACTCCACCGAGACGGTCGCGGTCAGCTTCTGGCGGCCCGGTTCGAGCGGCACGGCCTTGTCCGCGGCCATCCCGGCGTATGTCCGGAACTGTTCACCGGGGTAGCCGAATCCGGGTGACGATTCGCTGATCCGCAGGACCCGGCCGAGTGGACGGCCGGCCTCGCGGGCGTACAGTTCGGCCTTCCCGCGGGCCTCGGCGATCGCCTTCTTACGGGCCTCGGCGAGCAGTTTGCTGTCGTCGCCGATCGCGAACGCCACTCCGCTGAGCCGGGCCGCGTCGCCACCGGCCCGGACCGTGTCGGTGATGAGTCCCCCGGCGCGGGTCAGGTTCCGGATCGTCGCGGTGAGCCCCTGATTCACCGTGTAGCCGGTGATCTTTCCCTTGTCGTCGGTCTTGGGGTTGATGTCAACGTTGGACGTCTGCAGGTCGATCTTGGCGATGCCGCCACCGACGAGCGCGTTCCGCATCTTGGTGGCCGCCGAGGTGGCACCGCTGAGGGCGGCTCCGACGGTGTCGGCACTGCTCTCGGCCGCGAAGTTGGCGGTCAGGGTGTCCGGCTCGCCGTACACCTGGCCGACGCCGCTGACCTGCACACTCTCCCAGGGCACGTCGACGGTCGCCGCGGCCGTGGTCGGGGCCGCCGTCGCCGGGGCGCCGCCGAGCAGCGCGGTGGTTGCCGCCAGCGCGACGAGCGCCGGCATGGAGACAAATGACCGATTCATTGTCCTATTTAATACACAAAGTACCTTAAGTTACTCGTACGCCAGGCGCGTTTTGTCGCTTTTTTGACGTTGCCGACGATGACTATCGTGCCCTCGTGGATGTCGCCCGTACCTTTCTCGCCGAGATCGACGCCCGGCAGCCGGCCGCACTGACCGGGCTGTTCCTGCACGGTTCGCTCTGCTGGGGCGAGTTCTTCCCGGGCAGCGACGTGGACTTCGTCGGCGTGTGGGCCCGACCACCTGACCGCACGGCCCTGGCCGGCGCCCACCACGCGGCCAGGAGACGCCATCCCGAGGTCACGTTCGACGGCTTCCACTGCTCGCCGGGCGACCTGGCCGTCTCCGCGCAGACCGTCGGCCGCCGCCCGGCCTTCTTTCAGAGCACTTTCGAGCCGGCCGGTACGGTCGACATCAACCCGGTCACGTGGCACGAACTCGCCGAACGCGCCGTGGTGATCCGTGGCGAACTACCGCCGGTCCACACCGACCGGGCTGAGTTGCGCGCGTTCACCCACCGGAACCTCGACACGTACTGGCGGTCCATCGCCGCACAGATCGAACAGGCCGGACCCACCGCACGCGACGCACCGGACCCGTCCGTCGCGTGGGTGGTCCTCGGCGTCGCACGACTGCATCACCTGCTGGTCAAGGACGAGCTGACGTCCAAGAGCGGGGCCGGGCGTTACATCGTCGACGAACTGGATCCCCGCTGGCATCGGCTGGCCCTGGACGCCCTGCGCATCCGCGAACGCCCCGCCGATCCGCCGGTCTACGACGACCTGGCGGAGCGGGGCCGGGATACGTACGAGTTCCTCACGTGGACGATCCGGGACGGTCTGCGCCGGTCAGGGCCAGGATCAGCGTGAGGGTTCTGGCCAGGTGGGGTTCGGTGCGGTCGGAGCGGTGAGCCAGCGCCAGGTCGACGGTCGCGGACGGGCCCGTCAGCGGGCGGTAGACGACGCCCTCCAAGGCCAGGGCCGTGACCGGCGCGGGGACCACGGCGACGCCCAGGCCGCCGGCCACCAGGGTGATCAAGGTGGACGTCTCGCCGACCTCGTGACGGATGCGCGGTTCGATCCCGGCGTCGTGGAACAGGCCGAGCACCACCCCGTACATCGTCGAACGCCGGTCCGCGGAATGCACGATCAGCGGCTCGTCCCGCAGATCGGTGATGCCGACCGACGGTGATCCGGCCAGCGGATGCGCGGCGGGCAGGGCGACGACCAGCGGGTCACTGCGCAGCGGGGTGACCGTCAGGGCCGGGTCGGCGACCGGTGGGCGCAGCAGCGCCACGTCGATCTCCCCGGAGCGCAGCGCCTCGACCTGGTCCGGGGCGAGCATCTCGCCCCGGAAGGAGAAGTCGACTCCGGGCAAGGCGACGGCCAGATGACGGGAGAGAGCGGGCAGCAGGCTGTAAGTGACCGACCCGACGCAGCCGATCGTCAGGTGGCCGACGGCTCCGGCGGCGACCCGGCGGGCCTCGTGACCGGCGTCGTCGACGTCGGCGAGGATGGCGCGGACCCGGATCAGGTAGGCGTGTCCGGCATCGGTCAGGGCAACCCGCCGCGTGGTCCGATGCAAGAGCTCGACACCCAGCGAGGCCTCGAGACGCCGGATGGCCTGCGACAACGGAGGCTGGGCCATGTGCAGGCGGGCGGCGGCCCGGCCGAAGTGGCGTTCCTCGGCGACGACCATGAAGTACCGGAGCTGCCGAAACTCCACCGATTGAGACCTCGAAACTCTGAATGGCGCAGGATTTTGATACTTCAACGTATCAAGCCGAGCGCTTACCGTAGCGGTATGAGAGCCTTCGTCTACCAGGCTGTTCGCACTCCGTTCGGCCGGTTCAACGGCGCACTCGCCGGTGCCCGCCCCGACGATCTGGCCGCCGGGGTGATCCAGTCGCTGCTGGAGCGCTCGCCGGGCCTGGACCCGGCCGTGATCGGCGAGGTGATCTGGGGCAACGCGAACGGTGCCGGTGAGGACAACCGCAACGTCGGCCGGATGGCCGCGCTGCTGGCCGGCCTGCCCACCTCGGTCCCGGGCACGACCGTGAACCGGCTGTGCGGCTCCGGCCTGGACGCCGCGATGATCGGCTCGCGGGCGATCGAGACCGGCGACGCCGACGCGGTCGTGGCAGGCGGTGTCGAGTCGATGACCCGCGCGCCCTGGGTGCTGCCGAAGCCGGCGAAGGGCTTCCCGGCGGGCAACCTGACGGCGGTGTCGACCACGCTCGGCTGGCGCCTGGTCAACCCCCGGATGCCGGAGTCCTGGACCGCCTCTCTCGGTGAGTGCAACGAGCTGCTGGCGGACCGCTTCAAGATCGATCGGTTACGTCAGGACGAGTTCGCCGCCCGTTCCCATCGACTCGCGGCCCAGGCCTGGAGTGACGGGTTCTACGACGATCTGGTGACACCGGTCGACGGACTTTCACAAGACGAGGGTGTACGGCCGGACAGTTCACCGGAGAAGCTCAGCAGACTGAAGCCCAGCTTCCGGCCGGACGGCACGATCACCGCTGGAAACGCCTCCCCGCTCAGTGACGGCGCCTCGGCGGTATTGCTCGGATCCGAGCAAGCCGCCGACGTGATCGGTCATGATCCGGTCGCCGCGATCGTCGGCCGGGGCGCGTTCGCCCTGGACCCGCAGGACTTCGGCTACGCCCCGGTGGAAGCCGCGAACAAAGCCCTGCAACGAGCCGGCATCGGCTGGGATCAGGTCGGGGCCGTCGAACTCAACGAGGCGTTCGCCGTACAGTCGCTCGCCTGTGTCGACGCCTGGGGCATCGACCCGGAGATCGTCAACACCCGGGGCGGCGCCATCGCGATCGGCCACCCGCTGGGTGCGAGCGGCGGCCGGATCCTCGGCACCCTCGCCAAGGTGCTGCACGAACGCGACGCCCGGTTCGGGGTCGCCGCGATCTGCATCGGCGTCGGGCAGGGCCTGGCCGTCGTACTGGAAAGGGTCTCGAAGTGAAGCATCGCGAGAGCGTGGACGAGGCGGTCGCCGGGATCGCCGACGGCAGCACCGTGCTGGTCGGCGGGTTCGGGCTGGCCGGGATGCCGTTCGACCTGATCGAAGGGCTGATCCGGCAGGGCGCGACCGATCTGACGATCGTCAGCAACAACGCGGGCAACGGGGACGTCGGCCTCGCGGCGTTGCTGAAGGCGGGCCGCGTACGAAAGGTGATCTGCTCTTTCCCGCGGCAGTCGGATTCTTACGTCTTCGACGACCTGTACCGCACCGGCCGCATCGAACTGGAGGTCGTCCCGCAGGGCAATCTCGCCGAGCGGATGCGCGCCGCCGGAGCCGGGATCGGCGCGTTCTACTGCCCGACCGCGGTCGGTACGCCGCTGGCCGAGGGCAAGGAGGTCCGGACCATCGACGGCCGCGACTACGTCCTGGAGTTCCCGATCAAGGGGGATGTGGCGCTGATCAGCGCGTTTCGCGCCGACCGCCTCGGTAATCTGGTCTACCGCAAGACCGCCCGCAACTTCGGCCCGGTGATGGCGACGGCCGCGACCACCACGATCGCGCAGGTCAGCGAGGTCGTCGCGGCCGGTGACATCGACCCGGAGACGGTCGTCACGCCGGGCATCTTCGTCGATCGGGTGGTCCGTGTAGAGGCCCGCAGCTACATGGTCCAGGGAGCGCGCTGATGCCACTGTCCACCGACGAACTCGCCGCCCTGGTCGCCCGGGACATCCCGGCGGACTCCTACGTCAACCTCGGCATCGGCCAGCCCACCAAGGTCGCCGACCATCTCACCCCGGAGCAGGGCGTCATCCTGCACACCGAGAACGGCATGCTCAACATGGGCCCGGCCACGACCGGCGACGACATCGACCCGGACCTGACCAACGCCGGGAAGGTGCCGGTCACCGAACTGCCCGGTGCCTCGTATTTCCACCATGCCGACTCGTTCATGATGATGCGCGGTGGTCATCTTGACGTGTGTGTGCTCGGTGCTTTCCAGGTCTCGGTGCACGGCGATCTGGCGAACTGGCACACCGGCGCGCCGGACGCCATCCCCGCGGTCGGCGGGGCGATGGACCTGGCGATCGGGGCCAAGCAGGTATACGTGATGATGACGCTCTTCGACAAACAGGGCCGGCCGAAGCTGGTGCCGGAGTGCACCTATCCGCTGACCGGGCTGCGGTGTGTCAGCCGCGTCTACACCGACCTCGCCGTCTTCGACGTGGGGCCGGGCGGAGTGGTGGTCCGGGAGTCCTTCGGCATCACCCGCGAGCAACTGCAGAAGATAACGTAGCCTCTCGTCGCTGTTGTCGTTCGCATCGTTCGGTTGCGCCGCTCGTTTCGCGTCGCTCGTTCGTTCGCGTCGTTGTCTTAGGAGCCGCTGGGTTGGAACTGGGTGAGGCGCGGGAGCTCGCGGCCGGGCTGATGGCACGGCACGGGCTCAAGGGCTGGCGGTTGACGTTCGACAACGCCAAGACCCGTGCGGGAGTCTGCCGGCCCGCCACCAAACAGATCGGGCTGTCCCGGCCGCTCATGGGCATCTACACGATCGAACAGGTCACCGACACCGTGCTGCACGAGATCGCGCACGCCCTGGTCGGCGCCAAACACGGGCACGACGCGGTGTGGCGGGCCACCGCCCAGCGGATCGGCTGCTCCGGAACACGGTGCGTACCGGAGGGTGTGCCCCGGGTCGAAGGCTCCTGGGTGGGTTTCTGCCCGGCCGGGCACAGCACCACCGCGCACCGGCGACCGACCCGGGTGCGGTCGTGTTCGCGTTGCTCCCGGGCGTTCGACCGGAATGCGGTGTTCGCGTGGACCTATCGGGGGCAGGCGGCGCCGATGCAGGCCGCCTACGCGGCCGAGATGATCCGGGTGCAGGGTGGGCGGACCGGCGTCGCGTTCAAGATCGGCGATCGGGTACGTCTCAAGGGCGGCGGAAAATACGGCGGCCTCGTCGGCACCATCGTCAAGCAGGGCCGCAGCCGGTACCACGTGCAGACTCGCGCCGGACTGCTCAACGCCACGTTCGCAATGGTGGAACCGCTGGCTTGACCTTCACACGGTGACAACCCTTTGACTGGGACCCGAAGAAGGGTGGTCCTGATGAACACGACCCGAGTCCGTCAAGGGTTGGCGAACAGCAGTTCGTCGGTGCGACTTCAAGCCGCACTGGCAGCCGGCACGACACCGGACCCGCACCTGATCGACACACTCGTCGAGCAGTGCGCCGTCGAGCCGGACTTCTACGTCCGCGACATGCTGACCTGGGCACTCACCCGGCACCCGCCGGCCGCGACGGTCCCCCGGTTGATCAGCGAGCTGGGATCGTCGCGGGCCCAGGCCCGGAGTCAGGCGCTGCACTCACTATCCAAGATCGGTGAGCGATCCGCGTGGCCGTCGGTCACCCCGGAGCTGCTGACCGACCCCGACGACGAGGTGGCCCGAGCGGCTTGGCGCACGGCGGCCGGGCTCGTCCCCGACGGTTCGGAGCCCGAGCTGGCCGGGATCCTGGTGACTCAGCTCGGTCGTGGCGAGCGGGAGACCCAGCTGAGCCTGAGCCGGGCACTGATCACCCTCGGCGAGGTGATCCTGCCGCTCCTGGCCACCGCGTCGGCCCACCCCGACCCTGTTGTGGTCCGGCACGCGACAGCCACCGAGCAGCTGTTCCACGACCCCGACGCCGGTTTCGACTTCGCCGTCGACCAGGCGAAACGCATCGTCGCCCTCGGCCCCGACGGTCCGCCCGCCCAGCCCTCATCCGCCCTTCCCACCGTTGCCGAGCAGCCAGGCGTCCTTCCCTGAGTAGGACAAGACGCTGGCTGGACTGTCGGGGACGGGCACGCTGGGAACTTCTCTCTCGCGAGCGGTGACCGACATCAGAGGGACGGGGAGGACGATGGCGCAGTGTTGATCGGGGATGTGGCACGACGGTCGGGGGTCAGTGCTCGCATGCTGCGGCACTACGACTCGATCGGTCTCGTTCGGCCGACCGGGCGCACCGGGTCCGGCTATCGGGAGTATTCCAGCGACGACATCCGCCGGATCTTCCACATCGAGAGCCTGCGATCGCTGGGGCTGTCGCTGAAGGAAGCCGGGCGGGCGCTGGACGATCCCGCGTTCGACCCCGCCGAACTCGTCGGCGACCTCATCGACCGCACCCGCGAGCGCATCGCCGACGAGACTCGGCTACTCACCCGGTTGCAGCAGATCGGCGTCGTCGGGGCGGCCGGTTGGGAGGACATCCTCCAGATCGTGTCGCTCCTGCAGGCTTTGAGTTCGGACAACGCCGGCCGGCGCCAGCAGGCCGCTCTGGCCGCGGCCGACGACGTCCCGATGCCGGTGGAGGCCTTGGTCGAGGCGGTACTGAGCGAGGCAGACCCGAACGTCGCCGGAGCCCTCCGCTGGACGCTGGTCCAAACCGGCATCCAAGCAGAACAACACCCGAAGCTTCAGTCTGGTGAGGATGTGCTGGCGATGTTGGCGGCTGGGCTTCGTGCGCCCTCGGCTGAGGTGCGGAAGCGGGCCGTCCGGACGATCGCCGAGTTTCCGACCGATGCGGCGACCGCTCAGTTGCAGGATGCTCTCACCAACTCCGACGAGACGGTTCGGCGGATCGCGGCGGTGGCTCTGGGTTCGCGCGGAGCGGCCGGGGCGGTCCCGACCTTGGTCGGCATGATCGTCGCGAACACGAGCGACGCCAATGCCGCCGACGCGCTCAGTGCCCTGGCCGGCGATCCGGGCGATCCTGCCCTGGCGGACCGGATCGCCACCGTTCTGGCCGGTCGCATCGCCGATATCAAAGCCCGGATCGCGGAGCAACCAGTCGATGAAGCCCTGGGTGCTGGCCTCGCGGCTGCCCGGCAACGACTCACCCAGGCGCTGGCGGACATCCCGGGAAAGGCCGCGACCTGGGCCCTGGCTGAACTGACGACCGACGACGATCGTGCGGTCGCTCTGACCGCCACCTATGTCCTCACCCTACGAACCGGCGGCCCGACCGGTGACCGGGCAGATCTGAACGGCGACCCGGACGGTGCGGGATTTTCGGGCGGCTGATCGAGCGGGTGCGTTCAGTCACTACAGTGGAGCCTCGATCGGCTGAACCGGAGCGTCAGTGAGCGACCTCGTCGATATTGCCCGCATGATCCGTCTCTACTTGAAGTACCTGGTCGACGAGCCGGATCTGGCTCGCTGGGATCAGCAGATCGGTGATCTGGTGCGGGCCGCGCACGCTGGTGAGGATGTCGACGGGCGGCTTCGGGCGGTGTTCGCGCGGGACCCGGAAGTGCAGGCCTGGGTGGCGGACACGTTGAGTCACCCTGATCTACTTCCCCGCGACATCGCTGATCAGCTCACCACGCGGTCGGAGTCGCCGGACGGTGACCGGCTCGGTGCTCGGCTTCAGATCTACACCTGCCCGGTCAGCCAGTGTGTGAAGTGGCCTCGGCTCTATCCGTCGGAGGTCGTGCCGCGCTGCCCGGATCACCACGAGGTCCTGGTCGAGGTCTTTCCGCGATGATTGACGCGTTGGGTGAGGCGGTGGCCGGTCACGTCGTCGAGCGGCTGTTGACCCGGCTCGGGGCGGCTCTGGTGTTCGCCGTCGGCGGGGCGCTGGCCTGGCTGTCGGCGCACGGTGGATGGGGGCGGCTCGTTGCGGTGGGTGAGCAGGTCGCCGGGCTGCCGACTCTGGTGGTAATGGCCCTGGTGGCGGCACTGCTGGCCGTGGCGTTCGCCGGCACCACCCTGGTCCGGCTGCTGACCCGGCCGGTTCTCCGGTTTCTGGAGGGCTACTGGACCTGGCCTCTGCAGCCGTTACGGGTCTGGCTGGTCAAACGGGAGCGGTCCCGGCGTACGGCGCTGGAGAAGGAGCTTCGCACGGTCGCGTTGCGGGGTGAGCGGTCCCGGCAGGGGCGTCCGGAGCAGTTGCTGCATCGGATTCCGGCTGATCCGTGGCTGATGCCGACCCGGCTGGGCAACATGTTGCGGGCCGCCGAGACCAGGCCCCACGGGAAGTATGGTCTGGACGCCGTCGCGCTCTGGCCGCACCTGTGGCTGGTGCTGCCGGAGCAGGCCCGCCTCGATCTGGGTGCGGCTCGGGCGGCGCTGGATCGGGCGGTGGCCACTGCGATCTGGGCGCTGGCGTTCCTGCCGTTCGGATTCTGGAGCCCGTGGGCCCTGGTCGCGGGGCTGGTGCCGGTGGTCTTCGTGGTCCGGCTGTGGATCCCGCATCGGGCGGCCCGCTACGCCGACATGCTGGAGGCGGCGTACGACATGTACCGGCGGCGGCTGTACGAGCAGGTGCGCTGGCCGTTGCCGACCGACCCGGACGATGAGCGGGTACAGGGCGAGCGGCTGACGACGTACCTGGTCCGTGGTCTGGTCGGTTCGGCCCCGGTCTTTGAAGAACGGGCATCCTGAGGCCCGGCACCGATCCCAGCGCAGGGGAACACCGCTGACACGGTGAGGCGCGTCATGCTCGGTGGCAGGATCCACGTTGGGTGACGTAATTTCGTTATTCAGCGAAATAACGAAGGGCGGTGCGCCGACATGCTGGAGGAGTGCAAGGCGCTGTCGAACGAGACGCGCCTGGCGATCCTGGAGTGGCTGAAGGACCCGGCCGCCCAGTTTCCCGAGGCCGGCGCCGAGACCGGGGACATCGGTGTCTGCGCGGGCCTGATCCAGCGCCGGGCCGGCTGCTCCGCCTCCACCGTCTCCGCGCACCTGGCGATTCTTCAACGGGCCGGTTTCCTGCTCGCGACCCGTCGCGGCCAGTGGATCTACTTCCGCCGGGACGAGGACCGGATCCGCGCCTTCACCGAACGCCTGCACCACCACCTGTGACATTGGAAGGCGGCACGTCCATGCCCACCGCACTCTCCCTGCTCGACCTGGCGCCGATCTCCGCCGGGCAGACCGCACGCGACAGCTTCCAGGCCAGTGTGGCTCTGGCCCGGGCCGCCGAGAGCGCCGGCTACCAGCGAGTCTGGTACGCCGAGCACCACAACATGGCCACCATCGCATCGTCGGCGACGAGCCTGGTGATCGGGCACGTGGCCGCGCACACCTCGTCGATCCGGCTCGGCGCCGGCGGCATCATGCTGCCGAATCACTCGCCGCTGGTGATCGCCGAGCAGTTCGGCACGCTGGAGACGCTCTTTCCGGGGCGGATCGATCTGGGTCTCGGCCGGGCGCCGGGCAGTGACCAGGTGACGATGCGGGCGCTGCGCCGCGATCACTCGTCCGCCGAGTCGTTCCCGCAGGACGTCCAGGAGTTGCAGGGTTATCTGTCGGGGCGGTCGGTGGTGCCGGGTGTGCAGGCGGTGCCGCGGGCCGATCAGCCGGTGCCGCTCTACATCCTCGGGTCGTCGCTGTTCGGTGCGCAGCTCGCCGCGCAGCTGGGCCTGCCGTACGCGTTCGCGTCGCACTTCTCCCCGGAGGCCCTGCACCAGGCGGTGAAGATCTACCGGGAGACGTTCGTCGCATCGGAGCAGCTCGCCGAGCCGTACGTGATCGCCGGGGTGAACGTGGTCGCCGCCGAGACCCATGACGAGGCGGTCGCGCAGATGAAGTCGGCGTATCGCGCGCGGACCCGGGCGTTCATCACGCGCGGGTCGGTCGGGCAGAACTTCACCGACGCCGAGATCGACGCGTTCCTGGCGTCGCCGAACGGGCGTCAGCTCGCGTCGATGACGAAGTACACCGCGGTGGGTACGCCGGACGAGGTGCGCGATTTCCTGACGGAGTTCGCCGCGTCGTGTCACGCGGACGAGCTGATCACCGCGCACCACGCCCAGTCGGTGGAGGACCGGATCCGGTCGATCACGCTGACCGGCGCGGCGATGGCTGCTCCCGTAGCGGCCTGAAAAACGGCTGCGGCCCGGTCGCCCGGGCCGCAGCCGAGGTGTCACTGTTGCAGCGGCAGGCTCAGGGTGAAAATGCTGCCGCCCGGCTGTCCGGGCTGGTAGCCGACGGTGCCGTCGTTGGCTTCGGCGAGCCCTCGGACGATGTAGAGGCCGAGTCCGTGGCCCTGGATCGACGGGTCGTTGGCGGTGTCCCGGGTGAACCTGTCGAACAGGGTGGGCCGCAGGTGCGGTGCGATGCCGGGACCGTTGTCGTGGACGGCGATGAGCGCGCGGTCGTCCCGGCGGCCGGCGGTGATCGCGGTGACTCCACCGGCGTACTTGGCGGCGTTGGTGCAGAAGTTGGTGACGATCTGCTGCAGGTGGCTGGGGTGCACCAGGACAACCAGGTCGGCGGGGCAGTCGACCGGGACGTCGAGGTCCAGCCCGGTCAGGGCGTCGGCGAGGGCCGCGGCCAACGGCACCGGTTCCGGCTCGGCCTGGAGCCGGTCGGCGTCGATGGTGCACATGGTCAGGATCTCGGCGCGCAGCTGGTTGAGCCGATGTGCGGACCGGGCGATGACGTCGAGTGGTTTGCGCTGTCCGGGGCTGAGGTGGACGGTGTCGGCGAGCAGTACGTCGGCGTACCCGGCAATGGTGTTGAGGGGTGTGCCGATCTCGTGCGAGAGCATGCCCATCAGGTCGAGTTTGAGCGCGTTCGCGGCGGCGAGCCGGCTGTTGGTGTCCTGTAGTTCGTCGTTGCGGACGCCGAGCAGGGTGGCGGCGGCGTCGCGGTCGCGTTCGGCGGCCAGCCGCGCGGTGACGTCCTGGATGACGGCGATGAAGCTGACCGGCTGGCCGTCGGTGTCGCGGACCAGGGACATGCCCATCTCCACGTCGACGATGTGCCCGGCGGTGTGTAGTAGTCGCAGGTAGCGGCCGGTGGGCAGGTCTTCGCTGAACATGTAGGCGGCGGTGCGGTCGTTCTCGGCCCGGTCGTCGGGGTGGGTGACCTCGTCGAGAGTGCGGCCTTCCAGGTCGGTGACCGTCCGGCCGAGGATCTCGGCGAAGGCCGGGTTGACCTGTTGCAGCCGCCCGTCCAGAGAGAGGGCCGCCTGCCCGACGGTGACCAGGGAGAACTGGGTGCGCAGCCGCTTCTCACTGTCGGCGAGTTGGCGTTCGGCCTGTTTGCGGGCGGTGACGTCGACGTTCACCTCGAGGTAGGCGATCGGCTGGCCGTCGTCGTCGTACTGCACGGCCTGGTGCGACAGCACGACGATGCGGGTGCCGTCGCTGCGCAGGTGGTCGAGTTCGCCGGACCATTCGCCGCGTTCGGCGAGCATCTGTTCGACGGTCTGCGGGGTGTCCGGGAACCGGGTGTCGAGGAGCCGGTGGATGGTGCGACCGGCGACGGCGGCGGCGTTCCAGCCGTAGACGTGTTCGGCGCCCCGGTTCCAGTGGACGATCCGGCCGTCGAGGGTGCGCACGATCACCGCGGTCGGTGCCAGGTCGAGGAGTTCGGCCTGCTGGCGCAGCCGGGCGTTGTCGTGGTGGCGGTCGGTGACGTCGCTGCACACGCCGTCGACGTAGAGCACGCCGTTCTCCCGGCGCGGCTGTCCGCGGGTCCATACCCAGCGGGTCACGCCGTCGCCGCCGATCAACCGGCAGGCGACCTGGGCGGGGACGCCGGTGGTCAGGGTGTCCCGGAAGTCGATGAAGACGTCCCGGTCGTCCGGGTGGATCATGGCGGCCATGGCGCGGCCGAGGTCGCCGCCGGACGGGGCGGGGCCGCCGAAGATACCGGTGTTGCCGGGGCTGGCGTAGACGAGGCGGACGGCGTTGTCGGAGGTGATCCGGACGGTCCACAGGAAGTCGCTGAGGTTGGCGACGATCTGGTCGAAGTGCCGCCGGGCGCGGCTGAGTTCGAGTTCCAGGTCGACGGCGCGGCGCCGGTGCACGTATTGGCCGATGTGTGCGGCGACCGAGTCGAGGGCGGCCATCAGGTCGGGTTCGGGGTCGACGATGCGCCGGTCGAAGATCGCGAGCACGCCGACGACGTCGGGGCCGTTGCGGACCGGGACAGCTACGACGGTGGTCAGGCCGGATGCTTTGGCCGCGGGCGCCCGGGGCGTGTCGGAGGTGGCCAGGTCGGTGGTCCAGCGGGCGGCCCGGGACTGGAAGACCGCGTCGACCACGCCGCAGCCCCGGCCGTACTCCCGGGTGTTGCGCATCGGCGCTGTCGACTTGCTGTCGCGGGACCAGTCGGCCACCCGGACCAGTTGATCGTCGCCGTCCGGGTCCAGGTGCCAGTATTCGACGTACGGCCAGACCAGCCCTTCGCCGACCCGGGCCACCACGGCCTCGGCGGCGTGTTCGGCGGTCTCGGCGGCGGCCAGGGCTCCGGACACCGCGTATTCGAGGCGGCGCAGTTGTTCCCGGCGCCGGACCAGGCTGATGTCGCGGACGAAGGCGTAGGTGGTGGGGACGCCGTTCTGGGTGCGGACGGCGGCGGAGATCTCGATCGGGAAGCGGCGGCCCTGCCGGTGGGCGCCGAGGAACTCGCGATGGGTCCAGTTGGCCCGGCCATTCAGTGCGGAGATCCAGTGGAGGAAGACGTCCCGCTGTTCCGGGGCGATGATCATCTCGACGGCCGGTTGCCCGGTGGTCTCGGCGGCACTGCGCCCGAAGATCCGTTCGGCCGCGGTGTTCCAGCAGGTGATCACGCCGCGGGAGTCGATCTGGACGAAGGCGTCGCCGGTCCCGTCGACCATCCACCGCACGTCACTCTGGCCGCGTTCGGTCTCGTCGGCGGCCATCCGCCGGGCCACCTCGGAGCCGGCGGCGGTGGCCAGCGCGGTCAGGGTCGCCAGGTCGGATTCCTGCCAGGAGCGCGGTGCGGTGCCGTAGACGCAGAGCGTCCCGACGACGTGGCCGCTCGGCGACCGGACCGGCACACCCAGGTAGGCGACGGCCTGGTAGGCGGCGACGGCCGGATTGTGCCGCAGCACCGGATGTTCCCGGGCGTCCCCGACGACCAGTGGTGCACCGGTCGCCACCACGTACTGGCAGTAGGAATGCGACCGTGGCACCTGCCGTTGCGCGGGGCCGACCGCCGGGCCGCTGAGGCTGACCCGGCTCTGCCGGTCCTCCTCCACCAGGTTGACCAGCGCCACGTGCCCGCCGATCAGGCGCATGGCGAGCCCGGTGATCTCGTCCAGCACGGGTGACGGCGCGCCACCGATCAGTCCGGTCGCCGCCACCGCGTCGAGCCGGGCCGGGTCGCGGACCACGTCGTGGTCCGGGTTCGTCGAGACAGCTGTGGTAGTCATCACCGCATCCGGTCGGCACCCTTCGCCCGGAATTGAGGCGGTTCACGGGTGCACAATGGGTTCATGGAAGATCGGATCGTGGTCATCGGTGGGCATGGCAAAGTGGCGCGGCTGTTGTTGCCGCTGTTGACCGGCGCGGGGCACCAGGTGACCGCCGTCATCCGCAATCCCGATCATGCCACCGCGGTCGGCGCGACCGGCGCGATTCCGCTGGTCACCGACGTGGAGCACCTCGGCACCGGCGCGCTGGCCGGTCATCTCGCCGGCCATGACGCGGTCATCTGGTCGGCCGGTGCGGGCGGCGGCGACCCGGCCCGGACCTTCGCGGTGGACCGGGACGCGGCGATCCGCTCCATGGAGGCGGCGGCCGAGGCCGGCGTGCGCCGCTATCTGATGGTCTCCTACTTCGGTGCCGGTCCCGACCACGGGGTTCCCGAGGACAACCCCTTCTTCCCGTACGCGGCAGCGAAGTCCGCAGCCGACCAGCACCTGACGGGCACCGCCCTGGCCTGGACGGTCCTCGGCCCGAGCCGCCTCACCGACGGCCCCGCCACCGGCTTGATCGAGACCGACACCCAGGGCGCTGTCCCCGGTGAGGTGCCCCGGGCCGACGTCGCCGCGGTCACGCTCGCGGCCCTGCACGACCCGTCGACGATCGGCCGCACGATCCGTTTCAACACCGGCACCACCCCGATCGCGAAGGCCCTGGCCGCGCGGCCCTGACGGGCCGTCCGGCCCTGCCGTCCGGGATCGTCGCGGGCCTACGCTGCGGACATGCAAGACCTTTCGCTGGTACGACGGTCAGTGGCCGAGTTCCTGGGTACCGCGCTGCTGCTGGTGGCGGTCGTCGGGACCAGCGCCACCGCGTCGTCGGTGTCCCCGGCCGACGCGGGCCTGCGCCTGCTGGAGAATTCGAGCGCGGTGGCCCTCGCCCTGGCCTCGATCATCTACACATTCGGCCCGGTGTCCCGCGCCCACTTCAACCCAGTCGTGTCGGTCGCCGACTGGTTCCTGGGTCGCCGCACCGGCACCGGCCTGACCACCGCCGAACTGGGCGGCTATCTGACGGCCCAGGTGCTCGGCGCGCTTGCTGGAACGGTCCTGGGCAACCTGATGTCCGGCCTGCCCGCGGCCACCGTCTCGGCCACCGCCCGGACAGGCTCCCACCTGCTGCTCAGCGAAACGGTGGCCACCGCCGGCCTGCTGGTCCTGATCGCCGCCCTGGTCCGCACCGGCCGAGGCGCGTCCGGCCCCGCCGCGATCGGCGCCTACGTCGGCGCGGCCTGCTGGTTCACCTCCTCGTCCGGCTTCGTCAACCCGGCAGTGACCCTGGGCCGGGCCCTGACCGGAACCGAGGCCGGGATAGCCGTCGGCTCGGTCCCGGCCTTCCTGCTGGCCCAGGCCGCCGGACTGGCTGTGGCGTGCGCGCTGATCCCGCTGCTCTACCCGGCGCCGGCCCGCTCGGTGCTCCGGTCCCTGCCCATCGAGGTGGCTGGCCGGGACAGCGGGTCAGTCCGGGGCGGCGGGCTCCGGCGGGGTGGCGTCGGCGGGGGTCTCGGTGCGGGTCAGGTTCTCGCCGGTGCGGGGGTCGAACAGGTGCATGCGGCGGGTGTCGGCCCAGAACTCGGCGTCCTGGTCCTCGCGCAGGCGGCTGGTCGCGTCGATCGAGACGATCAGCTGGGTGCGCAGGGCTTCGCTGTCGAGTTCGGCGGCCAGGTCGGCGAGTTGCCGGGTGATCTCCTGGTCGGCCTCGAACGGGATGTAGGCGTACTGCGAGTCGCCGAGCCATTCGGTGACGTCGACCCGGGCCCGGAACACCACTCCGGTAGCCTTCTTCGCCGGGTCGACCAGGGCGGCGTCCTCGAAGTGGTCGGGCCGCAGCCCGGCGATCAGCAGTTGCCCGTCGGTGACCTTTCCGGCGGCCGCGGACGGGACGGCGACCTCCAGGAACGGCAGTTTCAGCCGGTCCCCGGAGACGGCCGCGGGCAGGAAGTTCATCGGCGGCGATCCGATGAACCCGGCGACGAACATGTTGACCGGCTGTTCGTAGAGTTCCCGCGGTGACGCGACCTGTTGCAGGAGACCCCGGCGGAGTACGGCCACCCGGTCCCCGAGGGTCATCGCCTCGGTCTGGTCGTGCGTGACGTAGACCGTGGTGGTGCCGAGCCGGCGTTGCATGCGGGAGATCTCGGTGCGCATCTGGCCGCGTAGCTTGGCGTCCAGGTTCGACAGTGGTTCGTCGAACAGGAACGCGTTGACCGCCCGTACGATCGCCCGGCCCATCGCCACCCGCTGCCGCTGCCCGCCGGAGAGGTTGGCGGGTTTGCGGTCCAGGTGTTCGTTGAGTTCGAGCATGGCGGCGGCGTCGTGGACGCGGGTGCGGATCTCGTCCTCGGTGACGCCTTTCTGCAGGCGCAGCGGGAAGGCGATGTTCTCGAAGACGGTCAGGTGCGGGTAGAGCGCGTAGTTCTGGAAGACCATCGACAGCCGGCGGTCGCGGGGTTCCTTGTCGTTGACACGTTCGCCGCCGATCACCATGTCCCCAGAGGTGATGTCCTCCAGCCCGACGATCATGCGGAGCAGGGTGGACTTGCCACAGCCGGACGGCCCGACCAGGATCATGAACTCGCCGTCGGCGATGTCGAGGCTCACGTCGTTGACGGCTTTGAAACCGTCGCCGTACTCCTTGACGATGTTGCGCATCTCGATGGCTGCCATAACGGAGTCCTTTCAGCCCTTGACGGCGCCGTTGGTGAGCCCGGCCACGATCTTGCGTTGGAACAGCAGCACGAGGATGACGACCGGGATCGTGACGACCACGGCGGCGGCCGCGATGGGTGCGGTCGGCTGCGAGAACTGCGACGAACCCTGGAAGAAGGCGAGTGCCGCGGGCACCGGCCGGGCCGCCTCACTGGAGGTGAGGGTGATGCCGAAGACGAAGTCGTTCCAGACCGCGAAGAACGTCAGGATCGCGGCGGTGAACACCCCCGGGGTGGCCAGCGGCACGATCACCCGGCGGAACGCCTGCCAGGCGGTGGCCCCGTCGACCTGGGCGGCCTGTTCCATCTCCCACGGGATCTCGCGGAAGAACGCGGACAGCACGTAGACCGCCAGCGGCAGCGAGTAGGACAGGTACGGGATGATCAGGCCGAGCCAGGTGTCGTAGAGGCCGATGGTCCGCCACAGGTTGAACAGCGGGGTGGCGATCGCGATGACCGGGAAGACGGTGATGGCCAGTGCCACGCCGAGCACCAGTTTCTTGCCGGGGAAGTTCAACCGCGAGATGGCGTACGCCGCCAGGGTGGCCAGCACGACCGAGATGGTCGTGGCGATCAGCGACATGCCGACGGAGTTGCGCAGTGCCGTGGTGAACAGGTCGGACGCGAAGACGGTCCGGTAGTTCTCCCAGCTCCACACGGTCGGCAGGAACGAGTTGTTGCTGATGTCGTCGCCCTCCTTGAACGACAGCGACACGATCCACAGCACCGGGACGATCGCGTACGCGATGATCAGCAGTGCTCCGGCGATCCAGTAGACCTGTGTCCGGCGGCCAGCCGTCATCACCGCTCACCCCTCTGCTGCGACAGGTCGGTCTTGAAGACCTTCACGAACAACACCGCGATGAGTACGACCAGGATCGCCAGGATGACACTGACCGCCGAGCCGAGACCGACCATCACCCGGCTGATCGTCTGCCGGTAGGCCAGGAACGACAGTGTCTCGGTGCCCTGCGCGCCGGCGGTCATGATGAACACGCTGTCGAAGATCCGGAACGCGTCGAGGGTCCGGAACAGCAGCGCCACCATGATCGCGGCTTTCATGTTCGGCAGGATCACCCGTTTCACCCGCTGCCACGCGCGGGCGCCGTCGACCTTCGCCGCTTCCAGGTAGTCGTCGGGGATCTGCGCCAGCCCGGCGAGCAGTAGCAGGGACATGAACGGCGTGGTCTTCCAGATCTCCGCGACGCAGACGGTGAACAGGGCCGACCAGGTGCTGCCGAACCAGTCGAAGTCGCCGAGTGAGAACAGACCGTTGACGAAGCCGTAGGTGTCGCTGAACGCGTAGGCCCAGGCGTACGCGGAGACCACGGTGATGATCCCGTACGGCACCAGGATCGCCGTGCGCAGCGCCGTGCGCAGGTAGAGCGCCCGGTGCATGACCATGGCCAGCCCGAACCCGAGGACCAGTTCGACGCTGACGGTGACCACGGTGACCAGCGAGGTGACCCCGAACTGGGTCCAGAACAGGCCGTCGCTCAGGATCATCGCGTAGTTGCCGAGCCCGGTGAACTCGCGGTCGCCGGGGTCGGTGAGGCGGTAGTCGAACAGCGACAGCCAGACGGCGTTCAGGATCGGATAGCCGGTGACCGCGACCATCGCGATGAACGCCGGACCGGCCAGCAGCCAGCCCAGGTTGCGTTCGCGGCGGGCGCGGTCGGTCAACCGGGCCCGGACGGTTGTGCGCACGGCCGCCCCCTAGATCAGTCGCTGGTTGGACAGGACGGCTTCGAGCAGCTCGTTGGCCTCTCGTGGGGTGGTGCCCGGGTCGAGGGAACCGGGCGGGTGGAAGGCGGTCTGGACACTTCCGGTGACGTCGCCGTAGTAGGGGCTGACCGGCCGGGGTGTGGCCGCGTCGAGGCCGGTGCGGATCTGGTCGGCCATCGGGAACAGCTCGCGGATCTCCGGGTCGTCGAAGACCCTGCCGAGCGCGGCCGGGTTGCCCGCGGTCGTCATGAACTCCTTCTGGCTCTGTTCGGACGCCAGGCAGCGGATGGCTTCGACGGCCAGGTCCGGCTTACCGCTGAACGCGCTGATCGACAGGCCGAGCCCACCGGACGGGGACGCCGCCTCGGTTCCGGCCCGGACCCGGGGGTACGCGGCCCAGCCCACGTCGTCCTTGAAGTTCGCCGGGAGGGTGCCCTCCTCGATGGCCGAGTCGAAGGCCGCCCACACGTACGGCCAGTTGACCATGAAGCCGCCGTCCTCGGCCTGGAACGCGGACCGGGAGTCCTCCTCACCGGACGTGCTGAGCCCGGCGGGTGCGGCCGGAGACACCGCGAGGTCGTGCATGATCCGGGCGGCCTCCGCGCCGGCGTCCGTGTTCAGCCCGCCTTTGACCTGGCCGGAGGGCAGGTTCTCGGAGCCCGGCTGGAGGATCGAGCCGCCGGCCGAGGCGACCAGCGCGTTGACCCAGACCATCAGGCTCTCGTTGCGGCGGCCCTGGGCCGCCACCGTCACTCCGGCCCGGGTCGCGCCCTGGATCAGTTGGTCCCAGGTGACCGGTCCGGCCGACGGGTCGACACCGGCCTCGGCCAGGACCGACTTGCGGTACCAGAGCAGTTGCGTGTTGCCGTACAGCGGCGCCGCCCAGAGGACGTCGCGGAACGTCGACTGTTCGAGCGGGCCGTCGAGGACTCCGGCGGAGAACTCCTGCCGTTCCGGGGCGGTGAACGCGCGCAGGAACCCGGCGTTGGCGAACTCGGCCATGAACGGCGGGTCGACACTGACGATGTCCATCGACCGGTCCTCGGCGGCCAGCCGGCGCAACAACTGTTCCCGGCCACCGGCGGCGGTGTTCGGCAGCCGCTGGATGTCGAAGGTGTACGCCCCGCCGGATTCGGCCGCGCAGCGGGTTGCCACGTCCTCTTGGGCGGCGTCGGCGATGTAGTACGTCAGCGAGTTCGCGCCACCGTCCGCCGCACAACCGGTGAGGACCGAGGCGAACAGGATCAGGACGGTGCCTGTCGCGCCCCGGCGTGGTCTCCCGTCAAGCACAGTGCCATCCCTTCGACAAGGAAGGTGCATCTGAAATCGCTTGTCGAACTCAGCCTCTTTGTGATCTGCGTCTCACGTCAAGAGTCACAATGCACGTACTTTGCGTGATCGGAAACGCGCGGTACCCCCGCATCACAGGGATGCGGGGGTACCGGACGCTGGAATCAGGGCAGGTTGATCGGGCGCAGGACCCGGTCGATGCCGTGGGCGATCTGACGGTTGCCCTTGTTGAGATCGAAGCGGTTCACGCGCGGGTTGCGGTCGCTGCGGTCGGCGTCGATGAGCTGGATCCGCTTGTGCCAGCGGCCGTAGACGTCCACCTTGATCGGCGTACCGGCGGCGGTCTTCAGTTTGGCGCCGTCGGACTTGAACGCCGTCTTGCGGTTGATCGTGCTGCCCGGCACGACGTGGTAGAGCAGCACCGCCTCGACGGTGTTGATGCCGAGCCCGGCGACCGCGGTGAACGCCTTCTTCTCGCCGGGCAGCCGCTTGGTCTTCTGGATGTCGGCGACCAGCAGCTGGAATGCCCGGTCGTTGGGCAGGAACGCGGTGACCCGCGTCTTGCCGTCGGTGAGCACCTTGACCGGGCTGGCCGGTTTGGCCTTCAGCACGGCCAGCACCGCGGCGGTCAGGATGTCGTAGTCGTGGCCGTTGTGGTCGAAGCCGCTCTTGTCGGCGGTCAGTACCGCGGCCAGCGACTTGGTCTTGAGCGGCTTGGCGTGTGCCGAAGCCGGTGCGGCGGTCAGGGCGGAGGCGACGAGCGCGGCGGTCGCCACGGCGGTGACCCGGGTGATCCTCATGTCGTGCGTCCTTTCGGGACGGGGTGGCGGCCTCGGTGCCGCCACCCCGTACTTCGCCGCCACCCGGCGCCGTGGATGCAGTCAGCTGGTGAGAATTCCGCGCAGCAGGCTGTGACCCGAGTGGGTGGCGTCGCCGTCGTAGGCCTCGTCGCTGACGTCGACCAGGCGGAACCGGTTCAGGTCGGTCCCCGGCGGCACCGGCAGCACCACCTCGGTGCCGGCGGTGAGGTTGCCCAGCGCGATCATCTTGGTGAGGTCGTCCGGGTCGATCAGCCACACCTGCCGGAAACCGGTGGTCAGCGGCAGGTTCCGGACGTCGATCCGCAGCTCGCCGCCGCGCACCACCCGGGCGTCACCGCCGGCCGCGGCCGGAACCGTCGGCAGTGGGCTGAGGGTCGCCCGCGCGGTCACCTGTTCGGCCGGGGGCCGACCGGCGAACCGGATCACCACCGCCGTCCCGGCCACCGCGACGACCGCGGCGGCCGCGGCGGCCGCTGCCGCGATCGTGGGCATCAGCCAGCGCGGCCGGGCACGCCGGGGCCGGTCGCGCCGTTCGCCGAGATCGACGGGCGGAGCCGGGGTGATGCCGGCTTCGATCGCCTGCCAGATCCGTTCCGGCGGTGCGGGCAGATCGTGCAGGCCGTGGGTCTCGGCACCGAGTTCGGCGACGTCCCGCAAGGTGTCGAGTTCGAGCCGGCAGCCGGCACAATGCCGCAGGTGATCGGCTTCGACCGAGTCCTCATGTTCTTCAGAGAGCGCGAGTAGGACCAGCCGATCGGGTTCCAAATGCTGCACCGTCCACCTCCCAGCGCCGTCGCAGGTTAGCCATGCCCCGCCGGATATGGCTCTTGACCGTACCGAGCGGCAGTCCGGTGGCCGCCGCTATCTGCGGATGGGTGAGGTCGTCGAAGAATGCCATCTCCAGGGTGCGCCGCTGGTCCTCGGGCAGCCGGCCGAGTTCGTCGGCGACGATCAGCCGGTCCACGATCCGCTCCGGCGTCTCGGTGTCGTCGCCGGGCGCCGGCTGTTCCCGGACCGTGTCGGACACCCGTTCGGCACGCGCCGTCGACCGGATCCGGTCGACGGCCTTGCGCCGGGCGATCCCCAGCAGCCAGCTCGCCAGTGAGCCACGCCGCGGGTCGAAGGAATCCCGGCCGGTCCACGCCGCCACGAACGTGACCTGGGTGACGTCCTCGGCGTCGGCCCGGTTGCCGAGCAGCCGTTGGGCGAGGTAGAGCACCGCGGCACCGTGCCGGTCGTACGCCGTGCGCAATGCCTTCTCGTCCCCGGCCCGTAACCGCTCGGCGAGTTCGTCGTCAGAACTCATCGACCCTCCTTCCTTCTCAGGGCATCTCGGTATTCGTCGCGGGACCCCGCCGTGGATGCACCACGCAGGTCACGATCACCGATCATCCGGGGTGTTCAGCCGAGCCGCTCCGCGAGCCACCGGAGCTGGGCGCGGCTGTGGAAGGCGTCGCCGTGTTCGTGACCGTTGAACGGGTAGACCTCCAGCGAACGCGACGGGCGGGCCAGGCGTGACACGCCATAGTGGTTGTAAGCGGCGAATCCGGTGCTCGGCGGGCAGACCGTGTCCCGTAAGCCGATGCCGAAGTGGGCGGGTGCGGTGGCGCGGCGGGCGAAGTGAACGCCGTCGAAGTAGCTGAGGGTGGTCCAGACGGCCGGGCCCTGGTCCCGGTGAACGGACAGATAGTCGGTGATCTCCCCGTACGGCGCGTTGTCGGTCAGGTCGACGGCCCGCCGGATGTGACACAGGAACGGCGCCGACACCAGGACCGCCGTCAGATCCGGGACCAGGCCGGCGACAGCCAGGGCCAGCCCGCCGCCCTGGCTGTTGCCGGCCACCGCGACGCGTGCCGGGTCGGCGCCGGGCAGGGTCCGGGACGCGGCGACGGCACGGACGGCGTCGGTGATGAGCCGACGGTAGTAGTAGTCGTACGGCGAAAGGATACCCCGGGTGATCCCGGCGCCCGCCGGATCCGGGGTGTCGCCGCCGCAGCCGTAGCGATCGCCCTGTCCCCGGTTGTCCATCAGCAGGTGAGCGTACCCGGCCGAGACCCAGGTCAGGCGTTCGTGCGGCAGTCCGCGGCCGCGTCCGTAACCGGCGAACTCGACGACGGCGGGCAGTGGCTCGTCGATCTCGGCGGGACGCGAGTACCAGGCCCGGATCGGCTGGCCGCCGAAACCGGCGAACGTGACGTCCCAGCAATCGATCCACCGCAGATCGTTCTCCACGGGCTGGACGTCCAGGAGCGCGGGCGCGGGCGGCGCGGCGAGGGTCGACTTCCAGAAGGTGTCGAAGTCGTCCGGTTCACCGACCACCGGCACGTAGCGTTCCAGCTGGTCGAGCGGCAGATCGAAAGCGGCCATGGCGGGACCTCACAGAGCAGGCGATCGGTGCGGGCGATCAGTGCGGTGGAGCGGTGCTCTCGCGGACGATCAGTTCGGTGACCAGGTCGACACGGGTCATCGGGACGGGCACGCCGCGTGCCAGGTCGAGCAGCATCCGGACGGCGGTGCCGGCCATCTCTCGCACGTGCTGGTCGACGGTGGTGAGCGGGGTCGCCGACCAGGCGGTCATCTCCACGTTGTCGTAGCCGACGACGGACAGGTCGGCGGGCACCTGCAACCCGAGCTTGCGGGCGGCCCGGATGACACCCATGGCCTGCATGTCGGAACCGGCGAACACCGCGGTCGGCCGGTCGGCCACGCCGAGCAGGTCGAGTCCGTGCTGGTAGCCGGTCTCGCCGGTGAAGTGCCCGTACCGCACGAGCGCCGGGTCGGCGGGGAGGCCGTGCTCGTCGTGGGCGGAACGGTAACCGGCGACGCGGGCCCGGCTGCACAGCACGTCGGCCGGGCCGGAGACGACGGCGATCCGGCGGTGGCCGAGGTCGAGCAGGTGGCGGGTGGCGAGCAGACCGCCGTTGAAGTTGTTGGAACCGACGGTCGGTACCGAGGCTGCGGTGGCGCTGTCGGTGTCCAGGACCACGAACGGGATCCGCTGCCGGTGCAGTTGCCGCTGCTGGGACTCGGTGGGGTGGCAGAGCACCAGGAGCACACCGAGCGGGTTGCGGGCCAGCACGTCGTCGGCCCAGTGCCGGGGTGGCCGGTGGCTGCCGTCGAGCTGGGAGATCAGCAGTTCGACGCGGGCGGCGGTGGTGACCGCTTCGACACCGCGGATGACCTCCATCGCCCAGGCGGAGTCGAACTCGTGGAACACCAGGTCGATGTGGCCGGTGACGGCGGGTGGGCGGCGGCTGCG
Organism: Actinoplanes derwentensis; assembly: GCF_900104725.1. Taxonomy (NCBI): domain Bacteria; kingdom Bacillati; phylum Actinomycetota; class Actinomycetes; order Micromonosporales; family Micromonosporaceae; genus Actinoplanes; species Actinoplanes derwentensis. Next base: position 3,427,144 of record NZ_LT629758.1, read on the forward strand.
CCGGCGGTATCCGTGTGCCTGCAGGCTCGCCTCGACGCGGGCCCGGGTCTGGGCGGCGACGTCGGAGCGGCCGTTGAGGACCTTGGACACGGTCGTCACCGAGACGCCGACCTCACCCGCGATGACGGCGATGGTCGTGCGGGGTTCAGTCATCGAAACATCACGCACCACCATCGGTAGTTGCGAGCCGAATTTCGCTGCACCATACCGGCCATCCATCGACGTAGTCCACTGCTGATCACCATCAGAACAGCGCGTTGATGTGCCTTGACACATCCTCGTAACAGACTTACGTTCGCCGCCAGACATACCGATCGTTCGATGAAACTTTCGGATGAGGTGGCATGAAACATCTGCGCCGGGATTGGCAGCTGTACTCGCTCGCCGTACTCCCGCTGTTGTTCCTGGTGATCTTCCGGTATCTCCCGATGCTCGGGAACGTCATCGCTTTCCGGCGGTACGAACCCGGCGGTGCCCTGTTCGGGGAGTACTGGGTGGGCCTTCGGTATTTCCGGATGTTCCTCGGCGACCCGACGTTCTGGCAGGTCTTCACCAACACGATCGTGATGGGCGGTCTGACGCTGCTGTTCTGTTTCCCGCTGCCGATCGTGCTCGCGCTGCTGCTCAACGAGGTGCGCACGCGCTGGCTGAAAGGTTTCGTGCAGACGATCTCTTACCTGCCGCACTTCCTGTCGATCGTGGTGATCGCCGGCCTGATCCTGCAGACGGTCTCGATCGACGGCGTGATCAACCAGGGCTTGCGGGCGTTCGGGCAGGATCCGGTCGGCTTCATCCAGGATCCGGCCTGGTTCCGGACGCTCTACGTGTCGTCGGAGGTGTGGCAGACCGCCGGCTGGGGCACCATCCTCTACCTCGCGGCGCTCACCACCGTCGACGCCGACCTGTACGACCAGGCCAAGGTCGACGGCGCGAACCGCTGGCGGCAGACCTGGCACGTGACGCTGCCCGGCATCCGCCCCACGATGATCACGCTGCTGATCCTCAACATCGGGACGTTCCTGGCCGTCGGTTTCGAGAAGATCCTGCTGCTCTACAACCCGCTGACGTACGAGACCGCGGACGTCGTCTCGACCTATCTCTACCGGGTCGGCATCGTCTCCGGCAGCTTCAGTTACGCCGCCGCGATCGGCCTGTTCGAGTCGCTGATCGGGCTGGCGCTGGTGCTCGGCGCGAACACCCTGTCCCGTCGCGTGGCCGGAACCAGCCTGTGGTGACGGTGACCCGGGGATACCGGGTCTTCCAAGCCGTGAACGCGGTCGTGCTGGCCACCGTGGTGCTGGTGACGCTGTTTCCGTTCGTGAACATCGTGGCCCGTTCGTTCAGCGGCGAGCAGGAGATCAGATCCGGTCAGGTGACGTTCTGGCCGAAAGGCTTCAACCTGACCACGTACGAACGGGTCATGTCCGACGCCCTGTTCTGGACCAACTACCGCAACACCGTGGTCTACACGGTCGTCGCCACGGTCATCGCCCTGTTCCTGACCACCTGTTACGCCTACGTCCTCTCGAAGAGGAATCTTCGGCTGAGGGGCCTTCTCGTCGGCATCGCGGTCTTCACCATGTTCTTCAACGGCGGCCTGATCCCCAACTATGTGCTGATCAGCGCCCTCGGCCTGCGCAACACGCTGTGGGCGATCGTGCTGCCGAACGCGATAAGCGTCTTCAACCTGCTCGTGATGAAGGCGTTCTTCGAAAGCCTGCCGACCGAGTTGGAGGAGGCGGCTGCGGTCGACGGCTGCGGCACCTACGGCACCCTGCTGCGGATCGTGCTGCCGCTGTCGAAGGCGGTGCTGGCCACGATGCTGCTGTTCTACGCGGTGGCGTTCTGGAACTCGTGGTTCGCCGGCTTCCTCTACATGGACCGGCAGGAACTGTTCCCGGTCACGGTCTACCTGCGCAACCTCATCGCCGGTGCCACCTCCGGCACCGACAACACCGCGTCCAGCGAGGCGGCACTACAGATCGCGGCCAGTATCCAGGCGGTCACGATCGTCCTCACCATGCTGCCGATCATGCTCGTCTACCCGTTCATCCAGCGGTTCTTCGTCTCCGGCGTCATGCTCGGCGCCGTCAAAGGTTAGGAGCGCTCCCCCATGGTTCAGCTCACCAGACGTCACCTGTTGACCGCCGCGGGTGCCGCCGCCGTGGCCGCCGGGCTCAGCGCCTGCGACTCCGCTTCGTCGTCGTCCTCGGACGTCGACGACAAGCGGGCCGGGGCGATGGACGGGTTCAAGGCCGGTGACCAGTTCAAGGCCACCGAACCCCTGACGTTCCCGATCATGATGCTCAGCAACCAGGGATACCCGTACAAGGCGGACTGGCCCTTCTTCAAGGAACTGACCGCGCGGACCAACGTGACCCTGGAGTCGACGGCGGTGCCGGGCAGTGACTACAACCAGAAACGCAGCGTGATGGTGAGCGCCGGGGACGCGCCGTTCATCATCCCGAAGACCTACCATCCGGACGAGGAGGCGTTCATCGCCGGAGGCGCCATCCTGGCGGTCAGTGATTACGCCGCGTTGATGCCGCACTTCACCGAGAAGGTCGCGCGCTGGAATCTGCAGCCCAACCTGGACCAGTTCAAGGCCGAGGACGGCAAGTATTACCTGCTGCCCGGCCTGCACGAGAACGCCTGGCAGGACTATTCGCTGGCGGTTCGCACCGACGTGATGACAAGACTCGGCCTGACCGCGCCCCGGACTTTCGACGACCTGACGGCCGTGCTGCGCGAGATGAAGAAGGCGCACCCGGACGTCTACCCGATCTCCGACCGCTGGAGCACTCCCCCGCAGCCGGGCGCGAACAACCTTCTCAACCTGATCGCCACTGCCCACGACGCGCACGCCGGCTGGGGCTGGACCCCGACCCACTGGGATCCGGCCGCCGCGAGATTCACCTACTCCGGATCGACAGATCAGTACCGGCAGACCTTGGAGTACGTCTACCAGCTGGTCAAGGAGGGTCTGCTCGACCCGGAGAGCTTCACGCAGACCGATGACATCGCCCGGCAGAAGTTCGCCAACGGCAAATCGTTCGTGATCAGTGCCAACGCGCAGACCCTGGTGAACGAGGCTCGCAAGGACATCGTCAAGATCCCCGGCGCCGCGGTGGCCAAGATGATCCTGCCGATCGGCCCGGCCGGTGCCACTCTGCCCGGCACCTCACGGCTGGAGAACGGCATCATGATCTCCAAGAAGGCGCTGGAATCGAAGAACTTCGTGGCCATGATGCAGTTCATCGACTGGCTCTGGTACTCCGACGCGGGCCTGATGTTCAGCAAGTGGGGCATCGAGGGCCAGACCTATTCCGGCAAGGTCGACGACGGCTCCTTCAAACTCGACCCGGGCATCAAATGGGGCGGCATCAACCCCGGCGCGGCGAAGGATCTGCAAGTCGACTACGGATTCTCCAACGGCGTCTTCGCGTACGGCGGCAGCACCGCCATGCTCAACTCGCAGTTCTCCGACGAGGAGAAGACCTTCCAGGCCGAGATGAACAAACGGCAGGTCCGGCCGGTGTCGCCGCCCGCACCGCTGAGCATCGAGGAGCGCGAACAGGTCACCCTCTGGGACTCGGCCCTCAAGGACCACGTCTTCCAGAACACCCTCAAGTTCGCGCTCGGGCAGCGGCCGCTCAGCGAATGGGACGCCTACGTCAAGGAACTGGAGGGTAAGAACTCCACCAAGTACCTGGACATCGTGAACAAGGCGTACGAGCGCTACAAGAAGGCGCACGGATGAGTGCCTGGCGCGCGTGTGTCGGGACCGGGCGGATGGAACTCGCGCTGCGCCGGGACTATCAGGAATCCCTGGCCCTGGTGCAGCGGGAGATCGGGTTCCGGCACATTCGCGGACACGGAATCTTCGCCGACGGCATGGGCATTCACCGGCCACCGAGGACCTCGTTCACCTACCTCGACCAGGTTGTCGACGCCTACCTGGAACTGGGGATCCGGCCCTTTCTCGAACTGGGATTCATGCCGTCCGAGCTGGCCTCCGGTGATCAGACGGTGTTCTGGTGGCGCGGCAACGTCACTCCCCCGCGTTCTTACCAGGAATGGGCCGAGCTCGTACGAGCGACCATCACGCACCTGATCGACCGTTACGGGCTCGACGAGGTGCGTGGCTGGCCGATCGAAGTGTGGAACGAACCGAACCTGCCGCAGTTCTGGCAGAACGCGGACGCCGGCGCCTATCACCGGCTCTATCAGGTGACGGCGTCGACCATCAAGGAAGTGGACGCGGAACTGCAGGTCGGGGGCCCGGCGATCTCCCCGGGATCGGACGAGTGGCTGGAGACGTTCGCCGAATTCGTGATCAGCCGGGGTGTGCCGATCGATTTCGTGAGCCGGCACGCCTACAGTTCCGGACCGGCCCAGCACGTGCCGTTCGGCACCTATCAGACCCTCGATCCGGCGTCGCGGCTGCTCGACCAGTTCGGCCTGCCCCGTAAGCAACTCGCCGGGACTCCGCTGGCCGGGCTGCCGGTGCACATCACCGAATTCAACTCGTCCTACCGGCCCGACAACCCGATTCACGACACGGCGTTCCACGCTGCCTATCTGGCGCCGGTCGTCGCGTTCGGCGGCGATTTCGCGGACTCCTTCGCCTACTGGACGTTCTGCGACATGTTCGAGGAGGAGGGCGTGCCGACGGCGCTCTTCCACGGCGGGTTCGGCCTGCTCACCCACCGGCAGATCAAAAAGCCGACCTTTCATCTGTACGCGTTTCTCGCTCGCATGGGAGACCGGCCCCTCTCCCGCGCCGATGATCACCTGGCCACCACCGATTCGACCGGCCGCGTAACCGTGCTCGCGTGGGCCCCGGTCGATCACGTCGACATGCGGCGATCTCCGCAACGGCACACGATCCGCCTGTCGCTGCCGGTCAGCGGCCCGGAAGTGTTCCTGCTGCGATCGTCCGTGGACGACGAACGGGGCAACGCGTGGACCGCGTGGCGGGAGATGGGACAACCCGTGTCGCCGCTCCCCCGGCAGCTCGACATGCTGCGGGAATGTGCCGAACCGGCGCGAAGCCACGCCCGCCTGCCGGTGATGAACGGGCAGGTCACCCTCGACGTGCCGCTCGCCCGGCACGAGGTGACGTTGCTGGAGATCACGCCGGTGGTCTCCGAGGTGCCGCCGTGGTGGGACGAGTCGCGTCTGCTCGGGGCCACGTCGTGAACTCGCCGGCCGCCGCGTTCGGGACGGGGCTGCTGTCGCAGGTGACGGCGCTCGTCTACCACCTGCTCGTCGTCGAGCTGTTGTTGCTGGTCACGGCCGGTCCCGGGCTGGCCGTGACGTGGCTGCTCGATCGGGACGTGTCCAATCTGCCGCTGGCCGTGCTGTGTCTGCTGCCGGTCGGGCCGGCGTTGTCAGCCGCCCTCTACACGTTGCATCACCGTCAGCTTGACCTTACTGAGCTACGGCTAGCCGTAGCTTTTTGGCGTGGCTACCGGCTCAACGTGGGGCAAAACCTCCAGATCTGGGGCCTGTGGCTGACAGTGGCCGCGTTCAACCTGATCTCGCTGAGCGTCATCGGCGCGGTGGTACTGCTCGGGGTCACACTGTGGATGCTCAACGCGCTGGTGATCACGGCACTGTTCGCGTTTCGTACCCGCGACGTGTTGCGCCTCTCGTCGTACCTGCTGATCCGGGCACCCTCGGTGACCATCGCCAACCTCTGCCTGCTCGTCGTCGGTCTGGGCGTGGTCTGGGCCTTCTCCGAAGTCGTGCTCGTGCTGTTCGGCTCGGTACTGGTGCTCGCACTCCTGGGTAACACCCGGCGCCTCGTCGCCCTGGTCCGGACGGAGTTCACCCGATGAAGATCCCCTACGGCGGCGACTACAACCCGGAACAGTGGCCCGCCGAGGTGTGGGACGAGGACTACCGGCTGTTCGACGCCGCTCACGTGGACACCCTGACGGTCGGCGTCTTCACCTGGGGGCTGACTCAACCCTCGCACGACGAGTACGACTTCTCGGTTCTGGATCGGATCATCGCGAAGGCCGAGCACGGTGGCCGACGGATCTGCCTGGCCACCGGCACCGGAGCGCACCCCGCCTGGCTCGCCGCCGAGCATCCGGAAGTGACCCGCGTCGACTTCGAGGGGCGGCGGCACCGGTTCGGGCAGCGCCACAACTCCTGCCCCAGCTCCCCGGTGTACCGGCGGCTCTCCACCGAGGTCGCCCGCCGGATCGCGCAACGGTACGCCGGGAATCCGGCGATCATCGCGTGGCACGTCGGCAACGAGTACGGCGGCGCCTGCTACTGCCCGCTCTGCGCCGACGGTTTCCGGGACTGGCTGCGCGAACGCTACTCGTCCCTGGAGAGGCTGAACGAAGCCTGGTACACCAGGTTCTGGTCGCATACCTTCACCGACTGGGCGCAGGTCGAACCGCCGTCGGCGCTGACCGAGCACTGGCGCGGGCCCGACCACACCGCCTTCCAGAGCATCACCCTGGACTATCTGCGGTTCATGTCGGACGCGATGCTCGCCAACTTCCGCGACGAGAAAGCGGCCATCCGATCCGCTGATCCGTCGACTCCGGTGACCACCAACTTCATGGGGCTGTACCGGCCGATCGACTATCACCGCTGGGCTGAGCACCTGGACTTCGCCTCGTGGGACAACTATCCCCCGGATGATCAGTCCCCGGCCCGGATGGCGCTGGCCCACGATCTGATGCGCGGGCTCAAGGACGGCGCCCCGTTCTGGCTGATGGAACAGACACCGAGCGTCACCGCCTGCCGCGATGTCAACCCACTGAAACGGCCCGGGGTGATGCGGCTGTGGAGTTGGCAGGCGGTCGCGCACGGGGCCGACGCGGTGCTGTTCTTCCAGATGCGCGCCGGTCGGGGCGCCAGCGAGAAGTATCACGGGGCGGTGATCGGGCACTCCGGACGCTCCGATACGCGAGTGTTCCGGGAGGTGGCCGCGCTCGGCGCCGAACTTGAAGCGTTGGGGCCGGTCACGCTGGGTGCGCGGACCCCGGCGAAAGTGGCGCTGCTGTTCGACTGGGACAGTTGGTGGGCGCTGGAGATCTCCGATGGACCGTCCCGGTTGGTGCGCTATCTGGACGTCGTCACCACGTACCACAAGGCGCTCTGGACCCTCGGGGTCGACCTTGACGTGGCGCCGGTGACCGCGCCGCTGACCGATTATGACGTGGTGGTCGCGCCCGCCCTCCACATGATCAAGGGTGATCTGGCGGACCGGTTGTCGGCGGTGGCCGCGCGGGGCGGCTCGGTCGTCACGACTTTCCTGTCCGGCCGGGTCGACGAGAACGACAACGCCTTCCTGACTGATGTGCCCGGTCCGCTGGCGCCCCTGATGGGTGTCCGTGTTGACGAATGGGACGCCCGCGACAATCTGTACGTCAATCCAGTCAGCATCAACTCGTCAACGTATCCCGCTCAACTCGTCTTCGAACTGGTCATTCCGCAGGGCGCCGAGGTGATCGGCACGTACACCGGCGACTTCTACGCCGGAACCGCCGCGATCACCCGGAACACCTACGGCAAAGGCCATGCCTGGTACGTCGGGACCGCGCTCGACCAGGCCGGGGTGACTTCGGTGATCCGCTCGGTCCTGGCGCCGCACGACCTGCTGGGCTCATTCGCGGCCCTGCCCGACGTGGAGACGGCGACGCGGGTGGCCCCGGACGGCTCCCGATTCCTGTTCCTCCTCAACCATGGACCGTCAACAGTTGACCTACCTGCGATCAACGGCGTCAACGTGTTGACCCGAGCCGCACCGGCCACCGCTCTCGACCCGAACGACGTCCTGATCGTCGAGCTGTCATGACCATCCATCCCGCCTGGTTGCCGCCCTCGACTTTCCACTTCCTGACCGGCAAGCGGTTCCTGATCGATTCCGATCACCCGCTCGCCGGCACGGTCCGCGAAGAACTCCTCCGGGCCGGCTGCGGGCCGGCCGCACCCGGCACATCCGCCGACCTGACCTTCACCGTCGTTCCTTCCACCACACTCTCGTCACCTTCCATCGGTGTCGGCGATGGGGACGGATTTACTCTGACGGGGAGTGGGGTGGAGGCGGATGGGCCGCGCGGGCTGATCTATGGGTTGTTCGAGCTGGCCAGGGGTGGCTTGCCCGGGCGATATGAACCGGCCTTCACGCGGCGCATGATCGACCACTGGGACAACGTCGATGTGCATCCGGTGATGGGGCAGGTCGAGCGTGGCTACTCCGGTGGGTCGATCTTCTGGAAGGACGGCGTCTTTCTCGGTTCGTCGCCCGACGGACTGAAACGGATCCGGACCTATGCGCGGCTACTCGCCGCCGCCGGCATCAACGCCGTCACCGTCAACAACGTCAATGTGCACAGGACCGAGGCCCGGCTCTTGACCGACCGGCGCGGTGAAGTAGCCGTCATCGCCGATCAATTCCGCCGTTATGGCATCGTCACTCATCTGTCGGTCAACTTCGCCGCACCGGTGATTCTCGGGGACCTGCCGACCGCTGACCCGCTGGACCCGCGAGTCCAGCAGTGGTGGGCGGCCACCTCCGCCCAGCTCGTCTCCGACATTGCCGACTTCGGGGGCTACCTGGTCAAGGCCGACTCCGAAGGGCAACCTGGTCCGTTCACCTACGGCCGCTCGCACGCCGAAGGCGCCAACATGCTCGCCGCAGCCCTGACCTCCCGCCTCGTCCCTTCACTCGGCGCGTTGCGGACGCCGGGGCCGGTCGTGCACTGGCGGGCGTTCGTCTACGACCACCGGCAGGACTGGCGCGACCGCACCACCGACCGGGCCCGCGCCGCCTACGACCACTTCGCCCCACTCGACGGCCTCTTCGCCGACAACGTGATCGTGCAGGTCAAACACGGGCCGATCGACTTCCAACCCCGGGAACCGCTCTCCCCGGTACTGACCGCGATGCCGAGAACACGCCTCGCCGTCGAGTTGCAGGCCACCCAGGAGTACACCGGCCAGCAGAGACACGTCTGCTATCTGGCCCCGATGTGGAGCGAGGTGCTGGCCCAGGTCGACGGCGAGATGGCGACGGTGGCCAACACCGGCGACGACATCTACTGGACCGGGCATCCCCTCGCCCAGGCCAACCTGTATGCCGCCGGACGCCTGGCCTGGAACCCCGATCCGATCGCGGTACTGGACGAATGGATCGACTTGACGTTCCCCCGCGCCCCGTCACGATTGCGGTCCATCCTGCACGAGTTGATGGACACATCACTATTGACGTACGAGCAGTACACAGCACCGCTGGGCGTAGGTTTCATGGTCCGTCCCGGCCATCACTACGGCCCCGACGTCGACGGCTACGAGTACACCCCGTGGGGCACCTACCACTTCGCCGACCGCGACGGCGTAGGAGTCGACCGCACGTCAGCCACCGGCACCGCGTTCGCCGCCCAATATCCACACACGTGGTACGAATCTCCGGCGACCTGCCCCGACGAGCTGCTGCTGTTCTTTCACCACGTGCCGTACACCCACGTCCTGCACAGCGGCACCACAGTGATCCAGCACATCTACGACACCCACTTCGAGGGCGCCACCCGGGTCGAGTCCATGCGTGACCTGTGGCGTTCCGCAGCCGCCCTGGTCGACCCCGACCTGCACGCCCGGGTCGCTGCCCGCTTGGACGAACAGGTCCGCAGCGCCACCGAATGGCGAGACCAGATCAACGCGTACTTCCACCGCAAGTCCGGCATCCCCGACGCCCACGGCCGGCGCATCCATTGACGCCCGGGAGAGCCGGGTGATTCGAACGGCGGCACCGGCGCCTGGCAATCTGGGGGCGTGATGATTCGAGCCGTCCATGACCGCTGGTGGGCGGCGGTCCGGGGCGCCGGACCGGCCCGCCTCACGTACGAGATCAGTCTCGCACTGCTGGTCGGCGTGATCTCCACCCTGCCGGCCCTGTCCGTCGAGACGGCGACCACCGCGCTCACCGTCGTGGTGGCCGCCGGCACGCTGGTCCTGGTGCCGCTGCGGTTGGTGTACCCGGCGGGCGCGTTCGCCGCCGGGACTCTCATCAGCGTGGTGACCGGCGGGCAGAACCCGGTCGTCATGGTGGTGATGGGCATCGCCGCCGGATACCGGATGACCCGGCTCGGGCGAACCGTGGCAGCCTTCGCCTTCGGAGTGCCGTGCCTCGGCGCGACCCTGCTGTACACGGGCGCGTTCGACCTCGGGTCGCTGGCGATCCTGGTCGGCGACTATCTGATCTTCGCGGTGCTGCCGGCCGTGGTGGCCTGGATCGTCGGCCGTCGCCGGAGGCTGGTGACCGCGATGCACACGCGTAACGTGCAGCTCTACGACGAGCAGGCCGCGGTGGCCCGTCAAGCCCGCGAGCGGGAACGTACCCGGATCGCCCGCGACCTGCACGACTCGCTGGGACACCAGCTGACCCTGATCTCGCTCTACACCGGCACTCTCGCCGCCGCCGACGAGACGCAACGGGAGAAGACGATCGGGCTTCTGCGTACGACGTCCGCCGCGGCCATGGGCGAGTTGCGGCAGATCCTCGGCATCCTGCACGAGGAGAACAGCGAGCAGAACGACGAGGACCAGGGCGTCGCCCAGCCGTTGAGCAGCCTGGACGACCTGATCGTCCGGGCCCGGTCGGCGGGCACCGAGGTCACGCTGAACCGCGACGGCGAGCCCCGGACGCTGGCGCCGATGGTCGAACACGCCGCCTACCGGGTGATCAAGGAGGGTGTCACCAACGCCCTGCGCCACGCTCGGGGCGGGGCGATCCGGGTGGCCCTGCGGTACGAACCGGATGCGGTGATCGCCGAAGTCGTCAACGATCCCGGGCTGCCGCACGACGGGCCCACCACCGGTCAGGGGCTGATCGGGCTCGGCGAACGGATCCGCCTGGCCGGCGGCGCGCTGTATCACGGCCGTACCCCGGACGGCCGCTTCCGGATCGCCGCGATGCTGCCCTACGAGGGACAGGCCTCGCCCGCTCCGGCCCCGCCTCCCGGGGACTTCACCCAGCAGATGTACCAGACCGAGCGGAGGTCCCGGGCCGGGTTCATCGCCTTGGGCGTCGGCATCGCCGGGGTGGTCGGACTGTGTGCGGGCACGGTGATCCTCGGCGAGACGGTGATCACCGTCGATCGGGAGACCTACGACGCGGCCACGATCGGCCAGGGCGAGAAGGCCGTGCGGAACTGTCTGCCGGACCCGGAGGCGGCGACCGCGGACGCCACCGGCGGCGGTGCGATCCCGGCCGGCACCACCTGTGTCGACTACATGGGGTCGCTGATCGAGAAGTTGAACGACGAACACCCCGGCGATCTGCACTACCGGTTCTGTTTCGCCGGTGGGGTGCTGACGGCCAAGCAGTTCTTCTACGAGCCCGATGCCTAGAGTGGTGCGGTGACCGAACCGATCCGGGTGCTCATCGCCGACGACGACGGGCTCGTGCGTGCCGGGCTGGGCCTCATCCTGGCGCCACTGCCTGATGTGGAGGTCGTCGCCGAGGCGGTGAACGGCCGGGAAGCCGTCGATCTGACCGTCCGGCACCGGCCGCGGGTGGCGTTGCTCGACATCCAGATGCCGGTGATGGACGGGCTGGCCGCGCTGCGGGAGATCCGCCGGACCGCCCCGGCCACCGCGGTGATCATCCTGACGACCTTCGGCGAGGCCCGGTACGTGTCGGAGGCCCTCGCCGTGGGAGCAGCCGGTTTCCTGCTCAAGGATTCGGCGGCCGACGATCTCGCTCGGGCGATCCGGGCTACCGCCGCGGGTGAGGCGTTCCTGACCCCGTCGATCACCCGGCAGGTCCTCGACCGGCTGCCAGCAGCCACGTCACCCGGGGTGACCGCCGCCGCCGCACGGCTCGCCACCCTCAGCGACCGGGAACGCGAGGTGCTTCTGCTGCTCGCCCAGGGCCTGTCGAACGCCGCCATCAGCGAGCAGTTGTGGATCACCGAGGCGACCGTGAAGACGTACGTCAGCCGGCTCTTCGCCAAGCTGGAGTGCGACAACCGGGTGCAGGCCGCACGGCTGGTGCACCAGTCCGGCCTGTCCCAGAACTGACCAGGTTCGATCCACCAGCCAGAATCTAAACAGCACCGGGGCTGCCGTTGATCCGGAACGCGGCGGCCGGAAGCGGGAAGGCCTGGCGCACCGCCAGCGCGAGAGGGTCGGCCGCCGACTGACGGCCGAGCCACAGCCGGGTGGCGAGCGCGGCCGGGCCCAGCACGTACCCGCCCAGTTCCGTCGCCCACAGCAGTGCACCCAAGTCAGAGGCCACACCGCTGTGTACGTCGTGCCGGATCGCGCTGCGGGCATCGTCGCGGAGACCGGCGGCTTCCACCGCGACGACGTGCCCGCCGGGATCGAGCCGGCAGCGACCGTGTGCGGCGAGCCCGGCCAGCACCGATTGCCGGACGTCACCGCCGCAGGCCGGCAGAAGCTCATGGGGCCGGCGCGGCGGCCCGGTGGTCAACTGGTGGAGAAGCCGGTCGAGCAGAGGGTCGCCGCTGGGGGCCGTACGGCAGACCGCCACGTGGCCGTCGTCGGCCACTTCCAGGGTGCCGAGGTGGCGCAGCTCCATCAGGGCGGCGGCGGCCAGCCCGGCCTCGAGGACGAAGTTCGGTATCCGCGACCGGCCGGACGAGTGATGCGCGAGCAGGAAGAGTGTCTCCCTCAGCGTCGTGATCATGCCCGGCTCTCCGCCCGCTCCGGCAGGTCGCTGACCACGACGGTACGGCAGACCATGTCGGCGATCGTCTGGCGCTTGGCGGCGACCAGCGGTAGTAGGTAGCCGAGGTAGCAGACCGCGACGTCGAGGGAGTGGGCCACGTCGCGAAGGGCGGCCCGGCCCACTCCGACGGGCCGGCCGGTGCGGTCGCCCACCAGCCGGACACCGAACAATTTGCGGCCCCAGCTCTGACCCGTCCGGCCGGCCAGGTACCAGCGGTTGTAGGCGAACAGCACCATCGAGAGGACTCCCGCGGCCACCGCGATCAGGCGCGGGGCGCCCGGCGTGTCGATGAATTCGCCAGCCACCAACAGGGGGACGGCGACGATCCCGTCCACGGTGTTGGTGCCGGCCCGGATGGCCCAGGGTGTGTAATTCATCGAGGTCTCCCGCAGTTCGTGACGCCACTCCACAGCAGAGTGTCGAATCGGCGTCCGGCCGACTGCGTCAAGATTCGCAAGACCCGCCCGGCCTGCGCGTCGGCAGGAAGTGGTGTCCTCGCGGGCCGCCGTGTCATCCGACCGGATGACACGGCCACTGGGTAGGGTCGACACCCGAGCGATCACGAGCCGGGGGATTCAGATGCGACACCGTCGAGCCGCCCGGTGATCCTCCGGGAGGCGACCGTCGACGATGCCGGCGTGCTCGCCGACGTTCACGTGACCGCCTGGCGGCAGGCCTACCAGGGGCAGATCCCTCAGCACTATCTGGACCAGATGGACCCGGGCCGGCGCCGGGACCGCTGGCGGCAGATCCTGCACGATCCCGGAGCGGCGGTCACGCTGGTGGCCGATTCCGGCAGCCCGGGTGTCATCGGTTTCATCCGCGTCTCGTCGAGCCGTGACTCCGATGCCGATCCGCGGCAGGTGGGTGAGGTCCAGGGCTTGTACCTGCTGTCCGCTTTCTGGGGCCTCGGCGCCGGGCGCCTGCTGATGGAGGCAGGGCTTCGCCGGCTGGCGGAGGCCGGCTATCGCGAGAGCACATTGTGGGTCCTGGCGACCAATGAACGTGCCCGGCGCTTCTACGAAGCCGGCGGCTGGATCCCCGACGGCACGACGAAGACAGACGACTCCCGCGGCTTCCCACTCTTCGAGATCCGCTACCGCCGGGCCCTGCGAACCGCAAGCTGATCCACTACGAAGCGGGCGTTCGGCGCGCCGCCGAGCCGCCGGAATCCCAGACGCGTCAGAATCCGGATCGACCGGTGGTTGGTCTCGGAAGCCTCGGCCCGGATCTCCCGAAGGTTCAGCACCGTGAAGCCGTACTCAAGCGCCGCCCCGGCAGCCTGCAGGCCGAGCCCGCGACCCCACCGGTCGCGCCCGCCGATCAGAAATCCCAGCTCCCGGTGGTTCTGGTCCTCCCCGTGAAGGTCCACGTATCCGGCCAGTTCACCGTCGACTAGGACCCCGAGGCGAATGAGACCCGGCGGAGGCGACTGAATGATCTTCCGGTGGTGACGTTCGTACTCGCCGATGGACCGTGGCGTCCACTCCGCCGCGCGGACGAACTCGGGATCCGCCGCCCACCGCCCGATGACCGCGGCGTCGGCCGGCACGAGGGGACGCAGCACAACGGAGATGATATCCGAGTCCGGACCCCATAACCGGACGGTACCCTCGCCGTCGTGATCGATGAAGATGATCGGAATCCGACCAACGCGTTGATAGAGCAGATGCTCGCCCAGGCAGCTGAAGTGCAGATCATCGAGACAGACGGATACGACCTCGACAGCCAGCCGGACGCTCCCCGAATCGCGATCTCCGGGGAGGAGATCAAGGAGCTCGGGCGGATGCTGGCCATCGTGGACGGCGGGACCGGTGACCACTGCAGGTGTCCGGGGTTTCCGACGATCCTGCTGCGGGACGCGACCGGGCGGCAGATCACTCACTGGTCGCTGCACCACCAGACGATGCTCCGGAGTGTCGGGAACTCCGACGCGGAGCTGCGTGACGGAGCGGCGCTGACCGACTGGCTGGCCGACCGGGGGTTGGTCCGATCACGCGAGATCCAACTCCTGCTGGCCAGGTATGCGGCCGAGGAAGAGCTGCGCCGTGCGTCATGGGTCGAGGTCGCGCCGCCGGATCTCACCGCAGTCACGGAGGCGGTGTCGCGCCGGGAGGACGGCGCCGAGGAGCATCTGGTGGACCTCGTGTATCGACGGTTCGCCGACCCGGTGGAGCGGATTCGGGTTCTGGCCGGGTGGGCCGGCTTCCCAGCACGCTACGAGACCAGCACTGGCGGAACGCCTTGGTACGAACAGGCACCCCAGCGCATGTTACTGACGGAGCCTACCGAGGCGATCTTCCGAGCGCTGGCGTCGGCACCGCTGACAGCGAGTCAGCTCGACGGCGCCGCGGAGCTGTTCACCGCCCTGGAATGGGAGGCCGACATTCCGGATTCACTGAAGTCGGCCTTGATAGCGCACGTGACGGCGACCGGAACCGGGCCGATGAAATTCCGGATGCGGCACGGCTATGGGAAAGACGCCGGTGTCACGGGACGGTGATGGCTATCTTTCCGGGGGAACGGCTGGTGGTGTGGTCGCGGAGGGCTTCGGCGGCTTCGGCCAGGGGGTATGTGGCTCCTACGGTGGGGGTCAGGGTGCCTGACTCGATGTGGCGGGTCAGTTCTTCGAGTTCGGGTACGCGTACGAAAGAGGTCACGCCCTTCAGCTTCTGTGACAGGAACGGGGCTATCAGCGGGGCGGCCATCTGGCGGTGGAAACCGCCCATCACGCGGCCTTTCGTGTGGCCGCCGCCGACCAGGGCGATGGTTGCCCGGGGCTTCGCGGCTCGGCGCAACAATGACAGGGGGCGGCTGCCGGCCAGGTCCAGGATCACGTCGTACACGGCGCCGTCCTTGTCTATCTCTTCGGCCGTGTAGTCGATCACCGCGTCGGCGCCGAGCGAGCGGACCAGGTCCGCCTTCGACGTGCTGCAGACGCCGGTCACGGTCGCGCCGCGGGCTTTGGCCAGCTGGACCGCGAACGAGCCGACTCCGCCGCCCGCTCCGGTGATCAGCACGTGGTGGCCGGGCCGCACACCGGCGGTGCGGATGCTGGTCAGCGCGGTCACGCCGGACACGGGAGTAGCCGCGGCCTGGGCGAACGAGATGCCGGACGGCTTGATGGCGAGCTGAGTCTCGCGAGCGGTGGCGAACTCGGCGAACGAGCCGGACCGGCAGGTGCCGTAGACCTCGTCTCCGGCGCGGAAGCGGGTGATCCGGGCGCCGACCGCGGAGATCACACCGGCCACGTCCAGTCCTAGGATCGGAATTCGAGGGCGGCGGATACCGGAAGCGAGTCGAACCGCCCACGGACGGCCGGTCATGAAGATCCACACGCCGGGGTCGACGGCTGCGGCCCGGACTTCGATGAGCACCTCGTCGTCGGCCACCGCCGGTGGGTCCACGATGCTCGATTCGAGGACGTCAGCTTCTCCGTACGTACGCCTGGTCATGGCTTTCATTTGTCCTCCTCGGCGAGAGCGGGGTATTGAAAGACGTCGTCAAGAGGGACGCCGAACACGCGGGCGATGCGGAACGCTGTCTCCAGTGACGGTGAGTAGCGGCTCTGCTCGATGGCGATCAGGGTCTGCCGGGTGACGCCGATCCGGTCGGCGAGGTCGGCCTGGGTCATCTCGCCGTGGGTGAACCGGAGGGTGCGGATGCTGTTGACGACCTTCGTGGGCTTCACCATTCGGGCATGCTCCGGCGGTAGACGACGACCTTGGTGACGCCGCCGAGGATCGCGGAAAGCACAAAGCCCAGGTAGATGGCGTTGGCGATCCAGAACCGGTCCCAGCCGGCCATCGCCATCAGCATCGCCGCGACCGCCCCGATCACCACGAACGACTGCCCGACGTGGTCGCCGAGCCGGCCGATCTCCCGGTCGCGGTCGTCGTTGAGCCGGGACCCCCGCGAGTTGATCACCGCTTCCGCCACGATCGACATGACGATCGCCCCGCCGACGGTCCACAGGAGCGCGCCCCGATAGGGCAGACCGCTGAGCACCATGATCAGGTACGCGGCGTAGCCGATCACGGCCACCACGAGCCGGACCCAGGCCCGTCTCTCCCAATGCGTCACGAGAACCCCCGATGTACAAAATCTTTGACACCACCAAGGTAGCGAATACTTGACTTGATGTACAGAAACTTTTACACCCAAAAATCAGATCCATCGATCATGCTTTGAAAGCCGGATCATGACGGGATCCGCGTTGACAGACATCTGCCCTGGCCGCGACGCTGATCACCTCGATGCAGCCGAAGACTTTCAGCGGGAGGCATGGATGGGCGGATTCATCCTCGGCGCGGTCATCACTCTGTTCGTGGGCATGCGACTGGCTCGCCTGATCGACGGCAACAAGAGCGCGCGCGAGGCCCATCAGAAGGCCAAGGCCACCGACGTGTCCGGCGCACGGAAGAAGGCGAGCAGCGCGTCGTTCGCTCTCGCCCGCTTCGTCGTGCTCCTGACCCTGGCGGTCGCGGTCGTCCTGTTCGGTGTGATGAGCTCCGACTCCCGGTGAGCCCGGGCCTCACCGGCGTTCAAGGGCGTGTTTCACCAGGTGGCCGTCCTGACGCTGATCACCGCCGACGCGGTGTCGATCGGCGCGAGCGCACTGAGTGATCTCCACGGTCGTCTGCCGTTCCAGCGCCGCCCAGCCCTCATACCCCACAGCCATCCGCCCGTCCTGCAACCTGAACACCACTTCACCTCAACCCCGGCCGGGATCGCTCGGCAGAGGTGACAAGCAATGAGCGGTGGATCGGGCCAGGGTCGCCGGACCGCCCGTCCGGTGCGGTCCGGCGGCATGGCTCAGTCGGCGACGACGCCCAGGTCCGGGGCGGGGAGCAGGTCGACGGTGGCGGAGGCGGCAGCCTGCAGTTCCAGCACCACGATCTCGTTGACACCGGCCTTCAGGACCGGGGCCGGGACGTACAAGGTCCGCTGTGGTCCTCGGGCTGCGAAGCGTCCCAGCGGGAAGCCGTTGATCCAGGCCGCGCCGCGCTCCCAGCCCGGCAGTGACAGGTAGGAGTCGGCGACGGTGTCGAGGGTGAACTCGCCGTGGCGCAGCGTCGGGCCGATCGGCAGGCGGGTGGCCGGCGGGGCGAACGGCAGGCCGGAGACGTCGTCGAGCGGCACGGCGGTCTGGGTCCAGCCGGTCAGTTCCACGCCGTCGGCCAGTACCGGGCCGAGCAGGCCTTTCGGGTCGAACATGCCGGGGCCGTAGTTGACCCGGCCGGCGTTCTCCACGACCAGGGTCAGCGCCGCGCCGGGCCGGGGCACGACAACCGGCAGGGAGTGTTCGTGTCTCGACCGTTCCAGCAGGCCGGCCGGGACACCGTCGAGGAGGATCTGAGCACGATCGGCGTACGAGGTGAGCGTCAGCACCGTGGGCCCGGCTTCCGGGATCACGGCCTCGTACACCACGAAACCGGACGCCTGACCGAGTGCCTCCATCGTCAGCGGCGTGCCGGACGAGACCGCGGGGTCTCCCACGTCGAGCAGGCTGACCGCGGTGTCGAGCACGATGCCGGGGTGCCCGACCGTGGCGGCGGGGCTGGGCAGCGGCTCGTCGGGGACCGGCGCGAACCGGGCGATGGCCGAGCGCATCAGCCGGTACTTGAGGGTGATGTCGCCGTTCTCGGCCAGTGGGGCGTCGTAGTCGTACGACGTGATGGTCGGCTCGTAGGCGTATTTGAGGTTGGCCCCGCTGGTGAACCCGAAGTTCGTGCCCCCGTGGAACATGTAGAGGCTGACCGATCCCCCGGCGGCGAGCAGCGTCGCGAGGTCGTCGGCGGCGTTCTGGGCGTCGCGGGTGTGGTGCGGGCCGCCCCAGTGGTCGAACCAGCCGTTCCAGAACTCGGCGCACATCAGCGGCCCGGTCGGCTGGACCCGGCGCAGGGCGGCCAGCGCGGTGTCGACCTTGCCGCCGAACGTGCCGGTCCGCAGGATCCCGTCGAGGCCGCCACGCTTGAGCATCTCGTCGTCGGCCTGGTCGCAGGTGAACAGCAGTTCGGTGATGCCGCGGCGGCGGTACCCGTCGACGATGTGCTGCAGGTACTGCTGGTCGTCACCGAACGCGCCGTACTCGTTCTCCACCTGCACGGCGATGATCGGGCCGCCGTTGTGTGCCAGGAACGGCTCGATGACCGGGATCAACTGGTCGAACCAGGCGTCGACGGCGGACAGGTATGCCGGGTCGCTGGTGCGCAGCCGCACCGACGGGTCGGAGGTGAGCCAGGCGGGCAGGCCGCCGCCGTCCCATTCGGCGCAGATGTAAGGGCCGGGGCGGAACAGCACCTTCAGCCCGGCCTCGGCGATGAGCGTCAGGTAACGGGGCAGGTCGAGGATGCCGTCGAGGTGGAACTGTCCGGGTTGTGGCTGGTGGGCGTTCCACGGCACGTACACGTCGATGGTGTTGAGGCCCAGCAGCCGCGCCTTGTCGATGCGGTCGGCCCACTGCTCGGGGTGGATCCGGAAGTAATGCATGGCGCCGGCCACGATCCGGAATGGTTGACCCCGCCAGCGGAAGTCGTCGCCTGCTGTCTCGAGCACGTGCAGCCCTTTCACCGCCGGATGTTTACGTAAACATACCGGCTGCCGCAACGAATTTGTCGGCTTCGGCACCGGTTCCGGAACCCGGCAGCGTGAACGTGAACCGGGAGCCACCACCGGGATTGTCGGCGGCGGCGATCACACCACCGTGGCGTTCCACGATCCGCTTGCAGATCGCCAGGCCCAGACCGGTCCCGGTGTAACCCGCGTCGCGGTGGGCGCGGTGGAAGTTGCCGAAGATGGCGGCGTGCTGACCGGCCGGGATACCGATGCCGTTGTCGGCGACGGTGACCTCGACCGAGCCGTCCCGCAGCGCGCCGGTGACGGTCAGCCGCGGCACCACGCCCGGTGCGGTGTACTTGACCGCGTTGCCGATCAGATTGTCCAGCAGTTGACGGGTCAGCACCCGGTCGGCGCGCACGTCACCGAGTGGGCCGACGGTGAACTCGGGCACCGGCGTGCCGGCGGCCACCGCGGCGTCGGTGCGCGCGGCGGCGATGTCGCCGACCAGCTCGGTGAGGTTCACCGGCACCGGGGCGATGTCGCCGTCCCGGCTGGTGGTGTAGGCGAGCAGGTCGTTGATCAGCCCCCGCATCCGGCCGGCGGCGCGAGTGACCCGGCCGAGGCCGTCCCGGGCCAGGTCGATCCGGGGTTCCGGGTCGTCGAGGATGTCGGCGGCGGTGTCGGTCCAGCCTTCCACGGTGGTGAGCGGGTTGAGCAGGTCATGGGCGACGACCCCGGCGAAGGCGGACAGTTCGTCGCGCTGGCGGCGCTCGGCGGTGACGTCGTGGAAGACGATGACCGCGGCGTCGCGCCCGCCGATCGACCGGGACACCGCGGTGGCGGTCACGCTGATCACCCGGCCCTCCGGGATGCCGGGGTTACGGACGAGCATGTCCATCCGCTCGACCGCCTGACCGGCCATCACCCGGGCGTACGGCTGATCCTCGTCCGGCAGCGGGGTCCCGTCGAGGTGGAACAGCCCGTAGTGGGAGCTGTCGGTGATCTGGTCGCCGGGGCTGGTCTGGCCGCCGAGCAACTGGGCCGCGGCCGGGTTGCGCAGCACCACCCGGCCGCTGGAGTCGACGACCGCCAGGCCCTCGGCCATCGCGTCGACGATGGCGCGCATCAGGGTGTCGTCCCGGTCGGCGGCGACACGCCGGGCCCGGTAGGCCGCGACGGCGTACCCGAACGAGAAGCCGGCCAGCAACATACCGACGGTCATTGCCCGGCTCCCGGCGCGAGCCGGCGGACGGCGTGCCCGAGAACGGTGACGGTGAACGGCTTGGCGAGGTGATCGGCTCCGGTCTCGCGGATCCGGTTCATGTCGGCGGGTGTCCACAGGGCGGTCACGAACATCGCGGCCAGCCCCGGATCCCGGCGGCGCAGTTCAGTCAGCAGCGTGATGCCGTCCATGCCCGGCATCGCCACGTCGAGCAGTGCCACGTCCGGCATGCCGTGCTGCTCGACCGCGGCCAGGGCCCCCGCGCCACTACCACTGGCCAGTACGTCATGGCCGTCCCGGCGCAGCCAGCGCACGATCAGGTCACGGACGTCCGGTTCGTCGTCGACCACCAGTACACGTATCACGCCGCACATGTCGGCGGCCGGACCGCGAACTTGAGGCTGCCGTCAGCGCCGCGCCCGTCGTCACCCGTCCGAGTGGCCGGGCGGATCTCACCGGCTCCTCGGCTTCGTCGTGACCCGCCCGGCGTACGGCCGAATGTCGCTGGTCTGACGGCCGGGACCACCGGCGGCCTCGATCTCCGCGCCTCCGGTACCGCGCTTGTCGCCGGGTCCAGCTTGGGCGCTTTAGGTGCTATAGCGGGGTATCGTGCTGCCTGTCCATTTTTGCGCCTCCCCCCGGAGACTCACATGTCGTATCCTGCCGCGATCTTCCGCCGCGTGGTGGCGGTCTGCGCCACCGTGGCGATGACCGCCACCGGCTGGGCCGCACCGGCCACCGCCGTCGCCGTGTCGATCGCCCCCGCACCCCTGCAGTACGTTGCTCTCGGCGACTCGTACGCCGCCGGTTTCGGCTCCACAGCCACCCGCGACGACTGCGGCCGGACCGCCGCCGCCTACCCGGCCCTGCTGGCCCGCGAGGCGCACGGCACCCTGGCCTTCCGCAACGCGGCCTGCACCGGCGCGACCACCGCCGACGTCATCCGCCAGGCCACCGCGCTGACCGCGAAGACCGGCCTCGTCACCATCACCGCCGGTGCCAACGACCTGCGGTTCCGTCAGGTCCTCGCGGCCTGTCTCGACACCGCCGCCGCCGTCGCCTGCCGCCGCGGCAACGTCGCCGTCGACCGCAAGATCGCCAAGGTCCTCCCCCACGACCTCAGCCGGATGATCCGCGCCGTCACCACCGCCGCCCCCGACGCCCGCGTGGTAGTCACCGGCTACCCGCTGCCGTTCGCGAAGACCCGCACCTGCCCGTCCGTGCCGGTCAGCGCCCGCCTGCGGATCCGCGCCAACCAGGTGGTCACCCGCCTGAACAGCGCCATCGCCGCCGCCGCGGCTCGCCACCGGGTCCGCTTCGTCGACATCGACCAGGAGTTCGCCGGACATGCCCTGTGCAGCCCCCGCCCGTGGCTCGTCGGCATCGCGGGCCTGCGCGACAACACCGCGCTGCACCCGACCGCGACCGGCCACGCCCGCGGTTACCTGCCGGTGGTCGCCGGTTCCGGCCTCGCCGACCGCGCCTGACCGTTGCCCGTCGCTGTGCCCCCGGCCCCGCCGTTCGGTGCCGGGGCAGCGTATTTTCGGGCCGATGAGATCCTTCCGCGGCGACTGTCACGTGCACTCCCTGAAGTCCCACGGCGGCGAGATGACACCCGCCGAGGTGGTCGCGGAGGCGCGCGCCGCCGGGCTCGACTTCCTGGCCGTCACCGAACACGATGCCCCCGCCGACCTGGCCGACTGGACCGGCATGCTGGTCATTCCCGGTCAGGAAGTGCTCACTCCGGACGGGCACTGGCTGTCTCTCGGCTCTGCGCCCGATGACCTGCGCGTGGTGGCGCATCCGTTCGCCCCGTACCCCACCGGCACTTTCCGCCGCTCCTTCGACGGTTTCCACGCGATCGAGGTGTGGAACGGCCGATGGAGTTCCGACCTGCCGTGGAACGCCGACAACGAGGCCGCCCTCGCCGCCTGGGACCACGAACTGCGCCAGGGCCGCCGGATTCCGGCGATCGGCAACAGCGACACGCATCTGCCCGGCCAGATCGGCACCCCACAGCTGGTGATCCAGGCCCCCGACCTGACCGCTTCCGCAGTCCTGACCGCCATCCGCACCGGCGCCTGCTGGATCGCCGGCTCCGCCGACACAGACCTGACCTTCACCCCCTCGTCGGTACGGGTGACCGGGGTCCCGTCCGGCGCGGTGACCGTCCACACCGACCGTGGCCAGGTCCTTCGCGAGGTGCTGCCGGAGTCGGGTGACGGCGTGCTGGAGTGGTCCGCCGGCCCTTGGCCGTATGTCCGGGTGGAGGTCCGCCACCCCGGCGGACACATGGCAGCTCTCACCAATCCGCTGTTCCGCTAGCCGTCCGCCGCCTCACCGGGGGGCCACGCACGCATCGCGGCGTCGGCGACGGCGAGCAGCTCGGTGGTGTTCATCCCGTCGCGCGCCTGTTGCGACATGCCTTGCAGGACGGCGCCGGTGAGTGCCGCCAGGCCTGCGCTGTCCGTACCGGCGGGGAGCGTTCCGGCTGACACGTCGGCTTCGATGCGGTCCCGCAGCGCGGTCGTGTTCGCGGCACGTTGCTCACGCAGCAGGGTGACGATGTCGGCCGAGCCGGTCGTGCAGTTGACCGCCGCGCTGATGACCAGGCAGCCGGCGGGCCGGCCGGGGCTGGTGTATTCGACGGCCGCGGCGCGCAGGGCACGCGCGACGCCTGCACGCGCGGAGGGCTCCGCGTCCAGCGCCGCGGCGAAAAACGCGCCGTGCGTCCGCTGATAACGGTCGACGACCTCGCGGAACAGGGTCTTCTTGTCACCGAAGGCGGCATAGAGACTCGGCGGCGTGATGCCGATGGCGGCGGTGAGCTCGGCAACGGAAACCGGTTCGAACCCGCGTTGCCAGAACTCCCGCATCGCGACCGCCAGGGCCCAGTCCCGATCGAAGGCACGAGGGCGCCCTCGGCGGCGAGGGCTGTCGTCGTTCATTGACACATTCTATAGCGATCGCTAACCTTCTGCCGCATTGCTTCTGTAGTGATCGTTATAGAAAGAGGACCCAGGTCATGACGCAACTCGACGGGAAGATCGCCCTTGTCACCGGCGGAAGCCGCGGTATCGGGCGGGAGATCGCCACTCGGCTGGCAGCGGACGGCGCTCTGGTCGCCGTCCACTACGGCACGAACAAAGCTGCCGCCGAAGAGACCGTCACCCGCATCGCCCAGTCCGGCGGGCAGGCGTTCACCGTCGGCGCCGAACTCGGCATTCCCGGCGACGCGCGGGCGTTGTGGGCTGCCTTCGACGCCGGCTTGCACCGCATCGGCATCGAGCCCGGTCTGGACATCCTGGTGAACAACGCCGGTGTCACCGGCTCCAGCGATCTCGCCGGTACGACCGAGGCCGAGTTCGACAGGATCTTCGCAGTGAACGTCAAGGCCCCGTTCTTCATCCTTCAGCAGGGCATCGAGCGGCTCCGCGACAACGGCCGGGTCATCAACATCTCCTCGGGTGTCACCCGGATCGCATCTCCGGCGCTGGTGACCTACTCGCTGACCAAGGGGGCCATCAACACTCTCAGCCACACACTCGCCAAACAGTTGGGTGAGCGCGGCATCACGGTCAACGCGGTGGCCCCGGGAATCGTCGATGTCGACAGCAACGCCGGATGGCTGCGCGACGACCCGGAACAGCTGGCCGTCTGGGGATCCTTCTCCCCGGTCAACCGGGTCGGTCAGCCGTCCGACATCGCCGGCGCGGTAGCCTTCCTCGCCTCCGACGACTCCCGTTGGATCACCGGCCAGTACCTCGACGCCACCGGCGGCGCGCACCTCTGAACCGGTCAGCGGGTGAACTCGATGGCGTCCAGGTCGCCATGGAACTGGTCGGTGTCCACGTCGGAGCGATTCGGGTTGATCCGTTTGCCGCCGATCAGGACCGTGCCCTTCGGCAGGATGTCGCCGAGCCGGGCGGTGCTCTGCACCGGCGCCGCCACCTGGCCTTCGGTGCGCGGGTCACGGATCCGGAGTTGGAACAGCGACGGCGACAGGCGTGCGCACGTCACCCGGTACCACCGCCCGACCGTCAGCGGGCGCCCGGCGTCGAGCTTCACCACCGTGGTCCCGTCCGACCACCGGCACGACGGCCGCCCCGAGTCCACCTGCAGTTTCCACTGGCTGTGGCCGTCTCCGGCGGACCCGAACTGGAACACGTTCATACCCGCGTCCAACGGTGCCGGCTCGGTCAGGCGGATGTCCGCACCGAACGTGAACTTCCCGCGCCCGCCGAGACTTTCCGAACCGGCCGGCCGAATGATCGCTTGCGGACACGGCGCGCTGGTGCAGTGGCCTCCCGGAAACCGCAGGATCCGATTGCCGCCCGGGTCGAGCACCGAGGTGACGGCACCACCTCCGCCGGTGCGGACCTCCCCGTGCAGCCCTCTGCCACTGCTGTCGGTGACCTGTTCGGGCCCGGCGAGATAGCCGAGGTAGCGAACCTCCACCGTCTTGCCGGGTGGCACGATGCCGAACGGCAGGGCGAAAACGACGACGACGGCGGCGGTACGGAGAAACCTCACGCCGACGAGCACAGCCGACCGCCCGGCCCACTGGCAAAAGCGGCTACCTCGAACGGACGACAGCCAACCCGAACGGGACCGGACCGAACACTTCGACCACCGGCCGTACGGCGAGAATGAACTGGTCCGCCCATCGCGCCGTGGCCAGCGCCCCGAGGTCGACGATGTGCCGCGGCTCCCGGGCCCGCTCCTTGGCCCCGGTCTCGTCTCCGAACAGAAAGACCGACGGCAGATCCAACCCCGTTCCGGTACGCACCACCAGCCCCGCATGCATCGTGCTGAGCGCTTTCACGACCCGGCTCGACGGCAGCACTCGCTGAACGTTTTCGGCCAAACTGCTTCCGGGGTACAGGGATTCGGCGGCGAAACTCCGCTCGTCCACCAGCACCGCGTTGGCTGGGCGAACGATCACATGGCCGCATCGATTGCGGCGAACAGGGCGTCCAGGGCGTCCAGGCCCGGAGCCAGCATCGGCTTCGACGGTAAGGGCGCATCTTCGGCGGCTGTGGACGTGGCGTGCCAGCATGACGGCTAGGTGGCCGCATTCTCAGGTTCGGGGGAGCCGTGACTGATCGCCGTACCCTCATCCGGGCCGGAGGCCTGCTCGCCGGAGGCCTCGCCGTCGGTGCGGTCGTCGCCGAGTCCGCCCGGGCCGACTCCAACGGCGCTGACCTGCCGTTACTCACCTGGCATGCGGCTCTGGCCGGTCGGCGCTGGTCGCCCGCGGTGGTCGCGGTCCTCGGTTCCTCCACCAGCGAAGGGGTGGGGGTCAGCGCTTACGGGCGCGGTTATCCACACCTGCTCGCCGACAATCTGCGGACCGCACATCCGGTGGCCGGGGCGGTCGGCGGGGACAATTACGTCGCGGCTTGGGGCACGACCGGGATCAACGGCTGGCCGGTCCAGTCCACCGGCGAACGGGTCAAGTCGGCCGGCTGGGGCCTGAAATCGCTGACCCAGTCCGCCGGGCAGAACGCCACCTACACGTTCCAGGGAACCGGAGTCGAAGTCTGGTTCTCGGCACAACCCGGCGGCGGTAGTTTCTCGGTCACCATCGACGGTCTGGTCCACGCCGCATCGATCGGCGCCGAAGCCGCCTCCCTCGACCGGAACGCGCGCTGGATCTCACCGGCACTCCCCCGAGGTTCCCACACGATCGTCGTCACCTGCCTGGCCGGCCCGGTCAGCCTGCACGGTTTCGCCACCTCCGACGGCGACGAGAACCGTGGCATCCGCCTCTACAACGGCGGCCACGGCGGCCGGACCAGCGGCGACTTCGCCGACGGCGTGTCGTCGTGGGCGCCCCGGTTGCGCAGCATCCAGCCTCACCTGGTGATCCTGCAGCTGGGCGTCAACGACTGGCGCATCAACGTCCCCGCCGCCACGATGAAGACCAACTTCAAGACCATCATTGCGGCGGTACGAAGGACCACCGACACCTCACCGTCGTTCGTCATCTACGGCTCCCCACGGGTCAACGCCGGCAGTCCCCGCCAGGACTTCGCCCTGTTCACTCAGGCCTGGCAGGAACTCGCCGCCGAAGACACCGGCGGCCCCGGAGGCGCAAGCGCCGTCGCGTACTTCGATCTGGCCGCCCGCCAGCTCTCCCCCACCACCGACAACACCCTGCACCTCTACAACAACGACCGTCTACACGTGACCGACCGGGGAGCCGCCTTCACCGCCGACGCCTTGGCCACGTTCCTGTCCCCCTGACCCCCGGCCCCACCCTCTGATCAGCTTGTAAGGCCTTTCCCGGGTTTTGTGACATCCCAGCGTGCCATTCGGTGTGACCTTCTCCGCATGATCGACATTACCGACCTCATGGGCGTTCCGGACGGCGGCGAGAGATACTTTCCTCATGCGAGGACAGATACATTTATTCAGCCGATCCGACATCTCCAAAATGCGCGACCGGACCGCCTCACGCAACCATTCGGCAGGCCGCGAAGAGTTTCGCCGCGATCACGCCAGACGGCGCGCTTGGGGCTTGAAACGCCGCCATGCCGAACGCCTGAAATACCTACAGGAGAAACGCGACCGCCAGAAGGCCAGCACACCAGAACAGGCCCCCAATCCCCAAACCCCGACGGCCCGATCCCCAACCTCCCAGCCCCAGGTCCCGGCTTTCCGGGCTTCCGAGCCGCGTCGATCAAGGCCGGCCACGCGCCCGCCGAAAGCGCGCACCCTTCCCTCCACCGCTCAACGGCCGCCACGAACTTCCCAAAGCAGACCACCAACCACCTGATCGAATCCATGCACCGCCGACCCGGCACCACGATAAGCCGGGTCGGCATACCGGTTTCAACCAACCCCCGCCACCGGAAGGTCCGGTCACACCTTATGCGAGGTGGATATTCTCAGTAGCTTGTTCGACCTTACCTCCGGGATTTTCCTGATCGACTACTGTTTCCCGGAGGAATTTCCGCTCGCGGGCATTTCCGTTCCACAGTGCCGCCGTTCTCCAGCGTTGCCGTTCGCTGACATTTCCCTTTCGCGAACTGTTGGCAGGGTGCTGCTATTGGGGGCGGTGGCGGCGGAGCCAGGCTGCCTGGCCGCCGTCGATCAGGAGATCGGTGCCGGTTATGTAGAGGGAACCCGGGCCGGTCAGGAACGCTACGGCCTCGGCTACCTCACCCGGGGTTCCGGTTCGGCCGGCACCGCATGCGTCGAGCATGGCCATCATGTGGTCGCCTGACGAGGATTCCTGTTCGGCCTGGGCCATCGGGGTGGCGACGACTCCGGGGCTGATCGTGTTGATCCGGGCGCCTCGGCGGTTGTAGGTCAGGGCTGCCGCCTGCACCCGGACCTGGTTGGCACGCTTGGCCAGGATGTAGGCGGAGACCGAGTTGCCATCGAAACCGGTGACCACTTCGAGAGACAGGAGTTCTTCAGCGGGAGTCAGCGCCAGTGCTTGCTCGACGTCGGGGCTGAGCTGGGCATAGTGCCCGGCCATGCTGGCTACGCAGACCACCGATGTCGCACGGGTGACGACGGGTTCGAAGGCGGCGATCAGGTAGGCGGTACCGGCCAGGTCCACCTCCATGATCTTCTGCACGGTCGATGTCGCGGCTGAGACTCCGGCGGTGTGCACGACCGCGGACAGGCGGCCCTCAGCGGAGGCGAGGGCGGCCAGTTCGTTCACCGACTTCTGGTCGGCGATGTCGGTGACCTGGCCACGGGCGTCATATCCCTCGGCGCGCAGAGCGCTGACGGCACGATCGAGGTGATCGGGGAAGGCGTCGGCGAGGATCACCGTGCGCCCGCTGCCGATCCGGCGGGCGACGGCCGCACCCATACCACCGGCACCGGTGACGACCACGACATCGGTAGGGCTCATGAGGACTCCTTGACGAGAGTGTCGACCGGGGACACCGGCGGCCCGGAAGAGGCCGTCGGGCTGCCGGACACGGGGACGGAGGTGGAGGCTCCCGGGGAAACGGACATTGGGACGGCGTCGGTCCACGTGGCAGCGGAGGCGATGTGCTGGCGCCACGGGCGTAGGGCCTTGGGTGGCATGCCGACCGCCAGGGCGCCGACCAGACGGTCGTTCTTGCGGTAGACGGCCAGGAAACGCCGGTCGGCGAGGGAACCGTCGACGATCTCGACCTGGTCGTGGTCGCGGAGGTAGCCGTAGGCGTGGATCTTCATGTCGTACTGGTCGGACCAGAAGTACGGCACCGGCGTGAACGGCTTGCCCGCGCCGGGATGGAGCAGGTTGCGGGCAGCGGCCATGCCCTGTTCGGCGGCGTTGGTCCGGTGTTCGATCCGCATGGTGACGCCGAACAACGGGTTGTACCAGCGAGCCACGTCCCCAGCCGCGTACACAGCGAGGTCCACGACCCCGCCGGCAGGCGAGGCGGCGGCAGGCGAGGCGGGATCTGTGAGGGCGGCGGGGATGGCGGCGCAGTACTGGTCGCAGAGGATGCCGTCGGTCAGGGTTAGGCCGCTTCCTTGCAGCCATTCGGTGTTGGGGTGGGAGCCGATCGCTACCAGGACCTCGTCGGCTTCGATCGTCGTGCCGTCGGACAGGGTCACGCCCTGGGCGGTGACGGCCGCTACCGAGACGCCCGTTCGCAGGTCGACGCCGTGTTCGCGGTGGGCTTCGGACAGGATACGGCCGATCGGCTCGCTGACGGCGTGCGCCAACGGGACGGGAGCCGGTTCGAGCAGGGTCACCTCGCAGCCGAGGCTTCGGGCCACGGCGGTCGCCTCCGCGCCCAGGAAACCAGCGCCGACCACGACCAGGCGGCAGCCGGGGATGAGGCGTTCGCGCAGGCGCAGGGCGTCGTCGACGGTTCGCAGTACGTGAGCGGGGTGGCCGGGGAGCTTTCGGGGGCGTACCCCGGTGGCGATTATCAGCGCGTCGTAACCCAGCGCCGGCCCGGCGGCGGTCCGCACCACCCGGTTCTGGGTGTCGAGGGCGGTGGCTCTGGTGGACAGGTGCAGGTCCAGGTCGAGGCCGGCGAACTGTTCCGGGGTGCGCAGGAGCAAGCGGTCGGCGTCCCAGTCCGAGGAGAGGATCTGTTTGGAGAGCGGCGGACGGTCGTACGGCGGGGAGGTCTCCTCGCCGATCATCGTGATGACACCGGGGAAGCCTTCCCGGCGCAGGGTTTCGGCGGCGACGATCCCGGCCGCCGACGCCCCGACGATGACGATCCGCTCCAACGGCGCGGCGCTGGAAGAGGAACAGCGGGGCGGCGATGGGTCGCCGGGGGTGGGGCGGGTCACTGGTCGGTCAGGCGGATCGCTGCCGCGGGGCAGACCGCTGCGGCCTCACGTACCGCCTCGTGCTGGTCCTCGGGTGGGGTGGCGTCGAGCAGGATGGCCACGCCGTCCTCGTCGCGCTGGTCGAAGACGTCGGGGGCGACCATCGCGCACTGGCCGGCCGCCACGCATTTGGGCTCGTCGAACTCTACTTTCATCGTCTTCTCCTTCACCAGGTGACGGGCAGTGACTTGAGGCCGTAGGCGACGCCTTCCATGGCGAACTCGACCTCTTCGAACGGCACCGCGAGCGCGAGTGTGGGGATCCGGCGGTAGAGGGTGGAGTAGACGACCTGCAGCTCGACGCGGGCCAGCGACTGGCCGAGGCACTGGTGGGCGCCGTAACCGAAGGCGTGGTGGGAGCGGGCCGGGCGGGTCAGGTCGAGCTGGTCGGGTTCGGGGAACGCGGCGGGGTCGTAGTTGGCGCCGGCGAGTTCGAAGATGACGCCGTCACCGGCTTTGATGGTGGTGCCGTGCAGTTCGATGTCCTCGACCGCGATGCGGCGGATGCCGGAGTGCACGATCGTCAGGTAACGCAGCAGTTCCTCGGCGGCGTTGGCGACGAACTTCGGGTCGTCGCTGTTGTCGCGCAGCAGTTCCAGGGCGGCGGGGTTACGGAGCAGGGCGAGCGTGCCGAGGGAGATCATGCTGGCGCTGGTCTCGTGGCCGGCGA
This sequence comes from Actinoplanes derwentensis, assembly GCF_900104725.1. Taxonomy (NCBI): domain Bacteria; kingdom Bacillati; phylum Actinomycetota; class Actinomycetes; order Micromonosporales; family Micromonosporaceae; genus Actinoplanes; species Actinoplanes derwentensis. The sequence continues at coordinate 3,457,620 of NZ_LT629758.1, forward strand.
TGAGGATGGCGCTGCCCATGACGACCGCTTCGGCGAAGGTCATCTCGCCGGCTTTGACACGAACGCCCATTTCGGAGAGCACGTCGTCAGCCGGGTCCTCGATCTTGCGGGCGAGGAGAGCGCCGAGGTATTCGCCGAGACCCTGACCGGCTTGCTCGCCGTCGTCGGGGTCGGTGTCGTGGCTGATCGCGCGGCGGCTGGCGGCCTGGAAGAACTCGTGGTCCTCGTAGGGGACGCCGAGGATCTCGGTGATCACCAGGGTCGGCACCGGCAGTCCGATGGCCTGCACCAGGTCGGCGGGGTTGGGTCCGGCGAGCATCTGGTCGACCAGACCGTCGATGACGCGCTGGATCTGCGGGCGCAGCGCTTCGACCCGTTTGACCATGAAGGGCGCATTGACCGTACGGCGCAGGCGGGTGTGTTCCGGCGGATCGGTGTTGACGATCAGTTCCGGGATGTGCGGCGCCATCGCGGCCCGCGACTTGGTCATGTGCGGGTAGCCGGGCTTCTTCTCGTCGATGCTCAGTCGCGGGTCGTTGAGCAGGTCACGCTGGTCGGCGTGCCGGGTGAGGAGCCAGGGTGTGCTGCCGTCCCAGATCCGCACCTTGCTGACGGGTTCCGCCTCGCGGATCGCGGCTGCCGGAGCGAACGGGCAGGTGGCCTGGCGTGTCATCGGATAATAGGGAGTGTCAGACATGCCCGCTATGCAACCAACGTGTACTGACGTGAGCCGGACACGAACCTGACAGAACCCTGACGTGACTCAGGTCACACGCTAGAGCGAGCCGAGTCGATACCCGAAACCGCGTTTGGTGTGGATCAACGGCGGCCCGGCGAGATCCACTTTCTGCCGCAGCCGGGAGATTAGCCGCTCGATCGCGTTGTCCCCGCGTGACTCGCCCCACACGCTGCGGGACAGCTGCTCCTTGGACAGCACCCGGCCGGCGTTGACCAGCAGGTGACGCAGCATCCGGTACTCCGCGGGAGTCACGTCGAGCTGCCGCTCCCCGCGCCACGCCTGATAGACCACCTCGTCCAGGGTCAGGTCGCGATACCGCAGCTCCGGCTGCCGTAACTGCACTCGCACCCGGGCCAGCAACTCGGGGATCCGGCAGGGTTTCGTCACGTAGTCCTCGACCTCGGTGCCCAGCTCCGGCACCAGCGTGTCCAGGGCCTCGCACGTGGTCATGCAGATGATCGGTGGCCGCTCGGCGAGCACCGGCCGGTGCCGGGCCAGGTCGTAGAGATCGGGGATCTCCATGTCCACCACGATCAGGTCGTAGTGCCGGGCCAGCAGTTCCGTCATCGCGTCAGTGCCGGTGGCGACCGGGGTGACCTGGTAACCGGCCGCCGACAACCGCACGGCCACCGACTCCCGCAGGTCGACGTCCGGGACGCTCAACAGCACACTCTGTTTGACCACATCGACAAGCATGCCGCTGATCGCCCGGCGCCGCGTCATCCACCCGCGGTATGTGGAAAGAGGCAGAATGGGCCCGTGACTGACACTGCGGTGGCCGACGTGATGACGGAGCTGGCGGCGCTCGCGGACCCGAAGGCACTCGTGATCAACCAGCGGAACGGCGACGATCACGCGGTCAATCTCGGGGCGCTGCGGGCACTCGCGAAGCGGCTCAGAATCCAGCCGGAGCTGGCGGTTCGGCTCTGGGCGACGGGGGATTCGGCGGCCCGGCTGGTGGCGCTGCTGATCTGCCGACCCAAGGGGTTCACCAGGGCGGACCTGGATCGCATGCTCCGGGAATCGCGCATACCCAAGGTGCAGGACTGGCTGGTCAACTACGTGGTGAAGAAGAGCCCGCACGCCGAGGACCTGCGGGTGGCCTGGCTCGCCGACGCCGATCCGGTGGTGGCGAGCGCCGGGTGGGCACTGACCGTCGAGCGGGTGGCGAAAAGACCGGACGGGCTAGACCTGGACCGGCTGCTCGACACGATCGAGACGGAGATGAAAGCTGCTCCGGACCGGCTCCAGTGGGCGATGAACCACTGCCTGGCCCAGATCGGGATCTCGCACGACGGCCACCGCGTGCGGGCGCTGGACATCGGCGAACGGCTGGCGGTGCTCAAGGACTACCCGACGCCACCGGGCTGTACTTCCCCGTACGCGCCGATCTGGATCTCGGAAATGGTCCGCCGTCAGGCGGCAGGCTAGAAATTCGGTTGCTTGGGAGGTCCACGGATCCAAAAAATCAACGCCATGAGCGGTACGCCGACCAACGCCCGCAACGTCGCGGCCCTCGGAGCGCTGATGCTGGCGGCGTTCTGCTATCTGACCGTGGAGGTCCTGCCGGTCGGGCTGCTGCCGGTCATCGCTGAGGACCTCGGGGTGTCGCTGTCGGCCGTCGGGATGCTGGTCACCGGCTACGGCCTGACCGTGGCGATCTTCTCGCTGCCGCTGACCCGGCTGCTCCGCGGTGTCCCGCGCCGGCACCTGATCACCGGGCTGCTGATCGTGTTCGTGGTGTCCACCGCGGTCACGGTCACCGGCGGCGGCTATCCGGTGTTGCTCGGCGGCCGGGTGGTGACCGCGCTGTCCCAGTCGGTGTTCTGGGCGGTCGCCGCGCCCGCCGCCACCGCCCTGTTCGCGCCCCGGCTGCGGGGACGGGCCGTCGCCGCGGTGTTCGGTGGATCGTCGCTCGCCCCGGTGCTGGGCGTGCCGGCCGCCACCTGGCTCGGCCAGCAGGCCGGCTGGCGGGTCGCGTTCCTGGCCGTCGCCGGGCTCGCCCTGGTCGCGACGGCCGGAGTGGCGCTGCTGCTGCCGACCAGTTCGCCCGGCGCGGGTCACGCCGCGGTCGGTTCGGCACCCGACCCGCGATCGTTCCGGCTGCTGCTCGTCGTCGTCGCGATCACGATCACCGGCGTGTTCACCGCCTACACCTATCTGACGCCCTACCTGACCGAGGTGGCCGGATTCGCCGCCGGGTCCGTCAGCTTCATTCTGATGGCGTACGGGGTGGCCGGGCTCGGTGGTGTGGCAGTAGCGGGCTACCTGTCCGATCGGGCGCCTCGCACGTCCGTACTCCTGCCGGTGGGTCTTCTCGCCGTCATCTCGCTGGGTCTCTGGCTCGCCGCCCACCAGCAGGCCGCGGTGATCGTGCTGGTGTCGCTCTGGGGTTTCGCCCTGCCGCAGGTGCCGTCCGCGTTCCAGAGTCGCGTCCTGGTGATCGCGCCCGGAGCCACCGACATGGCGTCGGCCATGCTGTCGTCCGCGTTCAACCTGGGTATCGCCGGTGGCGCGGCCCTCGGCGGGGCACTGCTCCCCCACGGTGGGGTACGCGGTGACTACCTGATCGGCGGGCTGCTGGTGGCGGTCGCGTTCGCGGTGCTGGCGATCTTCTCCAGACCCGTTCGGGGCACCGCTTTGGCACCCGTGACAGCGGTGGAGAAAGATGTTCCGGGTGAATCCCGTAGGCCGTGGCCGTAGAAAGCAATCGTCTCGCCGATCCGGTGGACAGCAGGTGCTGCGCACCGTGGCACCCGCCCCCGAACCGTGCGACTGCCCCGGCTGCTCCGGCGCCGAACTGGACCCGGCCGCACTGATCGACGACCTGATCGACGGCGGCGCCACCCTGCTCGGCATCGAGGACCCCCTCGAGGCCGAACTGTTCGCGGCCAACCTGCTCGCCCTCGGTAACCAGGCCGGTGAAGGCTTCGCCGAAGCGCTGGCCGGCGGCATCATCCCCGCGCTGGAGGAGATCGGCTCCCCGGAGGCGCTCGCTGTGCTGCACGCGGTCGCCGCGCTGGAGGAGGGCACGGCCGCCGCCGACGCCGCCGCGCGACTGACCGGGTCCGGGGTCCCGTCCCCCGGCTGGGCCGCCGAACTGCGCCAGCCGGTGGAGGCCGAGGTGTTCCTACGGTTCGCCGACACCGGCGAAAATCTGTCGGTACTGGTCGCCACGTTCTCCCGGGCCGGCCGCTCGCACGGCTTCTCGGTCAACGTCGTGCACGGTGACTGCCATTCGGCCACCGAGATCCTGCTCTTCCCCGGCACCGTCCTGGACCAGGTCATCGACATGATCCAGAACAACGAGGGCGCCCGCGACCTGGTGATCACCCGCTCGTCACCGGACCCGGAGTCGTTCCGCTGGGAGACCGAACGCGCCCTGAACGCCCGCGCCGACCACGACCAGGACACCGACGAACCCGCCGAAGCCGACCCGGCCGACGAGGAATCCCCCGACTACCACCTGTCGGCCGAGCTGCTACGCGCCCGCCTGCGCCTGCTCCCGGCCCCGTCCCGCCCACCGGCCCGACACGGCGACTGACCCCCGCTGTGGTGGTGGCTCCTCCGTCGAGCCACCACCACGGCGAGGTTCGGGAAGCCGCCACCGCGACGAGGCCGCAGAGCCACCACCGCCCGTGCGGATCAGGCGGTGACCTCGGTCAGGTCCCGGATGATCTCGGAGACGGCCACCGGGTCGAGGGAGTTCAGCGTGAGTTCGCCCTTGTCTCGCCACCAGCTGCCGGCACCGTCGTACAGCACCACCGACTCCAGTTTCTGGTCGGGGAAGTAGGTGACCTCCCCGACGGAGACACCGGGCTCGATGTGGATCGCGACGACCCGGCCCGGAGCGATCGTCTTCTCGATCACCGACTGGACCCCGCCGTCCTGTGGGGATTCGCGTCGCCAGCCGCGCCGTTCCAGTGCGAGCAGCTTGGTCGTCGGCACCTGGACACCTTCGAACCGCCGCAATCTGGCGCCGTCCGCCTCCGCCGGGGTCAGCGTAAAGGTGGCCCGTCCGAGCTGCGGAAACGGCTGCAGGATCTCGTAGTCGGCGAACACCTCGGCCCACCCGGCAGCCGCCACCGGATCCAGCTGGAGCGAATGCGCGATCCCGACGATCTCGTCGTCGCCGAGGGTGGCCGGTTCGTCGTCGACGGTAGCCAGGGTGCGGTCCTCGGCAATCCGCAGCGAACCCGTGACCGTGCCACCGACGCCACCACCGCCGTCGTCGAAGCGGGCCCACACCAGTCGGCGGACGATGTGCCAGAGCAGCGGATGACCGGCGAACAGTGCCCGGAACTCGGCGCCGGTCCAGCGACGGCCGGTGACCATCGCCTGTTCCAGACGGCGGACCTGCTCGGACGCGACCGTGCGTACGTCCTTCTTCAGTGCGGCGAACCGCTGGTAGGAGGCGGTAGCCAACTCCGTGTCGTCGCGGACACCCGGCTTGGGCAGCGTTTTGAGACGTTTCCCGGACTCGTCGGTGACGTACGGCCGCAACTGCTCGTCGAACCCGACCACGAACCGACGCGGGCCGTAGTCGAGCCGCAGGCTGCCGTCGGCGTCCAGCCCGAAGTCGGGGACCAGCCGGTCGGCGAGTTGCTCACTGGTGAGCCCGAGACCGTCGGCGACCTCGTCCATCTTGGCGACGGCCGCCGTCTTGAGGCCCTTGAACCTGGCCCGCTGCGAAATCCGGTGCAGGTGCATGAGGGCGACATCGGTGCCGATCGCGGCGAGCACGGTCACCCCGCTGACCGCCTTGGCATGGCCACCCTCACCGGGCCAGGCCAGGATCAGCGGGGCGAGACGGCGGACCGTATCGTCGTCACCGATCAGCCCCAGCGCGTCGAGAGCCCAGTTCTCCTTGGCGACGGCTCCCGCCGACTGCCACTGCTGAAACAGTGCCCACCCGAACTCGGCGAGGTCAGCCGGTTCGACAGCGTCACGGACGATCTCCACACCGGCGTACGGATCACCGGGCTTACTGATCATCAGAATGGTCACCAGATTGCCGGCGGCGTCGGCCGGCAGCACCCCGGAACCGTCCCGCAACCGCACCGGTGGCAGCAGCGCGGGAGCCGCCCAGGCCGGAATCACCGGCATCCGTGCCGGCAACATCGCCAGCGGATCAGTCGCCAGCAGCACCTCAACCCCGGCGGCGACTCCAGCCCGAAGCCCCGCAACGTCATCGGCCGGGAGACCCGCGACGTCTGCAGCTCCAAGATCCACACCGGCGTCGGCCCGGGGATCTGCGCCGACTCCGGCTCCGAGACCCGCGACGCCCGGAAGGCCGAAAGCCGAAACGGCGGCCCGAATGTGCTCGGTATGGCCGTTGGCGTGCAGAGTGAGCAGCGCCCGCTCGGCCTGCCGGCGCTCGGTGCCCGCCTTCCCCAGCGCGGCCGGGATCAGCGCCCGAGCCGCCTCCGCCGGATGCCGCAGCAGCCACGCGAGGGCGATCCGGCGCGCCGCCTTGAGCCGGGCCAGCCAGTCCGCCATCTGCACGGCCACCTCGGGCGAGGAGAACGGCATCAGCAACGGCCCGTACTCCACCGGATTGACCCGGGCAGCGGTCAACAGCACCGGCGTCGCGTCGGCGCCGAACCGCACACCCGTCAGCCGCAGCCCGGCGGTGGCATCCCACAGGTAGCGCGGATTCCACCGGGTGAGGACCGGGCGAACGATCTCCTCCGGCGCCTGGGTGAACAACGCCGTCGCATGGGCCGACGGGGCCCGGTCGTCGACGATTCGCTCCGCGAGTTTCGCCCAGTCGGCCCCGCTGTAGGGGCCGGTGGCCGCCGGAGTCCGGGCCCACTGCTCCCGCTCATCCGGCAGCCAGCTCACCGACGGCTCGTCCGCGCAGGTCAGCCCGGTGATCACCGGGGGTTTGCCGGTCTTGGCGCGACGCTGCCACGGCGGTTCGGCGAGAACACCCGGCAGCGCCGACACCGGCGCCGCCACCACCGTGGCGGCAGCACTCACGATGGCCTCGATCCGGGCGGCAGCCGCCGGACTCAGTCCGGGCCGGACCTGCTCGACCAGGTCGAGGTGGCCCAGCACATGGGTGTGCAGCAGCTCGGCGACAGCCCGTTCGCCGCCGTGCTCGGCCAGGATCCGCATCGCACGGGACGGGAAACGGGTGGCCGCGTCCAGCAGCGCCGGTCTCACGTTGCGGACGGTGATCCGCTCGACCAGACCGCGCATCACCTCATCACCGGGCAGCGTGGCCAGCACCGACAGCAACCAGCGCTCGACAGCCACCCCGAGGAGGCTGACGTCCCGGTCGTACCACCGGAACATCGCCGGTGCGGCCGCCGCACCCAGCCCGTCGACCAGCGAATACACCGCACCGTGCCGGCGCAGCAGACTCCAGTGGTTGGTCAGCCCGGCCAGCGCCTCGGCCTGTTCGCCCGTGCCCGCGGCGTAGATCAGCATGCCGGCCCGGACCGCGTCGGCACCGGCGACCGCCGCCGCCACGTCGGGCTCCACCCAGTCGGCTCGCGGCACCAGTACCGAACAGGCCACCCGGGTCTCCGGCAGCCCGGACCGGAACGGCTCCAGCGCGGCCTGCACCTGCTCGAACTCCTCCTCGGGCGCCGCGGCCAGCGCGGCCCGGACCCGCAGCAGGATCCGGAACGGGGCGTCGGACCGTCCGGGTGGACTCGACTCACCGGGCTTCAGGTGGCGCACCCCGCGCGTGGCGCTGGCCCAGTACCGATGGTGTGGTGGGGCGGTGTCGTCGAGGACCACCAGCGACATCAGCTCCACCGCGGCCACCGCGGCGAACGCCAGGTCACGCTCACTGATCCACAGGTCGGCGAACCTCACCATGTCCTCGGAGTGAGCCATCTGGCCACTGGCCAGCAGCATGGCGATCGCGGCCGCCCCGAGCGGCGGCGCGTCCCGGCTGTCGTGCCGCCAGGCCAGCGCGGCGACCCGAACCGCTTCCTCGGTGGTGCCGGCGTCCAGCATCCCGGTCACCTCGCCGGGGTCCGTGCCGGCCAGAAGCCGCTGGACCAGCGCGCGGGCCTCCGGATCGGGGACGAACGGCTTGACCCCCACACTGCCCCGCCGTGGCGTCCGCTGTTTCAGCCAGACCGGCGGGACCACCAACGTGGCCTCGTCGACAACCTCGAACCGCTGCATTTCCAGCCCTCACCCACGCATGCCGACATCACCCCCGGCGACCGTCGTCGATCGCCGAGGTGCCACGCACGCTATCGCCCGGGTACGACAAAACCTGAGGACCGCCGACGACGGTACGAGGTCAGAGCGCCACCGGATAGATCTCGGTCCGGGCGACGGCCGCGTCTCTCCGCGCCGTCATCGCCGTCCGGCGTTCGTCGGCCAGGAACCCGTCGTAACCGGCCTGGCCGCCGAATTCGATCAGCTGGATCTCGGCCGGTGCGGCGTCGGCGGCGCCGGGAAGCGTGCGGGCGCGTTGCAGCAGCCGCCCGTCATGGTCGGCGAGCAAGGTCAACACCGCGTTCTCGTACGCCTCCAGAGCCTGCTCCTGGCCCGGCCGCGCCCACAACAGCACACATAGTCGAATCGTCACGCCGCCATGCGTACCGGCAAGTGGGTCTTGTCGTTGGTCAAGCGGCGTGACCGGTCTGGGCCGCATGCGCTATCGCCCGGCGCAGCACCGACACCGACACGGTCAGATCGCCGGCCATCTCGGTGAGGCCCAGTTCGATCCATTCCCGGACCAGCTGCGAGTACGGCACTCCGGCCTGGTCGGCGGCGGCCCTGATCCGCTGGGCCAGCATCGGCGGCACCCGGATGCCGAGCGGCACCATCGGCTCGGCATCCGGCACCGGCGGGGCCTGCACCGGAACCGACTCGTGGTAGGTGACGTCCCCGGCCGCGAACGCCGCCGCCGCCGCCGAGATCTGATCGTCGTTGTATTGAACGCTCATGATTCGTCCGCCTCCCAGGTCTTGAACCGCACCAGTTCCTCCGGGGTCATCTCACGGGCGCCGATGATCTGCTGCCGATGCCCGCCGAGCAGCCGAACGGCCACCACGAGCGGCCGGCCGTCCCCGGTGCGCCCACTGATCGTCAGGAAGTGCACACCGGCGCTCTCCGCGGCCAACGGCAGTCGCCGCTGCGCCGAGAGCACCTGGGTGACCTCCTGCGATTCGATGTCGCGCAGCCGGGCCAGCGCCTCCGTCAGCCATTCATACCCCACTTCGCCAGCGTAAGACGTTCGTCAGACGCCGTCCAACCCCGTACCGGCAAATCCGGCGAACCGATAGCCTGACCGCATGCCGGAAACGTTCGTGCGGGGTGAGGTCGTCTACCTGCGACATTGGCAGCGGGACCGGCTGGGGATGGTGGTTCCGCAGCGAGTGGTCGAGGACCGCGGTGACGCGGTGGTGCTGTGGGTGGCGGCCGGCACCCGGGGCTGGCATTTCAACATGCCGGACGGGCGGGGCATCACCGCGACGCCGCTCCCGGAGTGGTCGTCGTCGGAGCGGGTGCCCGCGCCGCACACGATCGGTCACGGGGCGCTGACCTGGGTGCCGCGCGGGCGCGACTACTCGATTCGCTGGTTCTTCACCCCGGAGGGACATTTCTACCGGTGGTACGGCAATCTCGAAGCGCCGTCGGTGACCTGGCGGGACGGCGACCTGGCCGGGGTCGACACCACCGACTGGGATCTCGACGTGGTGATCGATCCGGACCGCACGTGGCGGTGGAAGGACGAGGAGGAGTTCGCCGACCGGCTGGCGATGCCGGACTCCTACTGGGTCGACGACGAGGACCGGGTGCGCCGGGCCGGCAAGGAGATCGTGGCGCTGGTCGAGGCGGGCGCGTTCCCGTTCGACGGCACCTGGTGCGACTTCACCCCGGACCCGTCCTGGCCGGCGACACCGGGCGACCTACCACCCGGCTGGGACCGGGGGCGGCCCGCCTGACCCCCGCCGGGGTTCGGCACGGTTCCGGCGGTCTCAGGTTCCGGCGGGCGGGATGGGGTCGGCCACCGGAAAGGTGACGACCATCGCGACTCCGGGGTCGCGGGCCTCGGCGGAGGCCTGCCCGCCGTGGGCGGCGGCGAACTGGCGGACGATCCAGAGCCCGAGCCCGACCCCCTGCGCGCCCTCGGCGGCGAACTGGCTGAACAGGCGCGGGCGCAGGGTCTCCGGGATGCCGGGACCGTGGTCGCGGACTTCGAGCCGGTCGAACGCCCCGTCCCGGACCACACTGACGATCACCGGTGCTTTCCCGTACCGCAGGGCGTTGGTGATCAGGTTCAACAGGATCTGTTCGAAACGCTGTTTGTCGACGTAGAGGGTGATGTCCTCACCGACGTCGGCACGCACGTCGACGTCGTCGCGAACGTACGATAAAGCGTCTTCGACCAGGGCATGTGCCGGATGGTGGGCGCGGTCGAGTTTGAGTTCGCCGGAACTGTCGATGCGGTGCACGTCGAGCAGGCCGTCGGCGAGGCGGGCGATGCGGGCGGTCTGGCGCAGGCCGGCGTCCAGCATGCGGGCGCTCTGGCCGGTGGCGGTCTCGCGCAGTTCTTCGAGCACCACGCGTACGGTGCTCAGCGGTGCCCGTACGTCATGGGCCAAGGTGTTGATCATCGCGGTCCGCCACTGCTCGATCCGGGCCAGCCGGAGCCGGTCGTCGCGCAGGTGGCGAGCCTGGGCCTCGATCAGGAACGCGACGGCGAGCGCGGCCGGCAGCAGGATGAACGCGCTGCCGAGGATGATCGGCGGCTGGTCGGTGATGATCAGCGGTACCAGGTAGGCGACCGTGGCCGGCAACGCGTAGGCGCCGAGGATCCAGCGCGGGAAGTGCAGGGCGGACCAGGCGTACAGCAGCACCAGGAACGGCCCGGTCCCGGTCGCGACCCCACCGAACGACCAGGTGGAGAGCCCGAGCACGGCGAACGCGCCGAGTCCCGCCACGGCCGGCGAGTGCGGGTGCAGCCGCTCCCACGGCACGAGCAGCGTGACCAGGGCCAGCGCGGCGTCACAGAGGGCGACGACGAGCAACCGGCCGGAACCTCCCGGGTCGTTGAGAATGCCGAGCAGCGCCAGTAGCCCCGCCACGGCGAGGAGGACACCAGCTTGCCGGGCCGCAGCTCGCGGCCCGGTTCCCAGCAGTCGAAGCGGGCCGTTTTGCACAGTTTTCTGAGCATATAGCGTCAGTGTTTGAGCAGGCCCCCGACCCGAACCGCATCGACGTGCCCGGTCACCGGAAGCTCCCGGGCCAGCGCCAGACCGATATCGACCAGCGACGACCGGGGCCGGCCGGGAACCTCCGCGACCGGGATCCAGGCCGGTTCGGTGGTGTCCCCGTTCAGCTCGCCCCGCAACGCGCCGCCGACGATCCGAACCTGGTAGAAGACTCCGACGTTCTGATGGTCGCCGACCCCGGGCCCCAGCCGTTCCGCCTCCGGGACGACCCGCGAATCGACGCCGAGAAGCCGCTCCACCACCGCTTCGTAACCGGTCTCCTCGGAGACCTCCCGGGTCACCGCGTCGAACGGATCCTCCCCCGGCTCGACACCACCACCGGGCAGGGTCCAGTGCCCGCCTTTGAACCGGGTGATCAGCACCCGCTCGTCCTGGATACACACCGCGTACGCGGCCAGTCGCCGACTCACCCCGCGACCCTATCTGCTCTACATTGCATTGATGACCGCCGGTGAGATAGCGGTGATCGGGTCCGGGATCGGTGGACTGGCAGCGGCGATAGCCCTTCGGGCCAAGGGCCTTTCCGTTCGTGTGTACGAGCAGGCCGGCTCCCTGTCCGAGATCGGCGCCGGGGTGTCGCTCGGTGCCAACGGCATGCGGGTCCTCGACGCTCTGGGGCTGGGCGGGCCGGTCCGTGCGGTCTCCAGCAACCTGGCCCGCATCTGTTTCCACCACTGGCGGACCGGTGCCGTCGATTACCAGCATCCGATGGGCGACTGGTACGAGCAGCGGTTCGGCGGCCCGTTCCTCGGCATCCACCGGGCCGACTTCCACCGGGTGCTGCGGTCCGCCTTCGACAGCCTGGTGCACCTGAACCACCGCTGCACCGGCATCCGGGAGACCACCGACGGCGTGCAGATGCTGTTCGCTGACGGCTCCAGCACCCGGAGATGGTCGCGTGGATTCACGGCTCCGACGCCGTCAGCGACCGGTGAGGAGCCGGTCGGGCCAGCTCGTCACGACCGCCGTCACTTCACGGCGCCGCTGGTGATGCCGGAGATGATTCGGCGCTGGGCTATCGCGAACGTGACGATCAGCGGGAGGCTCATCAGGAGTACGTAGGCGAAGATCAAGTGCCAGTTGTTCAGGTACAAGCCGGCGCTCGCCACCTGGAACAGGTTCAGCGGCAGGGTGTCGACGCGGCCGCCGATGACGAAGAAGGCGTAGAACACGTCGTTCCACACGTACAAGCAAATGAGGATCGTCGCTGTTGCCAGCACCGGGCGGAGCAGTGGCAGGACCACGCGACGGAAGACCGCGACCGGGCCGGCGCCGTCGATCTGGGCGGCCTCCTCCAGCGACGGCGGGATGGTGCGGACGAAACCGGTGACGAAGAAGATCACCGTGGACAGGTAGATGCCGACGTAGACGCCGATCATGCCGGTCACGGTTCCGGCCAGGCCCAGCTGGCGCAGCAGCAGGACGACGGTGACGACGGCCGGGGGCAGGATGATGCCGCTGATGCCGAGGGCGTAGAGGACCGCGGTCAGCCGGGATGTGCGCCGGGCCAGCACCCACGCCGCCATCGAACCCAGGATCAGCACGACCGCCACGGTCGGCACCACGATCAGCAGGCTGCCGAACAACGCCGCCGGAATGTCCGCGTCGACCCACACCTGACGCAGGTTCTCCCACAGGTGCCAGGTGGACGGCGGTGACAGGTCGGGGTCGACGGCCTCGCCCTGGGACTTTCCGGCGGTGGCGACCACCAGCCACAGCGGCACCCCGATGACGGCCGCGACCAGAAAAAGCGCGACGAAAGGTTGCAAGCGGCGGGTCACAGCACCTCCTCCCTCTTGCGGAGCACGTAGATGACCGGGAACGCCATCAGCGCCACCAGCAGGAACAGCATCAGGCTCATGGTGGTGGCCTGCGCGAACAGTCCCTGGCCGAAGGTCCGGTAGATGAAGATGTTCAGGATCTCGGTGGTCCGGGCGGGGCCACCGCCGGTGGTGGCCTGCACGATGTCGAAACCGTTCATCGAACCGAGCAGCGCGGTCGCGACGTTGAACGTGACGGCCGGTGCCAGCAGCGGCACCCGGATCCTCCAGAAAGCCGTCCAGCGGGACGCCCCGTCGATGCTCGCGGCCTCGGTCACGTCGAGCGAGATCGTCTTCAGGCCGGCCAGGTAGATCAGCATGGACAGCCCCATCCACTTCCAGGCGTGGATCAGCGCGACCACCACGATCGTCCAGGTGGTGTCGGCCAGCAGCGTGGTGCCTTTGAACAGCGCCTGGAAGATGTAGCCGACGGCGAGCGCCGACATCAGCACCGGGATCAGGAAGAACGTGCGGGCGATCCGGTTGACGACCGTGTCGCGTTCCAGCAGCACGGCCAGCAGGAAACCGAACAGGTTCTGAAAGACAGCGACGAGAACCGCGTAAACGAGGGTGATCCGCAATGCCCGGAACAGGGTGCCGTCCGAGGTCAGCTGGCTGAAGTTCTCGAAACCGACCGGGTTGATCGCGGCTTTGAAACCGGACCAGTCAGTGAACGCATAGATGAAGTTGAAGACGGTCGGCAGGAAGAAGAAGACGAGCAGCAGCCCGTACGCCGGAGCCAGGAACCAGAGGGGGTGGGTGCGCCGGTTGATGGTCCCCGGCGCACCCGTAACCAGAGTCGTCACTTCAAGTAACCGGCGGCCTTCGCGAGCTGTTCGAACTGATCCTGGGTGGCCTTGGCTACCTGTTCCGGAGTCATCGTTCCGGCGATCATGTCGGCCAGGTTGATGTAGAGGTCGGGGTTGGCGACGGCCAGGGCCTGCATGGATCCGACCGCGGTCGGCAGAGAGGCATGGACGTCCAGGAGCGCCTGGGGTACGCCGGCAGGGCTGGCGACCGCGGGCTGCAGCGAGATGGTGTTGCGGTCGGTGACGAAGCCCTGGTAACCCGGGCCCATCCAGTAGGCGAGCAGCTGACGGGCGGCCGCCTCGCGCTTGGTGTCGCCGGTCTTGAACGCGACGAGGGCGTTGGACTGGTCGGGGATGAACGTGCCGACGTTGCCGGACGGCGAGATCGGGAAGAAGCCGATCTTCGTGTTCAGTGTGGCGGTGTCGGACTTGGCCTGGAGCTGTCCGAAGAACGAGTTAACCTGCACCGCCATTGCCGCTTTACCGTCCAGCAGAGCCGTACCCTGATCCTCGAATTTCGCGGTCTTGATGTCGCTGTTGAACAGCCCCTCCTTGATCAGCGAGTCGTAGGTCGCGATGGTCTTGACCACGTCCGGGTCGGTGAACTTCGCCTGACCGGAATTGATCCGGTCCCACAGCCCGGCCTTGGCGGCGTCGGCGAGTTGCACCTGCACCCACCATTGGGTGGCCCAGCGGTCGGCGCCCATCTCGTAGAACGGCGTGACCCCCTTGGTCTTCAGCGTCCGCGCGACGGTGACCATCTCGTCGAAGTTCTTCGGCGTCGCGGTGATGCCCTGGGCAGCGAAGACCTCCTTGTTGTAGTACACCCCCTCGACGGCCGGGCTGGTGATCAGCGCCGCGTACCGGGTGTCGTCGAGCAGCCCGGTGATGTCCTTCAGCGCCGGATCCAGCGAGGACAACCACGGCGCGCCGGTCAGCGGCTGCAGGTTGGACTTGGCGTTGATCGCGGTCAGCATCGAGGCGGTGGGCTGCCAGAACGCCAGGTCCGGCTTATCACCGGTGGCGACCTTGGTCTGCACACTCTGCTCGTACGGGTCGGGCACCGTGACGATCTCGACAGTCGCGCCGGTGGCCTGCTGGAATCCGGCGACGACCGCTTTCGGGACGGTGTTGCTGTTCTGCGCGGCCCAGATGGTGAGCTTGACGCCGTCCAGTTCGGCGACCGGATCGGCCCAGGTCACGGCACCCGTACCGGTGCCGCTGTCGGAGGCGGAGGGGTCGGAACAGGCGGTGAGGCCCAGGGTGAGGGCCGCGCCCAGTGCTATCCAGCGTTTCATGGCGATCCTTATCAGGAGGTGCGGATCCGGAGGATCCGCGCGGCGTGCGGTGCGGAGGAGGCGGTGGTGGTCACGGTCAGCGAGCCGGTTTCGCCATTGATCTGGTACGCCCATTCAGGCAGCTGCCGCGGATACAGCACGTCGATGTCGGCTGTTGACACGTCCAGGTCCAGTTCGACCGAGTCGGGGGCCCCCGCGCGCCGCCAGATCCCCAGGTAGAGGGTGTCCCCGGTGCGGAGTCCGAGCGCGAGCCAGGTGTCGTCCCAGCCGGGCAGCCCGAGCGGCCACACCGGCACCGCGGTCGCCAGGTCGCCCCGAATCGAACGGAAGACCTCGACCCCGTCACGCACGGAACCGAACTGTCCGGGCGACATCGTGTCCAGCCGCCCGGAGAGATACAGGCGCCCGAGCAGGCCCGTGCACATCGTGAAGGCGATCTCCTCGTCGCTCATCTCCGGCTGCGGATAGGCCCAGCTGGCGGCCTGTTCCGGCAGGATCGCAAGGGGTGCCGAGACGGCGATCGGCGGGTACTTCGTGAAGTCCTGCTGGTCGCTTGTCGACTGGAGCTGCATCCGGCTGAGCAAGGCGTAGTCGGCGCGCATCCCGCCGGAGGCACAGTTCTCCAGGATCAGCCCCGGGTGCCGCTCGAACAGCCGGTCGAGCCAGTCCAGGTGAGCCCGGTTGTGGTCGAGCAGTCCGGCGCCGGGGCTGGCCACGGCCAGGTCGGTACCCGTACCCGGATCGATGTTGTAGTCGAGTTTGAAATAGCCGACACCGAACTGTTCGACGAGGCGGTCCACCACCTCGTCGAGGTGTGCCACGGCCGCCGGATGGCGCAGGTCGAGGTGGTAGCGACCGTGTTCGATCAGCCGCACGCCGCCCCGCTGCAGGAACGCCTCGGCGGGCAGTTTGCCGGCCATCGGGCTGCGGACGCCGATCACCTCGGGCTCCAGCCACAGGCCCGGAACCATGCCGAGTGATCGAATCTGGTCGACGACCTCGCCCAGCCCGCCGGGGAACCGGGTGGTGGACGGCTGCCACTCGCCCACGCTGTCCCACCAGTTGGTGTCGTTGTCGTACCAGCCGGCGTCGATGCAGAACACCTCGGCTCCGGCCGCCGCCGCCGCGTCGATCAGCGGCAGCAGTTTCGCCGTGGTCGGGTCGCCCATCAGCGTGTTCATGTAGTCGTTGAAGATCACCGGCAACGCCGCCGCATCCGGATGAGGCCGCCGTAGAGCCCGCCGCTGCGCGGTGAGCGCGGCGGCCGCACCGTCCAGCCCCGACCCGAAACCGATCGAGGCGGGCACCGTGGTGAAGGACTCCCCCGGCAGCAGCGACCGCTGCCACTGGTGATCGATGTCGGTCGGCCCGAGCAGGGACAGGTAGGCGCCGTCGAGGCGCTCGCCGGTCTCCCACCGCCACGGCCCGTTGTTCTCCACCTGCCAGGCCACGGCATCGCCGGTCACCCGGTCGACGAGGACACCGGTCGGCTGGTGTGCGCCGGTCGACCAGGTTCCGTTACTGGTCACGGCGTATCGGCCGCGGCCGTCCTGGCCGTGGGCGCGCAGGTTCAGGTCCGGCACGACGTCCCGCAACCTCCGGCGTGTCCATCGGCCCTCACCCAGCCACTCGCTGTCGCCGGAGATCAGGTCCAGGTCGTCGACCCGGCCCAGGCCGATCGCGAGGATGGTGACCCCGAGCAGCAGGATCTGCTCGGGGCCGTCATTGGTGATCGTGGTGGTGGCCTGGAGACCGGTCGACCGGTCCGCCGAACGAAGCTCGACGTCGGCGGTCAGTCCGCTCACGTCGTCACGCAGGCGAACGTGCAACACCTCAAAACAGTCCTCAGCTACGGCTAGCCGTAGCTGACGGCCGATTGTCGTCTCGGAGAACCGGGCGGAGACGTGCCCCCGCCCGGACCCGGCGGTCAGCACTTCTACCAGCGGTTGTGCCGCCCCCGCGCCGAGACGCAGGCTGACCGGTCCGTCGACGGGTGTTTCGAGGACGAACGGTCCCCAGGCCAAGCTCACACTGACTCCTTGCTGAGCGAGATCGACGCGGTAGGCGGGATCAGCCGAGGACGGCGGCGATCTGGATGCGGTCGATGTTCGGCGCGTAGCCCGATGAGGGGTTGCCGAACGTGATCGTGTTGGCGCCGGCCGCCAGGTCCACGTCGACGGTCGTGGTGTAGTAGGTGGTCCAGGCGAGCGTGTTGCGGAAGTAGTGCTTCTTCACCGCCCCGCCGTTGACGCTGATCTCGGCGTACCGGTCCACGATGTTGTTGTTGTACTGGTGTTCGCCGACGACCTCGGCGTTCGCGTACCTGACGACCAGCCGGTACCGGCCGGCCGCGGGCGCGTTCACCCCGTTGAAGCGCAGCGTGTTGGCCGCTCCAGCGCCGATCCACCCGACGTAGTTGCCACCGGATGCGGCGCTGTCGGCGGTCACGACCGCGGTGCCGCCGCGGGTGTTGGCCGAGCTCTCGCTCTCGTACGCGGTGACCGTCCCGGTGGTGGCGGTGAGGTCCAGGTAGTCGAGGTTGACGGCGTCCCGGTCGTCGGTGGCGTAGGCGTTGTACTCGATCCGGTTGACGCCGGCCGGCAGGTACACCTTGGTGGTGACGGTGTTCCAGGTGTTCCAGTCGGCGGTGCCGGGCAGGGCCACGTCGGTCAGGTTGGAGCCGTTGACCCGCAGCCGGATCGACCGGTTGGCCGGTGCCCCGGTGTAGGGGCCGGCGCTGTATCGCAGGCTCAGGTTGTAGTAGCCGTCGGCGGGCGCCGTGACGACGAACTTCGTGGAGGCGGTGGTGCTGCCGCCGTACCCCTCGGTGAAGTAGGTCCCGGAGTAGCCGGTGCCGGTGCCGTAAGTGATCTTCGCGGTGCCGCCGAGTACCGCGTATTCGGCCTCGTGACGGCTGCTCAGAGCCGTGGACCGGTCGGTGTTCGGGGTCAGGACCACGTGGTATGCCGACGTGCCCTTGAGCCCGGTCAGCGGAATCGTCACCTGACCGCTGCTGGCGGTGAAGTCACCTTCGGTCACCACGTACGGTCCGGTGGACGGGTTGAGACCGGAGCCGTCGACACCCCAGACGGTCGCGTGCACGGTCGTACCGAGGTAGCTGGGAATGCCTTTGACCTGGACGTTGGTGTCGTACGTACCGGAGGCCGGGTTGTTGCCGCCGAGGATGATCCGGGCCTGTTTCTTGGTGGCGTCGACCGCCGCGAGCCCTTGCAGCGAGCCGCCGGACGACGGTGGGGTGACGGCGACAGTGTTGCCGGTCAGGTCGCCGTACCACTTGTAGAGCCACCACGCGCCGGTCGCCTGGTTGTTGCGGGTGACCAGGTCGTTGAGCCCGCCGGCGGTGGTCCAGTAGGCGAGGCAGCCGTCGACCTTGCTGTTCTCGAACTTGGCCACGAACTGCACCAGGTTGCCGGGCACGCCCAGGTCACCGGAGGAGCGGCCGTACTCGTTGATGCTGATCGGCCGGGCGCTGATGCCGAGGCTCGTCTCGATCGCCCGGTAGTCGTCGTAGTGCTGCTGCCAGCTGCTGTAGAAGTCGTCGCCGAGTTCGTGCCAGGCCATCACGTCCGGCAGGACGCCGTTGTCGCGGGCGTACGTCAGGAAGGTCCGCAGGTCGGCCGACCGGTAGGCGGCGAAGCCGGGCCCGGCGATCCGGGCGCTCGGGTCGATCGAGCGGATCCGCTGGTAGACGGTCTTCCAGTCGGCGAGCAGACCACTCAGGTTGCCCGCGTACCAGATCTGATCGGGTTCGTTGAAAGGCACATAGACATAGGAGCTGCGGTACGGGTCGGCAACGACCTTCCGGGCCTGAATGTCGACCTTGGTCAGGTAGTCGGCGATACCGAGGTTCTCGTACGGCCACTGCTGGTAGACGTCCTGCATGTAGATCTGGATGTCGCGTCCGCCGGCGCGTTTGAACATCGGCGCGATCCGTAGCGCGTCACCGTTCGGGTGCTGCAGCCCGTCCGGCGCTTTCTGCGCGGTGACCTGGGGTTTGAGCGCTGCGAGCATGGTCTCGTTGGGGATGCCCTCGTCGCCGAGGCCGTACAGGAAGCCGGTGGCGCCGTAGCGCAGCGCTCCGGTGCTGGTGGCCAGGTCGAACGAGATCTGGGAGGGTGCGGCACTGGCCGGCGGCGCGGTCAGCAGGGAGGCGGTCGTGGTGGCTACCACCGCGATGGCGAGCTTTCGTCTCATGGCGCTCCTCGTTTCGAGGGAGGGGGATTTTGACGCCTGTCCATGTGACCGGTCACACGCGTTGAGGACAGGACCAGTGTGACCGGTCACACCGGTGAACGGAAAGGGTGTGTTACGTTTTTGTTACTTCGCCGCACCGGCAGCCGGTGCGGCCGTCGATTCCCGCACCACCAGATGCGGCACCTGCGGACGGGTCACCGGCACCCCGGCCAGCTCGGCCACACACGCCCGGCCCAGCCCCAGGAAATCCATCCGCACCGTGGTCAGAGCCGGCGTCCAGAAAGCCGCGGACGGCACATCGTCGAAGCCCACGATGCTCACCTCGCCCGGCACGTCACGGCCCGCCTCGTACAGCGCCCGCCGCACCGCCAGAGCCGTGTCGTCGTTGCCACAGAGGATCGCCGTGACCAGCGGATCCCTGGTCAACTCGGCAGTCGCGGCGAAGGCCGAACCCACGTCCCAGCCCGCTGCCACTATCGCCGGAACCTCCCGGCCCGCCGCGGACAGCGCCTCCCGCCAGCCACTCTGCCGGGCACTCGCCCGCGCCTCCGACGGGATCGCCACGTGATGCACGGTTCGGTGCCCCAGATCGAGCAGATGCCGGGTCGCCTCGGCCGCCGCCGCCCGCTCGTCCAGGAACAGCATCGACCGGTCACTGCCCGGCAACCCGCCCGCCTCGGTCGCGGCCACCACCGGCACCTTCGACGGCAGCGCCCGCAACACCGCCGCACCCGCCGGGTCGAACGCCACCACCACCACACTTCCGGCGCTCGGGTCGCTGAGGTGGTCCACGGCCTGCCGCACGTCGGCGGGATTCTCCGACTCCACCACCCGCACACCCACCGCCAGGCCCAACTGCCGGCCGGCCTCCTCGACACCCTGGAGGACTCCCGCGTACCCGTACAGGGTCGTGTTCGACGTGACCACGGTGACCGCGTTAGCCCGCCCCGAACCGAGGGTCTGCGCCGCCCGGTTAGGGCTGTACCGCAACAGCTTCATCGCGTCGAGCACCTGCTGGCGGGTCTCCGGCCGCACTCGCGGTGAGTTGTTCAGCACCCGCGACACGGTCTGATAGGAGACTCCGGCCGCCGCCGCGACATCCCGGATCTGCGGCCGGCCCTCACTGTTGTCCACTCGACTACCTATAGCAGGGCCGCAGGATCACCGGCGCCGGGTACCGGCTTCGTGCCACGCGCGCCTTCAGCTTGCCCGGCAGTGCCGAGATCCTTCATAGACTGCCGCGAAATCCGGCCCCACCTGGGAGGACGCTGTGCCGGCTCCAAAAGTCCGATGGTTCGTCACCGTACTGATCGCCATGGTGATCCTGGGGGTGGCGGCCGGGCTGTCTCTGTCCCGGGCCCGCGATTCCGCCACCGGTGCCCAACGCGGGGCCGATGGCGTGTCCCCGCGTGAGGTCTCCGAAGTCCCGCTTCCGGGGCCCGGCGCTTCGATTCCCGCGTCCATGGCGGCCGAGCCGGCATCCGGTAAACCGGTCTCCTCCGCCCGGCAGCCGAAGACCACGAGAACAGCGAGCGTACGAGGTCCGGTCATCGTCACGTATCACGTGACGCAGAAGCCGACCTGCCCGTCCGGAACCGATCAGGCGCGACTCGACGGGCAGCCGGTCGTCCTCGGGTGGACGGTCACGGGAGCGAAGCAGACCACCCTGTCCGTCGACGGGCCCGGCGTCTACGCCACCTACGCCGCCGAGGACACCGCCACGATCAACTTCCCGTGTGGCGGGGACCCGGGCGGCGAGCAGACCCACACCTACACGCTTGCGGTCGCCGGCCCCGAGGGCACCGAGTCGAAGACCCTGACGGTGACGGCCCGCGTCAACCCGTCGGCGACCACCTGAAGCTGAAAACGGCCGCAGGGCAGCGTCACGCCGGTTCGGGGACCGGCGGTGCCTCGTCCGGGACGGGCTCGGCGGGCACCGGCTCGACCGGGATCGGCTCCACCGGAGGCGGCGGCAGCGGGTCCGGGCTGTCCGGCGACAGTTCGCCCGGATCGTCCGGAATCGGCGCGCCGGGATCCAGCGGCGGGTAGCGGTCCGGGTCGACGGGGGTATCCATCGTCGTCATGAAGACCGGGGTCATGGAGATCGGAGTCATGACGATCGCACTACCCCACCCCGGATGGCCACAAACGGTCAAGCCCGGTCGCGGCGTCGCGTGAACCACACCCCCAAGCCGACCGTGACCAGCACGGCAGCGCAGGTCACCGCCACTCCGGCAGCGCCCCAGACCACCATCAGGACCGACAGGCCGGCCCACACCAGCGCGCCGATCACCGCCAGAATGATGATCTGCACCCGGCGCGTGATCATCCGGACCGGCCGGGCGATGCCTGGATCCTCAGCCGCAAGGCGGCCGATGATCTCCTCGAACTCCCGGCGTGTGTCTCTGGTGGACAACTTCCCTCACCACCTATCGGTGCGCGAACCCCGTCCTACGAGGTATACCCCGAACGTGGGGCACTCCCCCATGACACTCTCGTCACATCCGGCCGGTCCGAGGACATCCTCAGAGCGGCCCTATCAACGAACGATAGTCGGCCGCGCGCAACGGGCTGCCCGACAACGTGCCGTCACCACGCGGAACCTGCAGCGAACGGCCCTCCCGCTGGAAGGTGACCCCGGCGATGTCGGCGCGGGACGTGAGCGTGCAGACGATCTGGCCGTAGGCGAGCACCTCGTCGCTGCGGCCGGCGCCCTCATCCGTCTCGGTAACCTCCACGGCGGCGGTGGTGCTGCCCGGCGGCAGAGTCACCGTCAGCGTGGTGGTGGCCAGCGCGGTGGTCAGGCCCTGCTGCTGTTCGGGCAGGTTCGGGCCGGCCGCCAGCAGGTCGAGCTGCCGCTGCGGGGTGGGGACCGCGTCGGCCCGCCGGACCGTCTGGACCAGGCGGCTGTCCCGGATCAGGCAGAGCACCTGGGCCACCTCGCCGACCGGGTCGGTGGAGGCCGCCGCCGAAGACGTGACGTTGAGGGGCCGGCGCGGCAGGGTGATCGGATGCGGTTCGTCCTGAACCGGCACACCGCACCCGGACAACACGAACAGAGCAGGAAGAACGACTGCGATCCGCCGTACGATCATGAGGTCTCGAATCCGGGGAGGGTGAAACGGAACCGCGCGCCGCCACCCGGGCGCTCGGAGACGCTGGCGTCGCCACCGTGTGCGGCGGCGTGCCCGGCCACGATCGCCAGACCGAGTCCGGTGCCGTCGGTGCCGCCGCGGAAGTTGGCCGCCGGACCGCGCACGAACCGGTCGAAGATGGTGACCCGGTTCTTCTCGGCCACACCCGGCCCCTCGTCGTCGACTTCCAGGTAACCGGCGCCGACCCGGACGGTGACCGGCCCGCCGCCGTAGCGGTTCGCGTTGTCGATCAGGTTGCCCAGTGCCTGTTCCACCCGCCGCCGGTCGACGTGCCACCACTGCGGCGCGTCGGCGGTCACCTCGACCAGGTCGGCGGGCAGGTTCCGGGAACGGCAGACCCGCTGGGCCAGTTCCGGCACGTCCACCTGTTCGCGGTGGGCCGGGCGGTCGCTGCGGGCCAGTTCGAGCAGGTCGTTGACGAGGGCCTGGAATCGGGCGATCTCGGCGGTTACCAGGCTGATCGCGGCGGCCGAACGGTCATCCAGGGTGTCGCGGCGCTTGTGCAGCACGCTGGCGGCGGCTTCCAGGGTCTGCAACGGCGAGCGCAGTTCGTGGCTGACGTCGGCGGCGAACCGGCGGTCGCGTTCCAGGCGTCTGCTGAGCTGGTCGGCCATGTCGTTGAAGGCGGCCGACAGCGGGGCCAGGTCGGGTTCGGTGTCCGGGTCGAGGCGGGTGGTCAGGTCGCCGCCGGCTATCCCCCGGGCCGCTTCGGCGACGGCGGTCAGCGGATGCAGGGCGTGCCGGGTGACGTACCAGCCGACCGCTGCCCCGGCGGCCGCGACCATGATGGCGACGGCGGTCAGGACCAGCGCCAGGGTCTGCAGGGTGCGCTGCAGCTCGCCCATCGAGAAGATCTCGTAGAAGACCGCGCCGCCGACCAGTGGGATACCCACGATCAAGGCCGGGCCGCCGTCGCGGCGGATGCGTTGTGCGCCCGGCTCACCGCCGGCTGTCATCTCCTGCAGACCTTGGGGTACGGCGATGTCGGCGGCCGGGTCGGCACTGCGTGAGTGCCACTGTCCGTCGAGATAGACCAGCACGTACCGGTCGGAGCCGGTGTCCAGCGCGCGCAGCACCTCGAGGATGTTGGGGTCGGCGCCGGTGATGCCCGCGTTCACCACGGCGGCGTCGTAGTAGGTGGCCCGGACCGCGGCTCGTTCCCGCTCACCGAACAGGGTGTTGCGGGTCGACTCGTACGACACCAGGCTCACGCACGCGGACAGGATCAGCGCGCCCAGGGCGAACGCCGCGCTGACCCGGGCCCGCAGGCCGATCGGTTTCACGGCTGGAGTTTGTAGCCCAGTCCGCGGACCGTCACCAGGTGCCGCGGATTGCCGGTCTCGTCCTCGATCTTCTGGCGCAGCCGGCCCACGTGCACGTCCACCACCCGTTCGTCACCGAACTCGTGCCCCCACACCCGCTGCAGCAACTGCTGCCGGGACAGCACCAGGCCCGGGTGGTCGGCGAGTTCGCAGACCAGCCGGAACTCGGTGCGGGTGACGGCCACCGGTGCGCCGCGCAGCCGAACCTCCCCGGCCTCCGGGCGGACCTCCAGTTCGCCGAAGGTCAGCACCGACGTGGTCGGGGGCGCCGGTGGGGTGGCGACCGCCCGGGCCCGGCGCCGCAGGGCGCGCAGGCGGGCCGCCAGCTCCTTCACCGCGATCGGTTTGACCACGTAGTCGTCGGCGCCCGCTTCGAGGGCCGCCACGATGTCGTGGGTGTCGTCGCGGGCGCTGACCACCACGATCGGCACGTCGTCGTCGCGGCGCATCTGCCGGATGCACTCGTAGCCGTCCATGCCGGGCAGCATCAGGTCGATGAGAACCGTGTCCGCCCGGAGAGTGCGCTGCGCCGCCAGCCCCTCCTCGGCGGTGGCGACGGCATGGGCGGTGTACCCCTCGTCCTCCAGGGCCATGGCCAGGGACAGGCGGATCCGGTCGTCGTCCTCGATCAGCAGTACGGCACTCATGACCCCATGATTGTCCCGTCAGCGGGGTGCGGATCGGGCGGAACCGGCCGTAGAGCCGTTTGTCACGCGATTGTCATGGGTGCGGGAACGGTTCGCAGAGCACGGCGGGCAGTCTGACGTTGTCATCGTCCTGCCGTCGGAAGGGGGTCCGCCATGACGGGGTTGAGTCTGATCACAGCCGTGGCCATCGGTGCGGTCATCGGCATCGTCGGCCGGGTCCTGACCCGGCGGGGCCGCAACGTGCCGCTATGGCTGCCGGTGGCCGCCGGGGTCGCCGCCGCGGTGCTGGCCACCGTGATCGCCCGGATGGCGAACTCGGACCGGCCCGGCCCGACGCTACTGGAGATCGTGTTGCAGGTGCTGTTCGCGGCCGCCGGGGTCGCCGTGGTCGCGGTGACCGCGGACCGCCCGTCGTCGCGGTCCTCGGCCCGGCGCTTCACCCGCGAGGACGCCCGGTGACCGCGATCATCGGCGATGCCGAGGGCCTGGTCACGGTGATCTGTGACGGCTGCGGTGAGACCCGGCAGACCACCGACGTGCTCCGGGACGAGGACGTGGTGTGGCCGTCGATCACGACGCTCGGCTGGACCGGGTCGCCGTTCGCGACCGGCACTCACCGGTGCCCGCAGTGCGCGCAGTCCACCGCGTCGCCCGTTCCGGCGCCGGCGCCCGCGGTGGGTGAGACCGCCGACGTCTGCGACGTGCACGACGTGGGTGCCGATACCCGGGTGGTCGTCCTGCGCACCGACCTGGACCTGCACCGGGTCGACCAGGTGCGGCCGGCGCTGATGGAAGCGGCCGAGTCCGGCCGGGACGTGATCGTCGACATGAGTGATGCCGGGGTGATCGACTCGGCCGGGCTGGGCCTGCTGGTACGTGCCTACCGGTGCACCCGACGCCGGGGGGCCGGGCTGTCGTTGGTGGCGCCGTCCCGCTTCGTCATGACGGTTCTGCACACCATGCACCTGGACGGCATGTTCCCGGTCTTTCCGGACGAGGAGACCGCGCTGGCCTTCGCGGCCGGAGAGACGGCGCCGGCCTTCGCGGATCCCAGCGAATCGGTCCGAAGCGGGGCGATTCCGATGCAACAATCTCCGTAGGTCTTACGGGGAGGACGGCTTCGATGAATCTTCATGTCCATACGGCGGCGCGCGGGACACGCCGGCTCGTCGACGAGATGGCACACACGCCCGGCGAGGTGCTCGTGCTCGTCGGGCTGTGGCTGACCAGTGCGCCGCTGCTGCTCGACCACGCCAAGGCCGGTATGGCGTACCCCGGTCTCGACGACGTCGCGGTCGGGCTCTCGGTGGTGGTGCTCGCCTTCGTCCGGGTGCTGTCGCCCCGGCACCACACCGACATACTCGCCCTGATCAGCGTCCTTCTCGGCGGATGGCTGCTGGCGGCGCCGTTCGTGCGCGGCTATCACGAGCTGGCGCCCGCGGCCACCGTCAACGACATCGTCGTCGGGGTGCTGGTCATCGGTTTCGCCGTGGCGAGTTGGCACGGTCACGACCGGCACGCCTGACCACCTTCTGGTACGGACGACGCCCGGCTGTCACCAGCCGGGCGTCCATCGTTCCTCAGACGCGAGTGCCGTCGCGGAGCCGCCGCAGCGCCGTGGCGCAGTCCTCGGCCATCAGGAACATCGCGTCGGCCTGCAGCAGGGCCAGCGAGTCCACCAGGTCCGCCGACGGCTGGGCGAAGCAGACGTCGCTGTGCCGCAGGTGGGCCCGGTCCTGACTCTGCAGCAGCAGCGCCAGCCCGTCCCGGTCGATGCCGGTGACCCCGGCCAGGTCGACGACCACTCCGGGGTGGTGGTCCACCGCCCAGGAGAGGACGTCCCGCAAGCCGGGCACCATCCGTCGGCCGATGTCGCCCCGAACCGCCACGACAGCGAAACCGTCGTGCTCGCTGACCCGGATCGCACTCGATCCCAGCAGCCCCGTCACCGTTCCGGTCACTGGCACTCACCTCTTCCCGCCTAGGAATCCGACGGTCGCCCACCGGTTAGACGGATGCCGCACGAGGACATGACAGTTCGTTGACGGTTTCCCGGTCCGGCTTTTGTCATGGCGGCGTCATGCGACCGCGGGATAACCGCCACGCCACCCGCCGATACTTCCCGGTAGGACCATGAGGAGGTCTTGACACCATCAGGGTGGGGTCGTACCGGTTCGGGCTACCCCACCCAGATGCGTTGCCTCCCCCGCGCTCGCGCCACACCTCCCGAAGATCACGCCGGGAATAGCGGAACATTCGGCAAGGCGATTACGGTCTGGGTGCTTTTCGGATACTCGGTGTTGACATTGAATGTGCGGTCGCGTTCACTTCGTGACGACGTGCTTCCTGCGTGTGTGCGGCGGCGCGGGATGGGTTTCTGACGGTTCTCGGAGGCATGCGTTGGCCGCGATATCACGTCAGGAAAGGTCGGACTCACCGGCGTCGCTCTCCCCCTCCGATGTCACCGGCGTCGAGTTCCCGCAGCCGTCGCCGGGTTCTCGTGGTTATCACGAGGCCGAGGTAGACACGTTCCTGAACGATGTGGCCGACGAGATGCGCCGGCTGAGCGCCGAGAACGAGGCGCTCGCGCAGCGGCTGCAACGCGACGATCTGATCGGGCATCTACAGCGGCTGGAACGCGACCGGGACCGGGCCGAGGACCACGCCCGGGCGGTGCTGGCCGAGTTGGAGCAGGCGCGGGCCGAGCGGGAGCAGGCCGGGTCACGGCCGAGTGGGCTGGAGTTCGCGTGGAACACCGGGCGGCCCGGTGAGCTGGAGATCGCCTGGACCGCGGGCCGGGCCGGTTACCCGGGTCAGGGCCTGCCCGAGGACGACGCGCTCGCACCGAACCCGCACATCTTCGAGCTGGCCCGCCGTAACGC
Source organism: Actinoplanes derwentensis (assembly GCF_900104725.1). NCBI lineage: Bacteria > Bacillati > Actinomycetota > Actinomycetes > Micromonosporales > Micromonosporaceae > Actinoplanes > Actinoplanes derwentensis. Next base: position 3,484,718 of record NZ_LT629758.1, read on the forward strand.
CGAACAGCATCTCGCGGAAGCTCACCGGGAGGCGGCGACGGTCCTGCGCAAGGCCGCGACCGAGGCCGCCCGGGTGATCAGTGACGCCGAACTGGGTGCTTCGACGATCGTCGCCGACGCCCGGCACGCCCACGCGGAACGGATCGCCGGCCTCGGCGCGACACGCGCCGAGGCCCTCGATCTGATCGACGAGCTGAAGGAGAAGGCCCGCCGCTGGCGTGCGGCGATCTCCGAGGACGTGGATCTGCGCCTGCGCGGCATGGACGGCGGGGCCCCGGCGGTCAGCCGGCCTCGGGATGCTCCGTGACGTTCTGCAGGTAGAGCGCCTCGCCCAGCTTCTCGATGAGAGCGAGCTGGGTTTCCAGGTAGTCGACGTGGTGCTCTTCGTCGGACAGGATGTCCTCGAAGATCCGTGCGGACGTGACGTCACCGATCGAGCGCATGTATTCCAGGCCACGGCGCAGCCGGTCGACGGCTTCCACCTCGACCTTCATGTCGCATTCGAACTGTTCCTTGACCGTCTCGCCGATTCGTAGCGAGAACAGCTTCTGATAATTCGGGAGTCCGTCGAGGAACAGGATGCGGTCGGTCAGGACCTCCGCATGCCGCATCTCATCGATGGATTCGTGCTTGGTGTGTTTCGCCAGCACGGTGTAGCCCCAGTTCTCCTGCATCTTGGCGTGCAGGAAGTACTGGTTGATCGCGGTCAGTTCCGCGGTGAGCTGTTCATTGAGAAACTCGATGACACGGGCGTCGCCTTGCATGCCAATTACCCCCAGTTATGGCTCTAACTGGGGTTATCGTAACCGCCCGGTGACGCTAAGCGACCAGCGGTAGGCACGTGTCGGCGGTCTCCTCCTCGATCAGGTCACAGATACGGTCCAGACAACTGCCACAACCGGTCCCGGCGCCACAGGCGTCCCCGACGGACTCCTCGGTGTGCGCGCCGGCCCGGATGACGACACGGACCTCACGCTCGCGGACGTGGTGACAGATGCAGACGAACATCGAGCGCGGATCCTTCGGTAGCTTAGCCTTGCCTTCGTTAGGCTGCCCTAAAAACCACCGATTCCGCAAGGGGTCACCAGGGCCGATCTTGCTGATCGGCTGTGATCGAACTGTGCGCCCACTACGATCCTCATGTGTAACACCGGCGCGCGGGTCCATAACGTTGACAGCGGTCTTTCAGCTTTCCTAATCTCCTGGAGAACCATTCCGGCTTGAATTCGGGGAGTGCCATGTCGACGGAATCCAGCCAGCGTCTGACCATTTTCGGGGTCAGTTTCGCCATGCCCGGATGGATGCTGTCTTCGCAGGTCAGCCACGCCGACCGGGCGGCCGTGGAGCCTGACTTCGACAGCGACGGACTCGACGAGGAATTCGAGGAAGACGTTCTGTACGATCATTTCCCGCGCCCGTGAATTCCGGTGAAAACGCTGTGCGCCGGCTGAGAATGTGCTATCCGGGAACACCGCCCCCGTCACCGGCAGCGGCGACCCGTCGTTTGACCGGCCATGAACCGGGTCAAGAAGGTGACGGGGCTGCTGGCCGTGGTGCTGCTGGCCGCCACGCAGGTCTCGTGCGGCGCGCAGACCGAGGCCGCCCCCGATCTGGTGGCCACCGCGGCCCGACTCGACAAACTGGCGATCGACATCACCGGCGACATCGAGGAGATCAAAGCCGCCGAACTGCTCAACTACCACCGGGTCGAGGGTGGGATCGCGGCTTGCATGCAGGAGACTGGCCGGGCGTACAAACCAGTGCCGTATGTCAGTTTTTATGATGTCTTCACGGACGCCGATCTCGGTTACGGGGACAGCCGGGCCACCGTAGTCGACTCGCTGACCAGCCACGGCCGCCGGATCGTGCTCAACGAACTCGCCATCGCCCGCCTCACCCGGGCCGGCGCCCTGAACCGGACCGTGGCCGACGCCGACATGCCGGCACTCCAGACCTGCGCGGCCCGGTTCCAGTCCCGCGACTATCACGACTTCGACCCGCCGGTCGGCGTCATGGAACTCGCCGACCTGGCGGACCTGGTGGAACCGGTGCAACGCGACCCGGCCGTGGTCAGCGCGATGGCCGGCTATCCGACCTGCATGAAACAGCAGTACGGATTCACCGTCACCGATCGTGACGAGTTCCTGTCCTCGCCGCGGATCAACCGGGACCACGCGCCCCGGCCCGGCGAACGAGCCGGCCTCAAATGGCGCAAGGGCCTGAACGCGATCGACAAGGCGTTCAAAGCCGACACCGATTGTCGCCGGCCCGCCTACGAGACGGCCATGACTCTGCTCGCCGACCGCATCGGCCCCTGGCGCGACCGCAACCGCGACAAACTGTTCGCCATCCGCGCCGGCTGGCGCAAAGCCGTCGCCGACGCCAAGCGGCTGTCCTCCTGATCAGTTCCGACGATGTCACCGGCGCCACCCCGGTCAGCCGGCCAGGAAGTCCTCCAGGACCTCGGTGAACCGCGCCGGCTGTTCCTCGGCCGCGTAATGGCCGCAGTCGTCGATGACCACGCCGGTGACGTCGTCGGCCGCCAGTCGCATCGTCTCGGCGACCATCGCGCCGCTGTAGAGCGCGCCGCCGATGGCGAGCACCGGCAGCGTCAGCCTCGTCTTCCGACGCTGCTCGTTCTGCGCGATCGTCTCGTCCAGCGCCCGGTAGTACTCGAAACTCGCCCCCAGTCCACGCGGATCCGCGACGATCGCATCGACGTAGACATCGACGGCGTACGCGGGGATGGTGTCCGGGGTGGCGGCCTTCTTGGCGAACTGGTAACCGAAGAAGAGCCGCTCTCGCCCCCGGACCAGTTCCTCGTTGAGGTCGGTGAGCCGGTTGAAGCCGAAGTGCCAGAGTCGCTGACTGGCCGCGGCCGGGCTGAAGAACGACGGGACCGGCGTGACACCGGGGATGACGGCGTCGACGACGGCGAGCCGGCCCACCCGCTCGGGGTGATCGGCAGCGAGGGCGTAGGCGGTCCACATGCCGATGTCGTGACCGACCACGTCGAACCGGTCGTGCCCGAGCGCGGCCATCAGCGCGACCATGTCGGCGGCAAGCGTCCCGGCGTCGTAGCCGCCCTCGGGCTTGCCGGAGAGCCCCGAACCGCGCGAGTCGACGGCGACGACGGTGTGCCTGCGGGCGAGTGCGGGCATCACTTCCCGCCAGGCGTACCAGGTCTGCGGCCACCCGCCGACCAGCAGCAACGGCGGGCCGTCCCCGCCGGTGACCGCGTGCAGCCGCAGCCCGTCCAGCTCCACGATCCGGCTGGTGAAGACGCCGGTGAACCCATCGGGCAATCGCAGCGAACTCAAGGTCGTCATGCCGCCGACCTTACCCATGTTGGAACGATCAGTACAAGATGAGTAAGCTGACGAACATGGCGGGCCGCAAACAATTCGACGTCGACGAGGCGCTGCGACGTGCGATGCACGTCTTCTGGCGCTGGGGTTACTCGGAAGCCTCCATCGACCGCCTGACCGAGGGCACCGGCCTGGGCCGGGGTTCGCTCTACGGCACCTTCGGCGACAAGAACACCCTTTTCCGAAAGAGCCTCCAGCGGTACGCGCAGACCTACCACCCGTTGTACGACCAGGCACTGTCCGGCCCCCATTCGAACCCGAGCGCCGTGGTGGCCGCCTACCTGCAGGTCACCCTGAACCGCATCGCCGACCCGGCGGTTCCGGACGGCTGCCTGCTCACCGTGTCGGCGACACAGCTCCCAGCCCTCGATACGGAAAGCCAGGCGCTGGTCCACGCCATGATCGACGGTCTGCGGGCGATGCTGGAGCAGGCGTTGCGGGCGGCGGGCACCGGCGAGCAGGAGGCGGCCGAGCTGGCGTTGTGCACGCTGGCGACCAACAAGTCCCTGGCGGTGCTGAGCCGCGCCGGCTTCTCGAGCGACGACCTGGCAACCGTCGCCGCGGCCACCGCCCGCCGGAGCGGATGAGAAGGGGTCATACCTTCGGACTACGCACGGTCATAAGCATCGGGTGGCATGACACCAGTGAGCGGTCCGGTCCGCGAAGCGATTCAGCGGGGCGACCTCGATTGGCTCACCTCCCACCTGGGCGTCGAGGACTACCCACCGGCCGTTCTGAAACTGCTGCTCCGGCATGAGGATCCCCGGCTGCGGCACTGGGGCCTGAACCGTCTCGACGCGCGGCCCCTCGCCTCGCTCGCGGATCTACTCCCGCAGACCTTGGACGGGCCACCAGAGACGTCGCTGTTGCTGGCCCGGCTCCATCAGCGCCTCTGGTCGCACGTCTCACCACGACGCCGTCCGCAGTGGCGCACCGCCGATTTGCCGCCCCGCGTGCAGATCGCCTGGCTGCGGGCCGAAATCGTCAACCACCCGGAAACCGTTCACCGCGAAACGGTCGGCGAACTGCTCCATCAGGCGGCGGCCGGAATCACCACCGCCGACACGAACCGCCCCGGCGCCCTGATCAGGGAACTGATCACCAGCGGCAACCCGATCCTGCACGACACGGCGTTGCGCCTGACCCGCGAGGCACTGCACGACGCGCTGCTGGCACCGGCCCGGGCCCGCGAACACCTGCTCCAGCTGCTGGACAGCCCGAACCCCGACGTGGCAGTCAGCGCATTGCGCGAACTCACCGAGCCGTGGTCCACGGCCACCCCACTCCCCCGGCAACGCCTGCACAGATTCCTCACCGCAGGGCCTCGTGCACATGCCCACCGACCCGAATCCGCCGGACCCAACGGGCCGGCCGGAATTGAAGCCGTGATCTCGGCCGCGGCTCGGCATGGGCATGGTGACCTGTTGTGGGAGATCGTCGCGGACGAGGTGACGCCGCCGCGAGCCCGGCAGGAAGCGATGCGGGCGCTGGGTGACCTGGCCGGGCGGGAGGACATTCCCCGGATCACCGGTTTCGCCAGCACCGATCCGCTGCTGTTCGGCGGTTCGGCCGTCGCCGGGCTACGGGCGATGCACCGGCGCGGACTCTTCCCCAGCGGCGACGACGCGGCGGCCATCGTGGACCTCGCACTCGCCGACCATCGCATCTCCGCGGACGAGACCGCCGCGATCCTGTTCACCTGTCGGCACGAGGCGTTCCACGCGTTGGTGGCCGAGGACGCCGATGGTGTCGGGTGGCCTCGGCGGCTGGCGTTGCTGGTCGGGCTGGCTCGGCAAGGAAGCGGCGACCTGGCGATCGGCGACGTCATCACTCGGCTGCTACCTGCGGCTTCTCGGCCGGAACCGTTCCTGGCCGCGATTCGGGCGCTGCGCCACCAGGGCGCCGAAGAGGCGGTCCTCGGCGCGCTGCCCCGGGCTCCCGAGGCGGCGCTGGATGCTCTCGAGGCCATCGGCGGTCAACGAACCGTTGACGTGCTGGCCGAAGGGCTCGGCCTCGACGATCCCGCAGCCGGGGAGATGGTGGCGCATCTGCGTTCGGTTCGGCATCGAGCGCTGGAACTGGTGTGGCATCTCGCTGATGATCCTGAGCGGCGGCGGCTGATTCTGGGGCGGCTCGATCCGCATGATCTTCCCGGGCGGATCGTGGCCGATCTCGGGGCCGCTGATCCTCGGGAACTGGCTCTGTTGAGTGCGGGTATCGACGCGGAGAAGCCGGTTCAGTCGCTGCTGACCCTGGCCCGCAACGGCGACGCCGGCACGCTGCCGGTCGTCGCCGACGTTCTGCTGCGGATCGTGGCTGACCTCGCGAACGGCGAACCCGCTGGCGGGGACGCCTGGGCCGGGGGTGAGCCGGTGGTGCCGCGTGAAGTCGTGGACGCTCTTCGTGCGCTCGGTGTCCGGCTGCACGACCGGGGGAAGTTGCGGCCGTTCGTTCTGCGGGAGGCGGGTACCGCTGTCGAAGCCGGTCATGCGCTCGTCGCGACCATCGCGCTGGACCTGATCGACCGGGAGGATCTGACCGCGAAGGAGCTGGCCGTCCTGCTGGGCCTGTTGCGGGAGGTTCCGTACCCGGGCACCCACGCCCGGGTGCACCGGTTGCTGCGGCACCGGGACCGGCACGTACGCAAGCATGTGATCGCTCTGCTCGCCGCCGAGTCCACCGGCGGGGACGCCGAAGCCCTGTCGGCGAGTCTGATCCGGTCGACTACCGCCCGCGATGCGCAGACCGTTCGGCAGGCGCTGCTCGCGCTCGGTGAGATCGGGGCTCCCTGGGCGGCACCGGCGATCGCCGCGGGCCTCGACCACCCCGCCATGAACGTCAAGAAAACCGCTGCCGAAGTCCTGATCCGGGCCGGGGCACCGGCGGCGGTGCCGAAGATGCTGTTCTGGCTCGGTCACCATGACAATCCGGGACTACGCGCTTCGCTTGTTCAGGCACTCCGGACGATCCTCGGTGATGCCTTCCCGGCCACTGTCCTGGCGGCAGCCGAGCAGGCCGACCACGACCGGCGCCGCGATCTGCTGCTCGGTGGACTAGACCGGTTGCTGTCGGCGCGCGCGGTCGACGCCTTGGCGCAACAGGGCTCACCGGTCGCGAACTCGCTGCTCACTCTGGTTGCCACGCAGCGAATCCACCTCGGCTCCGGAACTGTCGCAGACCTGTCGGCGCAGTTCACGGCCCACAACATCACCGCACCGGCCGACCACACCGCGGCCAGCCGGACCAGCGACGACCTCACCGTGCTGGAACTGGGCGGGTGGGACACCGAGACCGCCTGCCGCATTCTGAACCGGCAGCCCGAACAGCTGAACGCCCAGCAGCTCGCCCGGTTGCGGCCGATGCTCGCCGACTGGCTCCGCCTGGCCGCTGCAGAGCCGTCGGCCTACCGGTTCGTCCTGCGGTTCTGTCCCGAGCCCTGGTCGGCTGACGAGATCACGACGTTCGCCCGAGCGACCGGCACCTTGATAGCCGGGCTGTGCGAGGCGAACCTTCTCCCGATCCTCGAAGCTGTCGCCCCGACGCTCAACGCCGTTCAGACACTCGACATCGCGGCCCGGATTCGGGCGCTCCCGACCACCGCCGCCGGGTACCGGTCTCCGCTCCCGCTGCTCCGCCGGTGCGGCGCGGTTCTGACCCGCGCCGACGTCGAACGTGCTCTCGCGGCGGCTCGCCTGGGCCCCGATCCGTGGCTGGCCGAATCAGCCGTCCTCCGCGACGCTTTCACCCCTTTCACCACGACTTCAGCCGCTCCGAAACCCACCGCAGGCGCAACCAGAGGCGTAGACAAGGGCGCAAGCAGAGACGCACGCGAGACAGGGGCGGAGGCCTGGCGGCTCGGATTGGAGACCGCCTCTCGTGCTCCGGAGACGTTCGCTGCATTCCGGGCCCGCGACGGCCATGCGGTTCCGGCCCGTGTTCGGCTCTCCACGCTGGCCGAGGTGTTCCCGGCAGCGGACCCGATGGTCCGCGAGGAGATCCTGGACTGGATGGAAATCCTCCAGCCCATCGACGCACCGGCCTGGAACCTCACCGAGAGCGCCGAGCGGCCGACAAGCCTCCCCCGGACACCACAGGACGGCGATCTCGATCAGCCCCGCTCAGCCGCGCAATGTGATCGCCTGCTCGCCGACTTGGGCGCACCGGACACGATCCGGCGCAATGTCGCGGCTGAAGCACTGCGGGACTGGCCCGAACCGGAGATCAGGCAGGCAGTGCTCAGTGCCGTTGTCCGGGGACAGGCCGACGTGTGGATCACCAAGGATCTGGCCCGGGAACTGACCTTCCTCGACGAATCCGAACTGCGGGCCGGCTCTCCCGCCAGGATCGCCGGGATGGCGAAGACACTCGACGCCGCCGACCTGCACCGGCTGCTTCCGTTACTGCTGGAGTGGTGGGAGCACGATGACAGCGCATCTGCCGAGCAGGCGCTGCGGCGTCTGCCCGCCGACACTCTCGCCGAGTCCCTGCGGAGCCGCCTCGACGCCGGTTCGTGGGGCTTCCTCGATCTGCTCGTCAACCGGCCGCTGGTGCGCACCGTGGCGCTGACCGAGACCTGCCGGCGGCTGCGTGCTGATGGGCGCGGCGATCTGGCCGACTCACTGGTACTCACGGACGGTTCACTCCGTCGTACCCAAGCGGCTGGTGGTGAAAGCACCGCCCTCGCCGCGCTCCGAGAACGACCGGAACCCACCGCGAACCCGGCCGGACCGTCCCGCGACGCACTGTTCGCGCTGATCCGAACCGGTCACGGCGACCAGGTCCGACGGGCGCTCACCCAGCTCGCCGAGGCTCACGAGGACCGGCACCACAAGCCGGATCCCGAACTGGAAGACCTGTTCGCGGAGCTGCTGCGCCATCCGGAGTCACGGGTGCGAGCGCACGCTCACCGTCTGGGCCGCCGGCTGCTGGACCGGGCCGTCTACCTGCGGCACACCACGGTTCTGCTCGACGACGCAGAACCCGATGTGGTCCGGGCCGCGATCAGCACGCTCGGTCACGCGGGCTACGAGCCCTCGATCCCCGCGATTGTCGGCCTGCTGACCCACGCGCACGTCGCGGTCCGGCGGGCCGCCACCAACACTCTGATCAGGTTCGGTCCGGCGACGATCTCGGCTCTCCGGTACGCGTCCGGCCGGGCCCGCCCGGACAAGCGGCAGCACTACACGGCGGTGCTCGACCGGATCACCGGATGACGAGTGTCAGCGCAGGTCCTGTTCCGCGCCGAAGGCATCACCGAGGGTGATTCCGGTGTCGGTGATCGAATATTCGCGGACGGACAGGTCATGGCGGCTGGCGCGGGCCTTGAGGATGGTGATCGCCTTCTTGATCCGCGAGTCGCCGCGCAGGTACTGCAGGAGCACCACGTTGTCGGACAGGTGGGTGACGCCGTTGTCGGACAGCCGGGCCGGGCCGAACAGGTCGGGCACCTCGAGGGTCATCAGCACGGTGACGCCGAGGCGGGAGCACCGCTGAACGAACGAGTAGAACATCTCCTGGAAGCGGCGGGTGTCGGGGGCGGCGTTCTGCAGGTCGCCGAGGCTGTCGATGACCAGGCGACGGATGCCGTCGCGCTGGACCCGGTCGAGGATCTCGTACATCCATTCGTCGACGTAGAGATCGACCGGCACGTGGTGCACGACGTCCACCTCGCCGGGCCGCAGGGTCCAGCCGAAGCCGGCGGCGGTGCGGGCGAGCTGGACCGGGTTCTCCTGCATGGCGGCGAACAGGCCGCGTTCGCCGCGTTCGGTGCCGGCCCGCAGGAAGTGCAGGGCGGCGATGGTCTTGCCGACGCCGGGCGGCCCGGCGACCAGGGCTGATCCGCCAGGGTGGTAGCCGCCGCCGACGAGGTCGTCGAGGTTCGGGATGCCGGTGGACACCCGGTGGCCGTCGAGCTGGTACGGGGTCTCGGCGCCACCGTCGGCGAGGCGGGGGAACAGGTCGAGGCCGCGGTTCGACAACCGGTAGGCGTGCTGTCCGGACAGGAAGCCGCTGCCGCGCAGTTTCAGGACGGTCAGCACGCGCATGCGGCGTTCGGCCATCACGTTGGTGCCGAGCCGGATGATGGCGTCGGCGACCGCGAACTCGGCGCTCTCCCCGATCTCGGCGTCGGTGTATTCGCCGAGCCACAGGCTGGTGACCGGCTGCGCGGCGAGGCGGCTGCTCAGGTCGTTGAGGAAGCGCCGGAACTCGCCCTCGTCGGTGGCGTAACTGCGCAGCGCCTTGAAACTGTCGATCACCAGCACACCGGGGGTGTGCGCGGCGAGCAGGCCAGTGACGGTCTTGAGGAATCCGGGCAGGCCGTCGGCGGACAGGACGGCACCGGCATCGGCGTAGAACACCGCGCTGTTGACCAGGTCGATGTCGAAGAAGGTCAGTTCCTGGCCGTAGCGGATGACCTTGTCGAGCGGTTCGGAGACGGTGGTGAGGTAGACGGCCGGGGAATGCTCGGTGGCGTTGGCGAAGACGTACTGCTGGGCCAGTAGGGTCTTGCCGCTGCCGGGTAGACCGGCCAGGACGGTGACCGAGTTCGCGGGCAGGCCGCCGCCGAACACCTCGTCGATCCGGGGATGGCCGCTGCCGACGCGGGCAACCGGATAGGTCTCGACTACTTCGGTCACTGGGGGCTCCTCATGACGGACTCGGGGTGGCAGCCGGGGTGGGCGTGAGGATGTCCCGGACGGTGCTGATCAGGCCGGCCGCGTTGAGCGGCTTGATGAGGAAGGCTTCGGCACCGGCGGCGAAGGCCTTGTCGACGGCGCGCAGGCTGGAGTAGGTCAGTACCGGGAGGCCGGTCGCGACCAGGTCACGGCACCAGTCCGTCACCGATCCGCCGGGCATCAGCAGGTCCACCAGGACACAGGCCACCGGTTTACCGGCCAGGACGGTGCGGGCCTGGTCGGCGGTTCGGGCCGTGTCGACCTCGAATCCGGCGGCACGCAGGTTCCGGTCGATGACGGTCAGCAGATAGGTGTCCTGATCGACGACCAGGATCGTGCCGGAGCCGGCGGGCTCCGTGAAAGCGGGCGGGTCCGAGCTGGTCAGGTGTTCGGTCAGGGTGGCGTGGGCGGCCACTTCGTCGTGGCCACGGCGCATCTCGCCGGCCACCAGCCGGGCCGCGTCGAGTTGCTGTCCGGACCAGACCGCGGCGCCGGCCCTGGTCCGGGACGGGACGATCAGCCCGTACCGCTCCGACCAGGCGGTGAGGTCGCCGGCCGGAATGCCGGTCAGGCGGCTGACCGCGACCGTGCTGAAGACCGGGACCCGGCGGTCGGCCACGGCCAGGGGTGGCTGGCGGCGTTGTTGAAGGACCGGGCGGGTCACCGCGACCATCGGCGGCCGGCGGAGCACGAGCACGGCCATGTCGTCCTCGGTGTTGGTCCCGGCGAAGTCGGCCACCGCCGCCAGGATCCGGTCGGCGATCTCCTCGGCGGACGAACCGGCGGCGGCGGTCAGCACCCGATGGAGCCGCTCCTCACCGAAGAACTCACCGCCACGGCGGGCCTCGATCACCCCGTCGGTGTAGAGGACGAGCGCGTCGCCGGCCGCGAATCCCGTCTCGACCTGGGCGAACCGAACGTTCCGGAATCCGCCGAGCAGCCCGCCAGCCGGCTGGATGCGCTGCACCGGGCCGGAGTTCGGGACCAGGATCGGCGGGCAGTGGCCGCCGCGCACGATCGTCATCCGGCCCGCCGCGATGTCGAGGCGCACCATCGCGATCGTCAGGAACCGGTCGTGGTCGGGGTTCTCGTGCAGCAGCCCGTTCAGGCGTTGCAGGCTCTCCGGCAGTTCCAGTCCAGGCCCGATCGCCCGGAGTGTGTGCCGGGCCAGTCCGGTGACACCGGCGGCTTCGACACCACGGCCCATCACGTCACCGATCACCGCCAGCCACTGGCCCCCGGTGGCCGGGAACACGTCGTAGAAGTCGCCGCCGACTTCCAGCGCGGCGTCGGCGGCCACGTACCGGGCGGCGATCTCCAGTCCGGCGACCGGGGGCATCCGGCCCGGCAGGAGGCTCTGCTGCAGCGCGGCGGCGATCCGGCCGCGTTCCGCGAACACCTCCGCCCACTGCCAGGCCAGCGCCACCCGGTGGGCGAACTCGGTCGCCAGCAGCACATCGGCGGCGCCATAGGTGACGCCGGTGTCGGCCACCCAGGTGAGCAAGCCCCGCACCGCCCCGCCGGAGCGGATCGGCGCCACGATGCACCACGGCCGGGTCAACCCGTCCGCGAGAACGTCACCGGGTTCGAGGCGTGCACAGATCGTCTCGCCCTCGGCGAGCGCTCGTTCCGCCACCGGACCGGACGCGAGTAGTTCCTCCAGCCGGGCCTGCCGGGCCGGGTCCCGATGGGCCAGCCCGACGGTCGCCAGCTTGCCGTCGTACTGCTGCATGACGGCGACCGCCGCCACGTCGGGCACACAGAACCGGGTCAGCCGGGCGGACAGGCCGGCCACGTCCGGCAGCGATGAGACCAGCCCGGACGCGCCCGCCAGGAACCGGGATCGGCGTAGTTCGTCGCTGAGGTCCGGTTGCGGTGACCGGTACCGGGCGGTGCGGAACGCGGCCAGCCGGGTCACGAGCCGAACCAGACTGTTGAGGGCCTCGGCCATGCCAGGTCCCTTCGAGGGGCAGGCGGCCGCAGCATCCGAACAGGGGCGGTCCGCCGATGATGCTAGTCGCCTCCCCGCCCGCGGCGGGGGGCGAGGCTCCTGCCGTTGCTTCACAGCGTTGACGTGCTGATGACCGGCATGTAAAGCTGCCGTAGCCAAATCGAGGGGCGTCGATTGATGGCCAGCCGATGAAACGTTACACGGGGAGGTTTCTCATGACGGTCAGCAGGCGCACCCTCCTGCGTACCGGCCTCGCGGTCGCCGGAGCCGGGCTCGGCACGGCCGCGTGCGGCGACGGTTCAAACGACGGCCGGACCACGATCCGGTTCGCCTGGTGGGGCAGCGAGGAGCGAGCGAAACTCACCCAGCAGGTGGTCGACCTCTTCCAGAGCAGACACACCGACATCACGATCAAGACGACGTACGCGGCGTACGACCCGTACTTCCAGAAGCTCGCCACCGAGATGAGCGGCGGCAACGCCCCGGACGTGCTCCAGATGGGCGACCGCTACCTGCGCGAGTACGCGGAACGCAACACGCTCCTCGACCTCACCTCCCACCTGGCCGGCCAGATCCAGACCGCCGACCTGGAGAAGAAGCTCATCCCGGCCGGCAACGTCGACGCCAAGACCTACGGGCTGCCGATGGGCCAGACCACACACGTGCTGCAGTACGACACGAAGCGCTGGCAGCAGGCCGGAGCCGAGTTACCGGCCGCCGGCTGGACCTGGGAGCAGCTGCGCGACGCCGCGGCCACGGTGACCGCGAAGTTCGGGCCGAAGGTCAGCGGGCTGAGCGACCCGTTCGGCATCGAGGACTGGTTCGGTGACTGGCTGCGCCAGCAGGGCCGCGACCTCTACACCGCCGACGGCAAGCTGGGTTACACCGAGGCCGAGGTCGTCGCCTGGTGGAAGCTGGGGGTGCAGTTCCGTGCGGCGCGGGCGATCACCCCGCCGGAGATCACCGCGAACACCACGCTGACGCCGTTCCCGCGCAAGGAGTCGAGCGCCGAGTTCTGCCCGGACAGCACGGTCGGCATGACCTCGTGGGAGAACTACGGCGGCGAGTTCGCCCTGACCGAGTTCCCCACCGCGGGATCCGGCATCGGCCAGGTCACCCAGCCGCCGATGATGCTCAGTGTCGCCCAGCGGACGAAGAACAAGGACGCCGCGCTGCAATTCGTCGACTTCTTCCTGAACGATCCGGAGGCCGGCGCGATCCTCGGGATGAGCCGTGGCCTGCCGGCGAACCTGAAGATCCGCGAGACGCTGGCGTCGACGCTGACCGACGAATGGAAGATGGTCGCCGACTACGAGGCGAAGGTGGCACCGCTGCTGCTGCCCGCCCCCGCTCCCCCGCCGAAAGGCGCCGGCGTGGTGAAAACGCAGTTCCAGCGCATCTACGACGACGTCATGCACGGAAAGGCCACCCCGGAGGCTGCGGCGCCGCGTCTGATGAGCGAGATTCAGCAGGCACTCGGGGCATGACCCGCCGGCTGCGGTACGGAGAACGGCCCTCGATCGCCTTCCTGTTCCTCTCCCCCTGGGTGGCCGGGGCGCTTCTGCTGACCCTCGGCCCGATGCTGTGGCTGCTGTATCTGTCGTTCACCGACTACGACCTGTTCACCGCGCCGCAATGGGTCGGGCTCGACAATTACGTGCGCATGCTGACGGTCGACCCGCACTTCTGGAACGCGGTGTGGGCGACCGCCAAATTCGTGCTGATCTCGGTGCCGGTGCAACTGATCGCGGCTCTCGGGGTGGCCCTGCTGATCCACCGCAAGAGCAGGGCCCGAGGCTTCTACCGGTCGGCGTTCTACGCGCCGTCGCTGCTGGGCGCGAGCGTGAGTGTCGCGCTGGTGTGGCGGGTCGTCTTCCACGACTGGATCGGGCATCCGGACCGGGCGCTGCTCGCGCTGGTGTTACTCGCGGTCTGGCAGTTCGGCGCCCCGATGGTGATCTTCCTGGCCGGTCTGCAGCAGATCCCACAGGAGTATTACGACGCGTCCGCGGTGGACGGTGCCGGGCCGTGGCGGTCGTTTCTGGCGATCACCGTTCCGATGCTGTCGCCGGTCATCTTCTTCAACCTGGTGCTCGACACGATCCGCGCCTTCCAGGTCTTCACCGGCGCTTACGTAGTCAGCAACGGTACCGGCGGACCCAGCGACTCCACCCTCTTCTACACCCTTTATCTGTACGAGAAAGGCTTCGTCGAGTTCAAGATGGGTTACGCGTCGGCGATGTCCTGGTTCCTGCTCGTGATCATCGCGGTGATCACGGCGCTGCTGTTCCGGACCGCCCGGACGTGGGTCTTCTACTCCGGGGACGAGTCGTGACCGGGCGACTGCGCACGGCCAGCCGGCACCTGGCCGTGCTCCTGCTGCTGGTGCCGTTGCTCTACCCGATCGTCTGGCTCGCGTTCGCGTCGTTCAAACCGCCGGCCGAGATCGTGCAGAGCCTGGCCCTGCTGCCGCGCGACTACATTCTCGACAACTACCGGGCCCTCGGTGAGGACATCGCCGGGGTGCGGGCCTGGCAGTTCTTCGTCAATTCCACGGTGGTCGCGGCAGGATGCGCGATCGGGAACATCCTGAGCTGTTCGCTGGCCGCCTACGCGTTCGCGCGGCTGCGGTTCCGGATGCGCGGGCCGCTGTTCGCCTTCACTCTCGCGACCATCATGCTGCCGGTGCACATCATCACCATCCCGCAGTACTCGCTGTTCCAGAAACTCGGGATGATCGACACGTTCTGGCCGCTGATCCTGCCGAAACTCCTGGCCACCGACGCGTTCTTCATCTTCCTGATGGTGCAGTTCATGCGGACCATTCCCCGCGAACTCGACGAGGCCGCGCGACTGGACGGCTGCGGGTCGGTGCGGATCTTCCGGTCGGTGATTCTGCCGCTGGTCCGGCCGGCGCTCGTCACCACCGGCATCTTCACCTTCATCTGGACCTGGAACGACTTCTTCACCCAGCTCATCTATCTCTCCTCGCCGGAACGCCTGACGCTTCCCCTGGCGCTGCGGCTGTTCATCGACACCACCGACCACAACTCGTTCGGGCCGATGCTGGCGCTCTCCGCCCTGGCGATCGTGCCGATCCTGCTGTTCTTCGCCGCGTTCCAGCGGCTGCTGGTCGAAGGTTTCGCCACCTCCGGACTCAAAGGCTGAATCCCCATGCTCGAGATCTCCCGCCGCAATCTCATTCGCGGAGTCGCGGCCACTCCCCTGCTGGCCACCGTTCCCGGTTCACCCGCCGCGGCTACTCCACTGAAGACCGCTTCCGCGCCCACGGCACCCGAATCCGTGACACTCGGATGGCTGGAGGGAAAGCCCGGCGCCAATGTCGGCAGCACCTGGGGAGTGCCGTGGCCGAAAGGCGCGGTCCCGGCCGACTCACCGTTCGCGCTGACGGCCGCCGACGGGACCGCGGTTCCGGTGCAGAGCTGGCCGATCGGATACTGGCCGGACGGTTCGCTGAAGTGGAGCGCGCACGCTCTTGCGGCCGACGCGCCGCTTTCCGACTCCTATGTGCTGTCCCGTTCCACCGGGGCGGCTCCTTCAGCCGCGGTCACGGTCTCCGAGAGTCCCGGCTCCGTCACCGTGCACACCGGCATGATCAGTGTCGTCGTCGGCCGCCGCGGTTCCGCAGTGGTCCGGTCGATCGCCCGCGGCGGCACCGAGATCGCCCGCAACCTGGAACTGGTCAGCCTGCGCCAGACCACAGCCGGCGACGATGATGAGCGCCGCACCTCCCGCGAGCGCCTGACCAGCTCGATCACGTCGGTGAAGATCGAACAGCGAGGACCGGTCCGAGCGGTCGTACGGATCGCCGGCACCCACAAGCGGCGCGGGCGGTCGTGGTTGCCGTTCATCGTGCGGCTCTACTTCTACGCCGGTGCCGAGCACGTGCGGATGGTGCACACGTTCCTGTTCGACTCCGAAGGACAGCGGGAGTTCATCGCCGGTCTGGGCGTGCGGGTCGGGGTCCCGATGCGCGACGAACTCCACGACCGGCACGTGCGGTTGTCCGGTGACGGGGACGGATTGCTGCGGGAGGCGGTCCGGGGCATCACCGGACTGCGCCGGGACCCGGGAGCGGCGATCCGGACGGCACAGGTCGCGGGCACCCGGCTGCCCGATCCGGCGACCTGGGATCAGCGGGTCACCACCCGGCTGCCACTGATCCCGGCGTGGGGCGACTACACCCTGGCGCAGTTGTCGTCGGAGGGTTACACGATCCGGAAACGCACCAAGGCCGGGCACGGGTGGATCGATGTGGACTCGGGGCAGCGGTCGTCCGGATTCGGTTATCTGGGTGGTGTCTCCGGTGGGCTCGGCTTCGGGATGCGGGATTTCTGGCAGAAGAATCCGGTGCAACTCGACATTCGCGGGGCCGACACCGCCGAGGCGTCCGCGACGATCTGGCTGTGGTCGCCGGAGGCCGGGCCGATGGACACCCGCTTTTATCACGACGGGCTCGGCCAGGACACCTATCCGGAACAGATCGAAGGCCTCAACATCACCTACGAGGACTACGAGCCGGGCTTCGGTACGCCGTACGGAATCGCCCGTACCACCGAGCTCTCGTTCTTCGCTCTCGCCGCAACCCCCTCGGCACCGGATCTCGCCGCCCTGGCCCGCACCGTCACGACGCCGCCGCAGATCGTCGCGCCGCCCGCCCACCTCGCCGCCACCCGCGCTTTCGGCGGATTGTTCAGCCCGGTCGACCGGTCCACTCCGGGCCGGGCGAAAGTGGAGGACCGGCTCGATTTCCTGTTCACCTATTACCGGAGTCAGGTCGAGTCCCGGCACTGGTACGGGTTCTGGAACTACGGCGACGTGATGCACACCCCGGACGTCGACCGGCACGTGTGGCGCTACGACGTCGGCGGATACGCCTGGGACAACTCGGAACTGTCCCCGGATCTGTGGCTGTGGTTCGCCTATCTGCGGTCCGGGCGGGCCGACATCTTCCGTCTCGCTGAAGCGATGACCCGGCACACCGGCGAAGTCGACGTCTACCATCTGGGACAATGGGCCGGGCTGGGGACGCGGCACGGGGTGCAGCACTGGGCCGACAGCGCCAAACAACAGCGCATCAGTACGGCCGTCTACCGGCGGATCTTCTACTTCCTGACCGCGGACGAGCGGGTCGGGGAACTGATGCACGAACTGGTGGACTCGGACCGTACGTTCCTGGCTCTCGATCCGCTCCGGAAGATCCGCACCGAGCCGTACACCCCGGACCCGCACGCTCTTTCCATCGGTCTCGGCACCGATTGGAGCGGGCTGGCCGCGGCCTGGCTCACCGAATGGGAACGGCGCGGGCCGAAAGCGGCGGCCGCCGAACGGAAACTGCTCGCCACGATGCGCACGATCGGCCGGATGCCCAACGGATTCGTCACCGGCAGCGGCCTGTACGACATCGACACCAGCGAGTTCGCGGTGGCCGCGAAGACTGTCAGCGTGTCCCATCTCAGCGCCATGTTCGGGCAGGTGGAGATCTGCGCCGAACTCATCGATCTGGTGGATCTGCCGGAGTTCGAGGCGGCCTGGCTGCAGTACTGCCGGCTGTTCAACGCGACCCGTGAACAACAGGCCGCCGAATGCGGGACCCATTTCGGCAACCTGATCCTGAAGCAGGGGCATTCACGGCTCACCGCCTACGCGTACACCCGAATCGGTGACGCCACCCTCGCCGCCCGCGCCTGGCAGGAGTTCGTCGCCACCGACGGATACACCGACGCTTCGCCGTGGGTGACCACCCGAATGCAAGGACCGGAGGTTCTGAATCCGGTCGACGACGCCGCGTGGGTGGAC
The DNA here is from genome assembly GCF_900104725.1 of Actinoplanes derwentensis. Lineage (NCBI taxonomy): Bacteria > Bacillati > Actinomycetota > Actinomycetes > Micromonosporales > Micromonosporaceae > Actinoplanes > Actinoplanes derwentensis. The sequence goes on from NZ_LT629758.1 coordinate 3,502,534, forward strand.
ACCAATACGACAGCCCTGTACGGACTCGCCGCGATCCAGAACCTGGCGCTCCTGCCTAACGTTTGAGTTCCTCGCTGATCGCCTGATCCAGGATCTCCAGTCCGAGGTCCAGTTCGGCGGTTGTCGACGTCAGTGCCGGGGCGATCCGGAAGACGCCACCCATCGCCGGGAGCTGGACCACGTTCATGTGCAGGCCCAGCTCCAGGCAGCGGCGGGTGATCGCGGTGCCCAGCTCGTCGGCCGGCTGCCTGGTCTCGCGATCGAGGACCAGCTCCAGACCGACGAGCAGCCCGCGGCCTCGTACGTCGCCGATGGTCTCGTGTTTCTGCGCAAGATCGAGCAGACCCTTGCGGAGGTACGTGCCCAGCTCTGCCGCCCGAGTGTCCAGCTTTTCCGACTCCAGCACGTCCAGGACGGTGTTGCCGACCGCGGCGACCAGCGGATCCGAGACGTGCGTGGTGAAGAAGAGGAAACCGCGGTCGTGGGCGGCCTGCTCGATCTCCGCACTTGTCACCACCGCCGCCAGGGGCAGACCGGCGCCGAGGGTCTTGGAGAGCGTGATGATGTCCGGGACGACGCCGTCACGCTGGAACGCGTACCACTCGCCGGTCCGGCACAACCCGGTCTGCGCCTCGTCCAGGATCAGCAGGCCACCCCGGGCATGCACCCGGTCCCGCAGCTCCGCCAGGTAACCCGGCGGCAGATCGATGACGCCTCCGGAACTGAGGATCGGCTCGACGATGCAAGCGGCCAGTGCGCCCACCGACTGGGCATCGAAAAGATCGAACGCGAAATCGAGCTGACGCCGCCAGTCCAGTTCGCCGTCGGCGGTGGTGAAGTCGGGTCGGTAGGCGTTCGGTGTGGGGATGGCGAAGTTGCCGGGCGCGGCCGGGCCGTACCCCTTACGCCCCGAGCTGTAGGTGGCGCCCACTGCCGCCTGCGTCATGCCGTGCCAGGACCGCGCGAACGAGATGATCTCGTGCCCGCCGGTGACCAGCTTCGCCATCCGGATCGCGGCCTCGTTCGACTCGGCGCCGGTGGTGAGCAGCAGCACCTTCTCCAGCGGATCCGGCAGGGTGCCGGCCAGACGGCGGGCCAGGTCGACGACCGGGCGGCTGAGCATGCCGCTGAACAGGTGATCCAAGGTGGCGACCTGGCGCTGGACCGTGTCGACGACGGCCGGATGCGAATGACCGAGGATCGCGCTCATCTGCCCCGACGTGAAGTCCAGCAGACGGCGGCCGTCGGCGGTGTAGACGAAACTGCCCTCGGCACGCTCGATGATCTCCGGCACGAAACGGCCGGCACCGGAGTAGCGGACCAGGTGACGCTCGGCGTCGGACCAGAAGGAATCAGCCATGACCCGACGCTAAACGCGAGCCGCTGATCAGGTCCATCTCACATTGTCGCCGTGGCTGTTAAGGACAGCCGTACAGTCGGTGCGTGCTGAACCCGTGGCGGCTGCGGCTGCTCGCCGACCTGGCGACCTACGGCACCGTGCGGGCCGTCGCACAGCACGCGACGATGAGCCCGTCGGCGGTGTCGCAGCAGCTCGCCACCCTGGAACGGGAGACTCGGACGGCGCTGCTGGAACGTACCGGCCGCAAGGTCCGTCTGACCGCTGCCGGGATGCTGCTGGCCGGGCGCGCGCGGGAGATCCTGGCCGCGATGGACACGGCCGAAGCCGAACTGCGCGGCCTCGCCGAAGAACCCGTCGGTACGGTGACGCTCGCCGCGTTCCAGAGCGCCGTGCACGCCCTCGCCGAACCCGCGATCGCCGGATTGGCCGCCCGGCATCCCGACCTGACCGTGGTGCTCCTCGAACTGGAACCACACGAGAGCATGCCCGCGCTACGCCGCGGCGACGTGGACGTGATCATCACGACGGCCGACTTCGCGGGCACCGAACTGGACCCGGCCATCGACGTGGTGCCGATCGCGGCGGACGAGATCGTGCTGGTGCTGCCGTCGTCACATGAGCTGACCGCGTACGACGCCGTCGCTCTGTCGACCTGCACGGACCAGAAGTGGACCTTCGACGTGGCGGGTTCCTACATGTCGGCCCTGGCCACCCGCCTGTGCCGGGAATCCGGCTTCGAACCGTCGGTGATCTGCCGCTTCAGCAACTACATGCTCGCGCTGCGGCACGTGGAGAAGGGCGGCTCGATCACCCTGCTGCCCAGCCTCGCCGTCGACCCCCGCTACCAGGTCACCACCCGCCCCCTCGACCCACCGCTGGGCCGCCGCATCACCGCCGCGGTCCGTCGCTCCCCCGGCCCCGCCCTTCGCCCCGAGGTGACCGCCGTCCTCACCGCACTGCGGTCCTGAGAAAGTCCCCGATCGCGTCGGCGACCTCCACCGGCCGTTCCTCGGCCTGATGGTGGCCGCTGTCGACGACCCGATGCCGCAGCGGCCGCACCAGCCAGGGTGCCCAGATCTTCGCCGGATCACCGTGCAGGTCCAGATCGTCGTGTTCCGATTCGAGCAGCAGCATCGGGCACTCCACCTGCCGCCCGGCAGCACGATCGGCCTCCTCGTGCTCCCGGTCGACCCGGAGACCGGCCCGGTAGTCCTCACACATGCCGTGCACGACCGCTGGGTTCCGCAAGGCCGCCCACAAGTCGGCATGATTGCCCGCACCGATCACTTCCGGTCCCGGCGTTTCGTACCAGGCATCCGGGTCGGCGTTGATCACCCGCTCGGCCGGCTTGTCGGTCTGCCCCAGGAACCACCAGTGCCACCAGGCGCGGGCGAACGTGACGTCGGTGCGTTCCAGATGCTCCACGACCGGCAACCCGTCCATGATCACCAGATGGGTGACGGCTTCCGGATGATCCATGGCGGTACGGAAGGCGACCAGGGAACCCCGATCGTGCCCGACCACGGCGAACCGGTCGTGACCCAGGTGCGCCATCAGCCGTACGACGTCGCCGGCCATCTCCCGCTTCGACGACTGCGTGTGCCCCGGCCGATCCGTCGGCAACGTCGAACCACCGTATCCCCGCAGGTCAGGCAGGACCACGGTGTGCTCGCGGGCCAGCCTCGGCGCCACCGCGTGCCAGGTCGTATGGGTACGCGGATGCCCGTGCAGCAACACCACCGGCGGTCCCGCACCACCGTGCCGGAACCGCACACTCACATCCCCGACCGTCACCCGGTCCAGCCGGAAGTCATCGAACACCGTCGCCGGATACCCCGGTTCCGCTCCTTGAATCACTGAGCGGCCAGGACTCGGGCCGCCTCCCGGATCGCGCTGGTGTTCTTGTGGCCGGAACGGGAACCGCTGAGCTTGGCGGCGATGTGGTCGGCGACGGTGATCGGGTCGTACAGCGGCTCCTCGCCCTCGGGGACGAACTGCGGCAGCGTCTCGATCAGGGCGTCGCCGTTCCCGTCGTGGAAGAAAGCGGCGGACCGGCGGCGCTCGATGGTGCCGTCGACGACCGGCGGTTTCACCCGGTGCAACGTCGACATCCACACGTCGTTGGTGAGGCGGGCCGAGATGTCACCGAGGTTGACGAGCAGGGCGCCGTCGGCGGGCCGCACGTCGTGCCAGCCGTTGTCGGTGCCGAGAACCTGCAGGCCGGCGACCTGATCGGCCCAGAGAACCGTGACGATGCCGAAGTCGGTGTGCTCGCCCATGCCGGTCAGGTCGGCACCCAGTTCGATCTCGCCGGGCTCCAGCGCGTAGTTGTTCATCCGCAACACGTCGATCGAATGGCCGGCGATCCGGTCGAAGAACCCGGGATCGACACCGAGGGCCGCGGCGAAGATGCCGGTCAGCGTCTCCGCCACCCGCCGGGCCTCCCGGAAATGCGCCTCCACCTGCGGACGGAACGCCAGCGGCGACTCCGGCCAGGTGTTCTCGCCGACCCCGATGTTGTACGCCTCGAAGAAGTCGTTCATCCGGGTGACCGGGTCGACGCCCAGGCTGTAGCTCAGCGACTCGCTCTTCGGCGGGCTGTAACCGCGGTTCTCCGCGGCCGGCCGAATGTACCGCTTCTTGTCTTCCAGGGTCTGCCCGAAGAAACCGTCGATCGCGTCGGCGAGCCCGTCGGTCACCTCGGCCGGAACCCCGTGCCCGACGATCTGCACGAACCCGACGCTCCGGCAGGCCCGGTCCAGCTCACCGACGGTCCGGGTCTTCGCCTCGTCCGGGCCGCCGGTGACCCAGGCGCTGATATCCACGGTGGGGACCACGAAGTCGGAAGCCATGACCTCAGTCTGCGCCGTCATTGTTTCGTCGGTCTGCGCCGACGTTGTTTCGCTGGCCTGCGCCGTCGATGCCTTGCTGGCCTGCGCCGACGTTGCCTTGCTCGGTCGCCCATGCGCAGATCGCGGCCAGCGGCTCCTGCAAGGTCTTGCCGAGGGCGGTCAGCGCGTACTCGACGTGCTGTGGCGGGGTCTCCTTCAGGACTCTTCGCTCGACGAATCCGTCGCTCTCCATGTCGCGCAGCGTCTCGGTCAGCATCTTCTGAGTGATCCCGGACACCCGGCGCCGCAGCTCAGCGTGCCGTTGCGGGCCGGCCAGCAACGCGTAGATCACCAGCACCCGCCACTTCGACGCCAGTCGCTCGATGGCCTGCCGGGTCGTACAGCTCTCCTCGATCACGTCCGGAATGACCAGCGCCATGCCCACCCCCGGTCAAGGGCACCAAAAAGTGCCTTGTGGTACGGCCGGACACCGGCCGCCTATGGTCCATCCAACGATAGACGTCGACAGACACGGGGCCGAAAATGATCACTTTCACCGCCGACGGCATCACGTTGGCCGGCAATCTTTCCCTGGCCGGGCCGGATGCGCCCGCGGTCGTTCTGACCGGGCCGTTCACCGGCGTCAAGGAACAGGTCACAGGGACGTACGCGAAACTTCTGCACGAACGGGGCGTGACCACGCTCGCCATCGACCACCGCGGTTTCGGCGAGAGCGGCGGGCGCCGGGCCCACGAGGACAGCCAGGGCAAACTGTCCGACCTGCGGGCTGCTGTGACAGTGCTCACCGAATACACCGACCGGATCGGGGTCGTCGGGATCTGTCTCGGCGGCGGTTACGCGGTGCGCGCCGGTGCCACCGATCCCCGGCTGCGGGCGGTCGTGGGGATCGCGGGCGCCTACAACAGCCCCGCCCGGTTCAGTGCCGGTGACCCGGCTGGTTACCGCGATTCGCTCGCCTCGTTCATCGACCGCTACGACGAGGAACTGCCCGCGGTCGCCCCGGACGGCGCTCCGGCGGCGATGGGAGGCGACGAGCCGTACGCCTATTACGGCACCGCCCGGTCGGCCGCCGAGCGCTGGGAGAACCGGGTGACCTGGGGTTCTCTGCATTCGCTGATGACACTCGACGCTTTGGGCGCGGCACCGTTGCTCGGCGACACCCCGCTGCTCGTGGTGCACGGCCGGGTCGACGATTACTGCTCCCCCGAACTGGCCCGAGCCGCCCACGACGCCGCCCCGGGCCCGAAGGAACTGCGGTGGCTCGATGCCGCCCAGCACATCGATCTCTACGACGTGGAGCCGTACGTCACACAGGCTGCCGACGCCGCCGCTGAGTTCCTGCATCGGCGTCTCGTAGCAGCTCCGGCCATGGTGCCCTGAGGCGACCGGCAGCGGCCGCCCGGACCGGGTGGTCATATCCTTGACTCATGGATGAAGATCTGGTGGGCGCCGATGCGGGATTCTCCGCCCTCGGTCTGCGTCCCGAACTGTTGCAGGCCCTGAGCGATCTGGGCTACGAAGAGCCGACCCCGATCCAGCGTGAGGCGATCCCTCGGCTGCTCGCCGGGGGCGACCTGGTCGGGCAGGCGGCGACCGGCACCGGCAAGACCGCGGCATTCGCTCTGCCGCTGCTGCACGCTCTCAGCGGCGGCAGCTCCAACGACCCCGGCGCCCTGGTGCTGGTGCCGACCCGTGAGCTGGCCGAACAGGTGTCCCAAGCGGTGCACCGCTACGGCCGCGCACTGAACGTGCGGGTGCTCCCGGTTTACGGCGGTCAGCCGATCAGCCGCCAGCTGCGGGTCCTCGAGCGCGGTGTCGACGTCGTCGTCGGCACCCCCGGCCGGGTCCTGGACCACATCGAGCGCGGCACGCTCCGCCTCGACATGATCAGCACCGTCGTGCTCGACGAGGCCGACGAGATGCTGGACATGGGTTTCGCCGAGGACATCGAGGCGATCCTTTCGGAAACCCCCACCGAGCGGCAGACCGTGCTGTTCTCGGCGACGATGCCGCCCCGCATCGACGCCATCGCCCGCAAGCATCTGCGCAATCCGGAGCGGATCCGGATGGGCCGCGACAACGCGGCCGCGGACCAGCTGCCCAAGGTGCGGCAGAGCGCCTACCTGGTGCCGCGCGGTCACCGGATGACGGCTCTGGCCCGGGTCCTGGACGTGGAGGCACCGACCGCGGCGATCGTCTTCTGCCGCACCCGTGAAGAGGTCGACCAGGTGACCGAAGGCCTCAACGGCCGCGGTTACCGGTCCGAGGCGCTGCACGGCGGCCTCGGCCAGGAACAGCGCGACCGGGTGATGGGGCGGCTGCGGGCCGGCCACACCGAGCTGCTGGTGGCCACCGACGTGGCGGCCCGTGGGCTGGACGTCGACCTGCTCACCCACGTGATCAACTACAACCTGCCGACGGCGCCGGAAGCCTACGTGCACCGGATCGGCCGGGTCGGCCGCGCCGGGCGCGAGGGCGCAGCGATCACGCTGATCGAGCCGCGTGACGTGCGCCTGATGCAGGCCGTCGAGCGGCTCACCGGCCAGCGTGTCAAGCCGGAGCAGCTGCCGACCGTGGCCGACCTGCGGGCCAAGCGCCTGGACCTGCTGCGCGAGACGATGAGGGCCGCCGCGGAGGGCGACGACCTGGAGCGGTTCCGCCCGTTGCTGGCCGGGCTCACCGACAGTCTCGACCTGGAGCAGGTCGCCCTGGCCGGGCTGAAACTGCTGCACGAGAACACCCGCGGCGACATCGACGAGACCGAGATCCCCCTCGTCGAGTCCGCCCGTGACAAGCGCCGCGAGCCCCGCGACCAGTCCCAGTGGGAGTCCCGTGGTCAGGGGCAGCGTGGCGGCCGCGGCCAGCAGGGCCGCGCGGGTCGCGGTGGCGTGGCCAGGGTCTTCGTCGGGCTCGGCCGCCGGGCCGGTCTGCGCCCGCAGGACCTGGTCGGCGCGATCGCCGGCGAGGCCGGACTGCAGGGCCGAGACGTCGGAGCCATCGAGATCACCGACCGCTTCTCCCTGGTCGAGGTCCCCGAGGCAGCCGCCGACCGAGTGATCAAGGCGCTGCAGAACTCCGCGATCCGCGGCCGCCGCCCCGCCGTCCGCCGGGAACGTTCCGGCTCCTGACCGAGGCCCATGGCCCACTGGCCGCGGCCCCAAGGCCTATGCCCCGAGGTCCACGCCCAAGGCCCCACGCCCCGAGGCTGCACCGCCTCAAGGCACTGCGTCTCCGCAGCTTCGTTCGATGGCTCGGCGGCTGCCGAGCAGACCCCCGCGGCCACTCTTCACGGCCCGGGCCTCGCTCAACAGCCGCCGTCAACGGCGATCACCTGGCCGGTGATGCCGGTGTTCGCCGCGGAGGCGAGGAAGACCACTGGGGCCGCGATCTCCTCGGCGGTCAGGAGCCGGCCGAGCGGGATCTGCTCGAGGTAACTCTCCGGAACCGAGTCGACGATGTGCCCGTTGGTGGCGGTCCTGGTCAGGCCCGGCGAGACCACGTTGGTGAGGATGTCACCGGAACCACCCAGCGAGAACGCGGCCGACCGGTTGAAGCCGTGCAGAGCGGATTTTGCGGCACCGTAGAACTCGCCGCCGGCCATGCCCTGCGTCGCGATCGATGACGACACGTGCACCAGACGGCCCCAGCCGCGCTCCCGCATGTGCGGAACGACCAGCCGGCTGAGGGTCAGCACGCCCTCGATGTTGTCGCGTACGACCCGCTGCCAGAGATCTTCGGGCGTGTCATCGAAGCTGCCGCCCGGCTGTGCGGAACCCCAGCGGACAGCGTTGTTGACCAGCACGTCGATGCGGCCTGACCAGGCGATTACCGCCTCGATCAGATCGCGGGCGGTGCTGGGATCACCGAGGTCGAACCGGGCGACCAGGGTGCGCCCACCCAGATCAGCCGCCAGCTTCTCGGCTTTCTCCGCGGCCCCGTGGTAGGTCAGCACCACATCCGCCCCTTCGGCGGCGAAACGCCGGGCGATCGGGTCGCCCAGCCCGCCGGTCGCGCCGGTGACGATCACGGTCCGTCCCGCGAGTCCCATGTCCATCAGTTCGTTCCTCCCCATCGGATACGTCCACCGTGCCGCATCTCGCGGGGCGGAGGGAGGCCCTGCTGAGGCTGGCTCCGCTGGGGCTGGCCCTATCAGGGCCAGCTTCCGGGGACGGCGAATGGATAGGTTCGAGGCATGCCGACGACACCTGCGGACAACGAACTCGGGCGATACCTGCGCACCCGGCGTGAGTCCACCCCGCCAGCCGTGGTGGGTCTGCCGGCCGGACCCCGGCGGCGGACTCCGGGGCTGCGACGGGCCGAGCTCGCCACCCTGGCCGGGATGAGCGTCGAATATCTGACCAGGCTGGAGCAGGGTCGTGACCGGCGACCATCGCCCGAGGTGCTGAACGCGCTGGCCACCGCGCTCCGGTTCACCCTCGCCGACCGCGAGCACCTGCGCTTTCTCGGCAAGGCACTGGCCGGAGTGATGTGCCCGTCCGGGCACGCCCCGGCGACGGAGGTCCGGCCGACGGTGCGGGCGCTGCTGGACCGGCTCGAACCGGGGCCAGCGATGGTGCTCAACCGGCTCGGTGACGTGCTGGCGGCCACCAAGGGTTACCAGGATCTGATGCGGCCACTCGGCTTGCTGGACGACCGCCGGGTCAACGTGATCCGGTGGCATTTCGTCGACGATCGGGCCCGGGCCGCCTGTCCTGACTGGGCGGCGCTCGCCGACGAGCACGTGGCGTGGCTCAAGACCGAGGTGCGGCGCGGCGACCGGCACGCCATCGAGCTGGCCGGCGATCTGACGGTGCTGGCCGGCGGTGAGTTCGCCGGCCGGATGGCGGCACCGTCCGGGCCGGCCGCACGGGCCGGGGTGGAGCGGATGGCGCATCCCGAGGCGGGGCGGCTGGCTCTGGCGTTCGAGATCCTCGAACTGCCGGACGCCGACGAACAGCGCCTCGTCGTGTACCTTCCGGCGGACGCGGCCACGACGGCGGTGCTGGATCGGCTGGCTGTCCGGCGACCAGGTGTCCTCCGAGCCGTTTGACGGGCGTACGGCGTCGAAAGCTTTTCGGGGTTGCCGGTAACGAGGGGCACGGGACCGGACATGGACGTGTCGTGAGTTCTGGCGACGAGCATGAGCAGCGCTTCCGGCGTGTCTATGCCGAAAATTTCCAAGCGCTTCTGGCGTACGCGTTACGGCGGGTCGAGCAGCCGGCGGATGCCGCGGACGTGGTGTCCGAGACTTTTCTCGTGGCGTGGCGGCGCAGTCGTGACCTGCCGCCGGAGGAGGAGATACGGCTGTGGCTGTACGGGGTGGCCCGGCGTGTCCTGGCGAACCATCACCGCGGTGGGACACGCCGGGAACGGCTCGGCGATCGGCTGCGGCAGCGGTTGACGGCGGTCCTCTCCCGGGATCCGGGCAGTGACGTGCCGCAGCGGCTGGTGGTCCGGGCGGCGCTGGCCCGGCTCGACGAGACGGACCGGGAGCTGATGATGCTGACGATCTGGGAGGGCCTGCAACCACGGGAGGCGGCGGAGGTGCTGGCGCTGAACCCGGGAGCGGTCCGCACCCGTCTGTCGCGGGCGCGAGCGAGACTGCGCGAACTGGTCGGTGACGATCTGGGGCCGCCCGGACATGAACTCGACGTCCTGACCGGAACCGCCGCCCCGAAGGAGGGCCGATGACCGAGGAACACCTCGACCGCCTGGTACGAGACGCCGACCCCTACCGGACCGATCTGGCCGCCCGACTCGGTGGAGCGGAGCAGACGCTCCTGGAGGAGATCATGTCCACCCCGAAACTCGAATCGGTGCCCGTTTCCCCGGTGTCGGAGAACCCCGCGCCGGTACGCCGGGCGTTCGGCCGCCGTCTCGGCGGCGCGGTCGCCGCGGCTGCCGTCGTCACCGGTGTCATCGGCGCCGCGACCCTGCTGCGCGACCAAGGCGGTGCGGACCAGCGTGGTGCGGACCTGGCCGGGCCGGTGGGTCTGCCCAGTGCGGACGCCGCCGGCTACGAACTGGATCTGAAGGCCGCGGAGAAGCTGCCGCGGCTGCTGATCGACGATCCTGCCTGGAAGATCGCAGCCGTCAGCGGTTTCGCAGCCGAGAGAGGCACGATCCGGTTCACCGACGGCTCCCGGGAGGCCGAGGTGGGCTGGTACCCGGCGAAGACCTACGACAGCTACCACCAGGACCGGCTCCGGATCGGTACGCCGGTGCCGGCCACCGTGGCCGGCACGAAGGCGAACGTCTTCGCGTACAGCTCCGACGACTTCGTGGCGCAGCTCGTGCCGAACGGTAGCGCCTTCGTCGAGCTGCGGGCCAACGGTCTGCCCCGGGCCGAGTTCGAGCAGGTCCTCACCCGTGTGGTGCAGGTCGAACCGGACCGGTTCCTGGCCGCGATGCCGGCTGAGGTGATCACGTCGAGCCGGGTCCGCGCCGCAGCGGCCGAGATCCTCAGCGATGTGCCGATTCCCCCGGGCTTCGACATCGACAAGATCGATGCCGCGGGGGCGAATGATCCTTACCAGTTCGGCGCGGTCGTCACCGGCCAGGTCACCTGCACCTGGATCGCCGAGTGGATCCGCGCCGACAGCGCGGGCGACGACGACTCGGCGAAGGTGGCTGCCGCCGCCCTGCGCAGCAGCCACCAGTGGAAGATTCTCAAGAACATGAAGGACAAGGGCGGCTGGTCCGAGGTGCTCTGGGAGATCGCTGACAAGGTCGCCGACGGCACCGTGCCGGAGCAGTACAAGTCCGGAATCGGCTGCCCGTGACAAAACCCCGGGTCGGGGCGCGATTCGCACCCCGGCCCGGGCGCTACTGACAGCCGCCCGCCCGACCGGGCACTACTGACTGGTGCCGCCCGACCGGGCGCTCCTGGCCGCTGCCCGACCGGCCGGGCGCTACTGACTGGGGCCGCCGGCCGGATGCTGTTGGCCGCTGGCGGCCTGGGCGGCTGTTACCGACCGACGGCGGAGTGGACGGCCACGTCTCGGGTCTGGGCGATCAGGTGGTGCAGCGGCTCGGGGAGGTTTCGGCGAAACTGGTCGGACAGGCGCGCCCGGTCGCGGGGATTGCAGGTGGCCAGTACGAACTCGTCGAGTCCGGTGGCGAGGATCATTCCGGCCAGCATCAGGTCGGCGACGTCGAGCGGCTGGTTGTAGGACAGGGCGGTCCGGATTCGGGCGGCCGGTTCGCCGGGGCCGCGCGGGTCGGTGAACACCAGCGACGACGTGGAACCGAGCAGCCGGCGTCTCGTCTCCCGGCGCAGCGCCCCGCCGGTGGTCAGTCGCTGTTCGATCAGGTCGGTGACCAGGCCGGTGGCCGGCAGGTAGACGATCCACTGGTGAAGCCCGTGCGGGCCGGGCATCGCCACCAGCCGCTCCAGGAGCCGGCTGGTGGCCAGGTCCGCGGTGGGCTGCTCGTCGATCACCTGCAGGGTGTCGCCGGACATCCGGACACGGCGCCAGAACAGCAGTTCGCCGAGCAGTGCGGCACCGAGACCGATGGCCAGCACGGCCGGGGCGAGCAGGGCCCGGCCACCGATGCCGTCGTGCGCTGCCAGATAGAGGTCGTCGGCGGGCGGGCGCTTGGTCATCCGTTCGGCCTCGGCGATCGGCGGTGAGTGGGCGGTGAGGTGGTGACTGGGCGGTGAAGTGGCGCAACCGTAGCCGCGTCGGGTTGCCGGAGGGTTACGCGCCGCCGAAAGGCCGGGACGAGAAGAAACCTCGCTGCCGGTCGGGATGGGACCGGCAGCGAGGTTCGTCAGAGGTGGATCAGTGCAGGGCGGTCAGGGCCGATCAGCGCAAGGCCGGCTCCGCTGGTTCGGAGTGGGGCTGGCGGTGTTGGGGGACGGGGTGGGCACGTTCCAGGGCGGCGCCCTCGACGTCCACGTTGGGCAGGATGCGGTCCAGCCAGCGGGGGATCCACCAGGCCGCGTCGCCGAGCAGGTGCATGACGGCCGGGATCAGCAGCATGCGGACCAGGAAGGCGTCGACCAGGACACCGAAGGCCAGGCCGAAGCCGAGCGAGCGGATCATCGCCGTGTTGGAGAAGATGAAACCGCCGAAGACCGAGATCATGATGATCGCGGCCGCGGTGACGACCGTGCGGCCGGCGTGCACGCCCTGCTGGACGGCGAGGCGGGCGGGGGCACCGTGGGCGTAGGCCTCGCGCATGCCGGAGACCAGGAACAACTGGTAGTCCATGGCCAGGCCGAACAGGATGCCGATCAGAATGGTCGGCAGGAAGCTCAGCACCGGGCCGGGGTCGTGGATGCCGAAGAGCGCGCCGAGCCAGCCCCACTGGAAGATCGCCGTGATGCCGCCGAACGTGGCGAACAGCGACAGGATGAAGCCGAGGGTGGCGGTAACCGGCACCAGGATGGACCGGAAGACCAGGATCATGATGATCAGCGAGATGCCGATGACCAGGCCCAGGTAACCGGGCAGCGCGTTGTCCAGCTTGTCGGAGATGTCGATGTTGCCGCTGGCCGAGCCGGCCACGCCGAGGGTGACGTCACCGGTGATCGGCGAGAGGCCCCGCAGGTCGTGGACCAGCTGCTCGGTGGCGGCGGTGGTCGGGCCCTCGGTGGGAATGATCTGGAAACCGAGCGTCCTGTTGTCGGCGGAGGCACCGATCGGGGCGACCGCCGCGACGTGGTTCTGGGCCAGCAGCAGGTTGCCGATGCGGACCTGTTCGGCCTGCAGGTCGTCGCCGGTGAGGGCGGCCGGCAGGTCGGCGACGACGACGAGGGAACCGTTGACGCCGGGGCCGAACTTCTCGCCGATCATCGTGAACGCCTGGTACTGGGTGGAGTCCTGGGCTTCGGACGAGCCGTCGGGCAGGCCGAGCCGCATCGACGCGGCCGGGATCGCCACCGTGATCAGCGCCGCGAGCAGCGCGAGAACGGTGATCACGGCACGGCCGGTGCTCATCGGCTTGACCGTGGCGGGCTTCTCGGCGTGGGCCTTGCGGTTGAGGACCCGGGTGCCGATCAGCGCCAGCAGAGCCGGGGTGAGGGTCACCGCGATGAGGACGGCCACCGCCACACAGATCGCGGCCACCGTACCCATCAGGCCGAGGAACGGGATGCCGGTCACGTTGAGGGCGAGCAGGGCGACCAGCACGGTGGACCCGGCGAACACGACCGCGTTGCCGGAGGTGCCGTTGGCCAGCCCGATCGACTCCTCGAACTCGACGCCGTCGAGCAGTTGCCGCCGGTGCCGGTTGAGGATGAACAGGCTGTAGTCGATGCCGACCGCGAGGCCCAGCATGACGCCGAGCACCGGGGTGATCGACAGCATCTCGACGACGCCGGAGAGCGCGAGTGACGCGGTGACGCCGATGCCGACCCCGGTCAGGGCACTGAGCAGGGGCAGCACGGCACCGATCAGGGTCCGCAGCATGACCAGCAGGGTGATCGCGGCGATGACCAGGCCGGCCACCTCGCCGACGCCGAGGATCTCCGGCACGTTCTGAGTGATCTCGTTGGAGAACTCGACCTTGACCCCGGCCGGCACACCCGCGCTGACGTGGGCGATCAGGGCGGCCTTGGTCTCCGGGGTGACGTCGAGCTGCGGCACCTCGAACTGCACCTGGGCCACGGCGGTGGAACCGTCTGCGGACACCGTGCGGATCGCCGACGACATGGCGAGCAGCTGCTGGCCGCGGACCAGCTTGGCGGCGTTGGTCTCCAGCTCGGCGGTCTTCTCGATGAGGAGCTTCTGGTTGGCGTCCACTTCGGCCTTGGTGGCCGCGTCGAGGTCGGCCCAGAACGCCTTGGCCTGGTTGATCTGGTTCTGGCCGTCGGCGATCTGGGCGCGGCCGTCGGCGATCTGCTTCAGACCGTCGGTGACCTGTGCGTTCCGGTCGGCGATCTGCTTCTGGATCGCGAACGGATCGGTGGTGGAGCCGACACCGTCGAGGTTCGCGGTCGACTTGAGCAGGTTGGTGATGCTGGTCTGCTGGGTGTCGGTCAGCGGGGTCTGGTCGACGGTGTGGAAGACGAGTTTGCCGTTGCCACCGGCCGCGACCGGGAGCCGCTCGCCGAGCCGGTCACTGACCTTCTGGGTCTCGGTGCCGGGGATGTCGACGACCGGGGACAGTTCGCCGCGGGCGACGAAGTAGCCGGAGACGGCCAGGCCCAGGATCACGAGCCAGGTCGCCAGGACTGCCTTGGCCCGCCGGGCACAGAACCGGCCCAGGCGGTAAAGAAGCTCGGCCAATGTGTCGTTCCTTTTGTGAGAGGTCTAGTACCCGGTACGGACTGTGGAGATCATGCGGTCGAGGGAGTGGTTCCAGAGTTCGCGGGAACGGTCGTCGGTGGCGGCGTCGGTCGCGGCGATCCAGTGTTTGGCGACCACGACGACCCCGTTCATCAGGGAGCTGACCAGGACCGCCGCGTCGAGCGGGTCCACCTCGGGATAGCGGACGGCCAGGTCGCGGGCCACCTCGTCGGCGGTCCGGGAGAACGTGGCGAGGAAGATCTGGTTGGGCCGCGGGTCGTCGGGGGTGAACCCGCCGAGGGCATGCCAGATGAAACCGATGATGCTCGGTACGTCGGTGGCCCGCAGCGCCTCGGCGATGTCGTCGAACATCGACGGCCGGCCGCCCGCGGTGAAGGTGTCCCGGAACCCGCGGATGGCCTGGCCGAGCATCTCGGTGCAGACGGTCGTGACCACGTCGTCGACCGAGACGAAGTGGTTGAAGATGGTGCGCCGGGAGACGTCGGCCCGGTCGGCGAGCTGGTCGACGCTGAACCGGACGCCCTCACCGATCAGGGCCGCCGCCGCGTCGAGGATCGCCTGCCGGTGGCGTGCCTTGAGCGCGGATCTCCGGTCCAGAGGGATCGTCACAGTTCCTACACTAAGTGCATCGTTGCACTAGGTGCACGGCGGGTCCCTCTACAGGGCACGTGCCAGATCGGCGATCAGATCATCAGCGTGTTCGATGCCGACCGCGATCCGGATCGTGCCGGGACCGATCGACGCCGCTGCCAACTGCTGCTCGTCGAGCTGACGGTGGGTGGAACCGGCCGGGTGCAGGATCAGCGTCTGGGTGCCACCGAGGGAAGCGGCGAGCTTGATCACCCGTACCGAACGCTGGAAATGCAGTCCCGCGTCGAACCCGCCGGCGAGGTCGAAACAAAAAGGCGCCGGGAACCCGGTGATGTAGGTCTCGGCGACCGCATGGCTGGGGTGGTCCGGCGACCCGGTCCACAGCACCCGCTCGACCGCCGGATGGCCGGCGAGGAAGCCCGCGACGCGGGCGACGTTGGCGGCGTGCCGTTCCACCCGCAGCGGCAGGGTCTGGATGCCGCGCAGCGTGAGCCAGGCGGCGAACGGGTCGGCGACCGAACCGAACTCGACCGCGTGCTCCCACACCCGCCGGTGCAGAGCGTCGTCGGCGAAGACCGCGACACCGCCGGTCACGTCGCTGTGCCCGCCGAGGAACTTGGTGACCGAGTGGACGACCACGTCGGCGCCGTGTTCGATCGGCCGGCAGAACAGCGGCGTGACGAACGTGTTGTCGACGATCGTCAGCACCCCGGCGGCCTTCGCGATCGGGGCGAGCACCGGCAGGTCGCTGGAGTGGCCGGTCGGGTTGGCGATGGTCTCCAGGTAGAGGACCCGGGTGCGCGCAGTGATCGCCTGCCGCACCTCGTCCGGGTCGTGGCCGGTCACGAAGGTGACCCCGATGTCGTAGCGGTCGGCCAGGTCACGCAGTTTGGCGTGGGTGCCGCCGTACAGGGTGTGCTGAGCGATCACGTGGTCCCCGGCGCGCAGCAGACCGTGCAGGAGCAGGGAGATCGCGCCCATCCCGGAGGCGGTGGCGATGGCCGCCGTCCCACCCTCCAGACCGGTGACGGCCTCCTCCAGCGCGCGCACGGTCGGATTGGTGAACCGGGAGTACGCGTACCCCCGGTCTGGATGGTTCAGCCCCTCGGCCAGGAGCGCCGGATCGTCGAAGGCGAACGACGACGTCTGGTAGAGCGGGGCGGCGAGCGGTGTGCTGTCCGGGACGGGTACCCGGACGTGGACGGCGCGAGTCTCAGGACGCATGACCCGATCTTGACGCACCGGGCCGCGCCACGGCCCCCCGATGGCGGTCGGCGGGCCGTGGCACGACGTCTTCAGCGGGCCAGCCAGCCCCCGTCGACCGGGATGACCGTGCCGTGCACGTAGCGGGCGGCGTCCGAGGCGAGGAAGACGACCGCGCCTTTCAGGTCGTCGGGCTCGCCCCAGCGGCCGGCCGGGATCCGGTCCAGGATGGCCGCGCTGCGGACCGGGTCGTCACGCAGGGCGGCAGTGTTGTCGGTGGCCATGTAACCGGGAGCGATCGCGTTGACGTTGACCCCCCGCCCGGCCCATTCGTTGGCCAGCGCCTTGGTCAAGCCCAGGATGGCGTGTTTGCTGGCGGTGTAGGCGGGCACCCGGACCCCACCCTGGAACGACAGCATCGACGCGATGTTGATGATCTTCCCGGAACCCTGGGCCAGCATCCGCCGCCCGGCCGCCTGACTGAGCCGGAACGCGGCGTCGACGTTGACGGTAAACACGTCATCCCAGTCGTCATCGGTCACGTCGACGGCGTCGGTGCGGCGGATGATCCCGGCGTTGTTGACCAGGATGTCCAACCGGTCCAGTCCGTCCACATAACCGCGCAGGTCAGCGGTGGCCAGGTCCAGTTCCTTACTGCCGACCGCGATCACCGAGGCGCCCGCTTCGGCCAGGGCGTCCGCGCAGGCCTGGCCGAGACCACGGTTGCCGCCGGTCACCAGGGCCACCCGGCCGTCCAGACGGAAGCTGACCATCAGAGTCCCAGGTTGCGCAGCGTGGGCACGGTCTGGCCGACCCACTTCAGGTCGGTGTCCTCGTGGGCGCCCTGGGTACGCTGGGTTCCGGCGAGGAACCACAGGTAGTACGTGGTGTAGCCGGGCGCGCTGACCACCGTGTGGTAACCCTCGGGCATCATGTGCATGCCGTGGTCCCGGACGGTGAAGTTCTCCTCGTAACCCTCGTCGGTGTAGAGGCGGCAGATCCCGAAGCCACCCTGCGGGGCCACCCGGAAGTAGTACATCTCCTCGTGCGCCGCCTCGGCCGGCAGATCGTCCGTCTTGTGCCGATGCGGCGGGTAGGTGCTCCAGTTACCGGAGGGCGTGAACGTCTCCCCCACGATCAACCGCCGAGCCGGCAGGTCAGGCTGAGCGATCTCGGTCAGGATCTGGTGGAAGTTACGGCCGAAGTTGGCCGCTCCCCACCGCCCTTCGGCGACCTGGTCGGGCGCGATCACGTAGGGCTCGGCATCGAGGTCGCTGGGTGCGCTCGGCAGGGCGATCTCGACATCCGACACCGCCGTGACCGTGACGTCGTGATTGAAGGGAATATAGACGGAGTGGGGCTTCCCCGAGAACACGTCGGCCCGCCCACCGACCGCGTCGAATTCGACCCCGCCGACGGTGAAATCAGCGGTCCCGCCCAGAATCACCGCGAGGATCTCCCGGTCGCCTGAACTTCCCGACCACGACTCCCCCGCCGCGAGCTTCAACAGCTGGAAATCGAGTAGCGAGCACGGGTTGAACGGCAGCGAGTTCAGTCCCTCGGCCGCCGGGATGTTGGTGTGAAACTTGTACTCCATGGATGAAGCTCCTTACCAGGGGTGTTTCCAGCCGGGCCGGGTGACGCGGGCGAGGGCCTCCATGTAGAAGTAGTCCCCCCACAGGTTTCCCTCGTCCACCCCGACGTTCTTGGGTTTGTCGTACACACCGTGCAACAGCAGCGCGTTGGAATCGGGACGCGACACCGTCGAATAGCCCTCGATCAGCGAGTGCAGAATGCGTAGCGCGGCATCTCGATACCGGGTTCCGAGCGCGGGCGCCACCAGAGGTGCGAGTTCCAGCAGCCCGTTGACCGCGATGGCCGCCGCCGAACTGTCCCGTTCCTCATCAACCCCGGAAGCAGCGAAGATCAGGTCCCAATGCGCCACCCCGTCGGCGGGCAGATGCGCGAGGAAATAGTCGGCACACCGGATCGCGGCGGCCAGCAGTGTCGGATCCCCGGTGTACTGGTGATTGAGCGTGAACCCGTAAATTCCCCAAGCCTGCCCCCGCGCCCAGCACGACTCGTCCCCACTGCCCTGCTCGGTCTCGCCCCGCAGCGGTTCGCCGGTGGCCGGATCCCAGTAGAACGTGTGATAGGTCGTGTCGTCCGGCCGCAGCAGATGTTCCCGCAACTGCGCGGCGTGCCGCCGGGCCGCCGCCGCGTACTTCGGATCGCCGCTGGTCCGGCTGGCCCAGAACAGCAACGGTGTGTTCATCAAGCTGTCCACGATGGTGCGGCCCTGCTGGCGTGGATCGGCCAGATCGCCCCAGGCCTGAATGATTCCGGCGGACGGCAGCACCCGCCGGAGCAGGTGGTCGGCGGCGGACAGGGCGGCCCGTTCGGCCTCCGGATCACGGGTCCGGCGCCAGGCGGTCACACACGACAGCGTATAGAGGAAACCGAGGTCGTGCGTGTCCAGATCGATGCCGTGGTCGACGCGGTCCACGAATGAGCGTACGTGGGCGAGCGCCGCTTTCCGGTGTTGCTCCTCGCCACTCAGATCGTGCGCGACCCACAGCATGCCCGGCCAGAAACTGGTGGTCCAGCCGGTGTTCGCGGGACGGGGGGAATAGCGGTCGTCGGTGGTGGTGTCGGCCGGATAGCGTTCCCCGAAGGCCTCGATGTTGGCGTCGATGGTGCGCAGTGCGGCGGTCACCGCGGCTCCGGTCTGGTCGGCGATCGCCGTCATAGCGTCCTTTCGATCAGCGGGTTGAGCGTGAACTTGCTGTTCGCCCAGACGATGTAGATCAGTGGGCTGGCCGCGATGCCGAGTGCCAGGGCCGGTTTCGCCGCCAGCAGGGCCTCGAACAGAGCCAGCACGAACAGTGAGAACAGGCTCAGATACCAGCGCCGTACGCCCAGGAAGAGGCTTACCCGAACGGCGTCGCGCAGCCGGATCCCGGGTTTCTCAGCGAGCGCCACCAGCACGAGAATCGTAGTGACCGCGATCAGTGTCATCGCCACCACGATCACCGGCAGCAGCACCGCGCCGATCGGCCGATCCCAGGCCCACGCCGCGTCGACGCCGAGCACGAGCAGAGCGACGGTTGCCATGGCGCCGGTGGTCAGAGCGGGCCGTGCCGAGGCGCGCCAGGCTTTCCAGAAGGCGCCGACTTCAAGAAGAGAGAGCACGGTGAACGCCGCCACCAGAGCCGGCCCGGCCAGCGGCGCGAACAGCACGAGCAGCGGCCATGTCCGGGACGGGTCGGTGGTCAGCACGATCAGCACCAGCGGCGCGCAGGCGATCGCGAGCAGCAGGTTGGTCATCAGGGCGGTGTACACGCCCTGGAAGATCCGCCAGTGCCTCATCCCTTGAGCCCGGTCGTCGCGACACCTTCGACGAAGTAGCGCTGCCCGAACAGGAAGATCACCACGACCGGCAGGACGGACAGCACCGAGCCGGTCATGATCAGCGCGTACTCGGCGTTGTACTGGCTGATGAACGACTTGAGTCCGAGCTGGATCGTCCACAGGTCGGGGCTGCGCAGGTAGAGCAGTGGCCCGAGGTAGTCGTTCCAGGTGTTCACCAGCGTGATCAAAGCGAGGCTGGCCAGGGCGGGCACCGACAGCGGCAGCATGATCCGGCGGTAGATGCCGTATTCGCTCATTCCGTCGATGCGGGCCGCGTCCAGCAGTTCGTCCGGGATGCTCTCGTAGAACTGTTTCATCATGAACACGCCGATCGCACCGAACGCCTGCAGTGCCACGATCGACCAGATCGTGTCGGTGAGCTGGAACTTCGTCATCAGCACGAA
Source organism: Actinoplanes derwentensis (assembly GCF_900104725.1). Lineage (NCBI taxonomy): Bacteria > Bacillati > Actinomycetota > Actinomycetes > Micromonosporales > Micromonosporaceae > Actinoplanes > Actinoplanes derwentensis. The sequence goes on from NZ_LT629758.1 coordinate 3,522,611, forward strand.
CTGCGGGACCATGTACGACGCCCACGGCACGGCCAGGGTGCCGATGTAGGCGAGGAACAACACGTCCCGCCCCGGAAACTGGATCTTCGAAAACCCGTACGCCGCGAAGCTGCCGGTGAGAAGTTGCAGGAAGGTGACGAGCGCGGACAGGAATACGGTGTTGCCGAGCCAGGTGGTCATCTCGGACCTGGTCCAGATGTCGGCGTAGTTGCTCCACACCGGATCGCTGGTGATCCATCTGACCGGGATGCTGAAGACGTCGTTGTTGGTCTTCAGCGACGACATCACCATCCAGTAGAACGGCAGGAGCACCACGATTCCGGCTGCGGCGAGTGCCAGATAGGCGAGGACCCGCACGATTCGGGTGGTCATCGGCTCCCCCGTTTGTTGACGATGAACTGAATGACCGTGACCACGAAACAGAGCGCGAAGAGCACGATGGAGACCGCTGACGCGTAACCGAACTGGTTCTCCTCGAAGCCCTTCTGGAAGATGTACTGCGACAGCACCAGGGTGGACTGGCCGGGCCCGCCGTCGGTCATCACCAGGATGATGTCGAAGACCTTGAAGCTGTTGATGGTGAGCAGCACGGTGACGAAGAACGTGGTGGGCCGCAGTCCCGGCAGGGTGACCGCCCGGAACCGGTCCCACGCGCTCGCGCCGTCGACCATCGCGGCCTCGTGTAACTGTTTCGGGATGGTCTGCAGCCCGGCGAGGAACAGCAGCATGTAGTAGCCCATGTCGCGCCAGGTGCTGACCAGGATGACGGCCGGCATCGACCAGTCCGCCGAGGTGGTCCAGCCGGGCGGGTTCGCCACCCCGATGAACCGCAGCACCTCGTTGACCGGCCCGAATCCCGGGCTGAGCAGCATGTTCCAGATCTGCGCGATGGCCACGATGGAGGTGATGTACGGGAAGAACGCGACCGTCCGGAAGAACGCCACCCCGCGCAGTCTGCGGTTGAGCAGCAGCGCCAGTCCGAGCGACACGGCCAGGGTGAGCGGGATGTGGAAGGCGGCGTAGTAGACGGTGTTGCCCAGCGCCGTCCAGAAGCTGCTGTCCCCGGCGAGCTGGCGGAAGTTGTCCAGCCCGGTCCAGGTCGCTCCACCGAAGACGTTCCACTCGGTGAACGCGTAGTAGAACAGCAGCCCCACCGGAACCAGCGTGAGCAGCGTGAATCCGGCGAAGTTGGGCAGCAGGAACGACCAGCCCAGCGCGGTGTTGCGCGCGACGACCCGGCCGCGCCGGCGGCGGGCCCCGGCGACTGTTGTGGTCATTGACGAGCTCCAGAGTTAGGTCCGCGGGCCCTGGTCCAGGGCCCGCGGAGAGGCACTTACTTCAGGACCTCGTTCTTGGCCCGGTCCTGGGCCTCGGTGATGGCCGCGTCGATCGGCTTGCTGCCGGACAGGACCGCGGTGTGCAGGTCGTTGAGGATGTTCTGCAGCGGGGCGGTGTACTGCGAGACCGGGTTCTCCGGCTTGGTGTCGTGCGCGGTGAAGGTGAACTTCGACAGCTCGTCGGTGGGCACACCCTTGAGCGCGAAGATGGTGTCGACGGCGGACGCCGTGTCGGCCGGGGTGACCCCGATGCCGGCCAGGGCCTTGGCGGCTTCCGGGCTCGCGGCGTACGCCAGGAAGTCCTTGGCCGCCTGGATCTTCCGCTCGCTGATCTTCGGGTTGATACCGAGACCGGTCGGGTCGCCGAAGGTCACCGGGGTGGCCGACGTGCCGGTGGTGGCCTTGGTCTGCTGCGGCATCGGCGCGAGACCCCAGTCGAAGGTGTCAGCATCGCCCTTGGCCTGCTGGCTGAGCAGAGTCGCGATGTACCAGCTCCCCATGATCATCATGCCGGTCGACTGCTTACCGAACTGGGCCTGGTAGGTGAGGCTGTTGGTGGTGGCGTCACCCAGGCCGACCTGTGCACCCGCGGCCTGCAGGTCGAGTGCGGTCTCGTAGTAGGGCTTCAGGAATCCGAAGTTCCCGCTGTCCAGGCTGGCACCGGCGGTCTGGGCCAGCGCCGGGCCCTGCGAGGTGGACTGCCAGGTGTGCTGGTAGGTGCCGAGCGCCTTGTCGCTCTTCGCCTTCAGCTTGGTGGTCAGTTCCTTGGCGGTGGCGGCGTACTCGGCCCAGGTCCAGGAACCGTCCGGGTGCTTCACACCGGCCTTGTCGAACAGCGCCTTGTTGTAATAGAGCACCCACGAGTCGGCCCGGTACGGGATCGCCCAGGTCTTGCCGTCGACCTGGTAACCGCTCAGCCCACCCAGATCGGAGCTCAGCTTGGCGGCCACGTCGGACACGTCGAGCAGTTGCTTGCCGTTCTGGTAGGTGTAGAAGTTCTTCAGGTTCTTCTGCACGTAGATGTCCGGGGCTTTGCCGGCGGCCAGGTCCGCGATCATCTGGGTGTCGTAGTTCTTGGCGTCGTACTCCTTGACCTCGACGGCGATGTCCGGGTGTGCGGCCTTGAACCCGTCGGCGAGTTTCTGGAACTCCGGCGTGGTCGCGAGACTCCACGCGGCCAGACTCAACGAGATCGGCCCGGAATCCTCCGAGTCGCCGTCACTGCTGCAGCCGGACAAGACCAATAGGAGCGCCGTGACAGCGGCGAGGGAGCGCTTCATTCGTACTCCTCCATAGCGATGCGGGTATGTGTTTCAACGGCGTCCGGCCAGACGATCCGGACCTGCCCGTGGTGCATCTCGACGCGACACGGTGCCTCGTCACGCCGGGTGGACGACTCGACGAGCACGGCGACCCAGTCCCCGGTGGCCGAGAACTCGGCCCACGGCACGCGGATCAGATCGCCGACCGGCGAGGCGTCCTCGAACTCGGTGCTGCCGCTGGCCCCGTCACCGAGGAGCGGCACCACCCTGCTGCGTGGCGTGCCGAGGCCCGGATCGGACCCCGGCTCGGCACGCGAGAACGGGAGCGGCCAGCCGCCGATGCGGAGCGCCACCGCATCCGGGGCGGTCTCTGCCACCCGGACGAGGCGGATCTCCCACGGGCCGCGGACCAGTGAGAACGTGGTGATGCGACCGGCCCGGCGGAGTTTTCCGGGGAGGCCTTCGCCGTGGTTGCGGGCCGGCGGATCAGGGTCCAGCCAGTGCGCCTCGGCGACCGAACCCCCCACCCCGACAGACCCGTCGAGGTGTACGGCGAGAGTGCGCATACCGGTCCGGTGCGATCGGCGCCCGGCCGTGTCGACGAGGACCACCGACTGGTCGAGCGGGTCGGTCCAGCCGCTGTCGTCGAGCACCGGCGAGGTGGCCGTCGAGTACCCGAGCCGGGCGTAGAGCGGCGAATCCCCGCCGGGAACACCCTCGAAGCCGTGATCGGTCCCGTGGTTGATCACCCGCACGACCCCGTCGGCCTTCGTTCCGGAGATCAGCCAACCCGGCGCGCGAACCGCCCGCAGCACGTCACCGGTCTCCACCGGCAGCAGCTCGGGGTCAGCCGCCCACACCGGATGATCCTCGGGAAGAGCGATACCGAGCAAACCCTTGCTGGCCCAGTACGGCGAACCAGGTCCCGAGTAGGACTGGGCCAACCGCGGCCACTCATGGTGCCAGCCGAGTGTGAGCAGGTCCTGCTCGAAGTGCCCGACGATGCTGCCCGCCGCGTGTTTCAACTGCCCGAGCGAATGCGACGGTACGCCGGCCAGCACGCCCGCCCAGAACGGCGCGGCGGCGGCGAACCGGTAGATCAGGCTGCGGCCCTGGATCAGGGGTGATCCGTTCGCGCCGACCAGGGCGAGAGCGTCGGTGAGGAAACGATCGAGGTCCTTTTTGGAAGTCGCGCTCAGTGAAGGTGCACCGGACATCCGCGACCACAGCACCGGGTACAGGTGCAGCGCCCAGCCGGTGTAGTGGTCGTAGGCCCGGGACGCGCCGTCGGCCAGCCAGCCGTCCGCGCGGCGGAACGTCTCGTGGGTGGCGAGATCCGCTTCCATCTCGGCGTCGGAGTAGGGCCCGCCGACCGACTTCAGGAACGTCTGCACGACCAGGCGGAACCAGACCCAGTTGATCCGCGGGTACGTGTCGTCGCCGACCGCCGGGGACAGGTAGTCGACGACTTGTTCCTGCACCACGCTGTCGAGGCGGTCCCACAGCCACGGCCGGGTCATGTCCAGGATCAGCGCGATCGAGGCGGCTTCCACTTTGGCCTGGGCGTGCTCGGTCAGGCGTACCCACCGCTCGGAGGAACCCGGATCTACGCCCGCCACTAGCCCGGCCGCATAGCGTTCGAGCAGCTCGTCCTGGCCTTGGCCACGCTCACCGGCGATCCGGAAGCCGGCCGTCAGGAACGTCCGGGCGAAACCTTCCAGTCCGTCGACCGCACGGCCGTAACCACCCTCGGCACCCGGCAGCAGGATCTGCGCACGGTTCGGTGACGAGTGACGGACGGTGGCGGCGAGCAGGCGGTCGGCGTATCCGGTCCAGTCGGATCGGCTGGCGAGGGCAGGGTTCAACGCGGGCACATCACGCTCCGAAGGCGATCGGACGGGTACCGTGATCGGTTTCCGGGAAGTAAAACGCTCACAATCGACCATGTCAATAAGTTGTTCACTCACAGAGCGCCAAAAGTAGTCAAACAACGCCTTGAACTGGCTCTTTACCGGCTCCATTCCACTGCGGACCGGGGCTTTTCTTGTTTCAGCACCGTTAAAGTGATCTGATACGATCGCGTTCGATCACAGGGGGAGACATGCGCGTGGCACCCGCCGGCGACCGCCGGACCTGGGACAGTGTCGACCAGCCGACCGTCCGGGCCCTCGAGGAGCGCGCCCGCGCCGCCCTCGGCACCCCCTGGCCCACTCCCCTGGCCCACGACTTCGCCCGGGTGTTCCGCGACGGCGACCGGGACACGTACGAGCAGGCGATCTGGGTCCGGCACGAACGGCTGGCCCGCGCGGTGGCCCTGGCCGCCGCCACCCTCGATCCGATGTGGCTGGACGAGGTCGCCGACGGAGTGATCCTGTTCTGCGAGCAGAGCACCTGGTGCTGGCCCGCTCACGACGACACCCTCGAACGGCACGGCTCGGTGCTGCCGACCGTCACCGACCCCTACGTCGACCTCGGCGCCGGGGAGGTCGCCGCCGACCTGGCCTGGACCGACCACGTGCTGGGCGCTCTGCTGGACGAGCGATACCCCGGACTGCGGGACCGGATTCGGTACGAGGTGAAACGTCGCGTGTTCGACCCGTTCACCGCACGCCGCGACTGGCAGTGGCTGGGGCTCGACGGCGACGTCAACAACTGGAACCCGTGGATCCACAGCAACATCCTGGTCGCCGCTCTTCTGCTCGCGCCCGAGTCCTCCTCGCTGGTCGACCTGGTCGTGGAAGGGCTCGCGCACTACGAGGCGGCGATTCCGGCGGACGGGGCGATCGACGAGGGCTACCACTACTGGTGGTACGGGGCCTGCCGTTACCTGGAAGCCCTGGAACTGCTCGGGAGACCGCTCGACGCGTCGCTGGTCGCGTTCCCGCATCGGGTGCACCTGGGCGGCCCGTGGTACCTGAACCATGCCGACGGCCCGGCGAAACCCTCGTACCAGCAGCCCTGGCACGCCCTTCATCGTCTGGCGCGACTGGTCGGCTCGGCGGAGGCCGAGGCACACGCCGCCGCCCAGCGCCGGCCAGGCGAACCGGTCGCGCACGAGACCCAGGGGCTCGGCTATCTGCTGCACGCGCTGACCGACGCCGACTGGATCGCGGCGGTGCCCGGCTCGTCACCGCTGCCCCGCGAGGTGTGGTTCCCGTCCACACAGGTGCTGCTCGCCCGGCAGCACGCCGGTTCCGCCGCCGGGCTGACGCTCGCGGTCAAAGGTGGCCACAACGACGAGAACCACAACCACAACGACATCGGCAGTTTCATCATCGCCCGTGACGGGGTGCCGATCCTGGTCGATCCGGGGCGGCCCACGTACACCGCGCAGACGTTCGGCCCGCAGCGCTACGACATCTGGACCATGCAGTCCGCCTGGCACAACACGCCGACGATCCGGGGCACGCAACAGGCGCCCGGCCGCGCCTTCGCGGCGAGGGACGTCACCGTCGGCGACGGCACCGTCAGCATGGACATCGCCGGGGCCTATCCGCGTGACGACATCCGCTCATGGGTCCGCACGGCACGGCTGGACCGCTCGACCGGTACCGTCACCATCCGTGACACCTGGGAACTCGCCCCCTCCCCCGGCCCCGGCTCCGCGCCGACCGTGATCCACTTGATCGTCGCCGGGGACCCCGAGCCGGGCTTCCTGCCGGACGGGCTGCCGTACTCGATCGTGGTGAAGGAACTCGACGACCCGATGCTGTCCGGCGTGTGGGGTTCCCGCCTGACCCGCCTGGACATCGACGTCACCTCACTGGGCCCCGTCGGCACCTATGAACTGTCCGTTTCGTTCGCTGAGGAGAATCGGTGAGTACACCCGACAAGCGGGGACCTCTGCAGGTGGCCCGCCGGGCACGTCTGCTGGAACAGTTGCAGCGAGACGGCGTGCTGCGGGTCTCCGACCTCACCGACGCGCTCGGCGCCTCCACCGTGACGATCCGCCGCGACATCGCCCAGCTCGCATCCGAAGGCCTGGTCCGGCGAGTGCACGGCGGCGTGGCCCTGCCGTCGTCCGCCGCAGCCGCCGACGAACCTTTCAGCGGCAGCCTCGGCATGCTCGTCCCGTCGCTCGACTACTACTACCCGCACGTGGCCCGCGGCGCCGAAGAGGCCGCCCGCGACCTGGACATGAGGATCGTGCTGCGCGGCTCGTCCTACCAGACCGAAGACGACCGCCCACAGATCGACCGCCTCGTCGACCAGGGCGTCGACGCGCTGATCGTGGCACCCCGGATGGACGCGCCGACCGCCCGGCACACCATCGAATGGCTGGCCGGCCTCGGCCTTCCGGTCGTCCTGCTGGAACGCACCGCCACCGCCGGCCCGCACCACGCCCCCCTCGAATCGGTCGTCTCCGACCACGCGCAGGGCGCCGGTATGGCCGTCCGGCACATGGCCGGACTCGGCCACCGCAAAGTCGGCGTGGTCCTGGCGGCTTTGAGCCCGACCAGCCCGCACATCCACCGAGGCTGGCAGGAGACCGCGGTCGAACTGGGCCTGGACATCACCGACACCGTCGACGAGCGGGTGCCCGACGCCCGCTCCCCCGAATCCGAGGCCGCCCTGGACCACGCCCTGGACCGGGCACTGGCGACCGGCACCACAGCCCTGCTGGTGCATGCGGACGCCGAAGCGATAGCGCTGGTCCAGCGCTGCGAGGAACGCCACCTGTCCATCCCCGGCGACCTGTCGGTGATCGCCTACGACGACGAGGTGGCCGGCCTGTTCAGCCCCGCCCTGACGGCGGTCCGCCCACCCCGCCGCTCGATCGGCCGGGCCGCGGTCCGCTTGGCCGCCGACCGCCTGGCCGATCCGGGCCGCCCCACTCACCGCATGCTGATCAGCCCCTCCTTGCGCCTCCGCGACTCGGTCGCGGCCCCACACTGAGGCTCTCCAGCGCGGGCATCCGCCACCCCTCGGCCAGCCGTGACGGGTGCACGTTGGAGCCGCCGCCGAAGAACTCGCAGAACTTCATGATCAGCGGGTCCCAGCGCAGCGGGTCGACGTAGGCGGTGCCCGGCACCAGCAGGGCATCGTCCACATGGGTGCGGACGACCTCGATCTCGTACGCGGTGGCACCGGCCCCCGCCAGCCGGTGCGTGCCGACCACCCGGCCCTCGATCTGGATCGGGCACTCGGCCACCCGCGGCGGCCCGACCAGGTCGGAACGCTGCCCGGTCAGGCCGCCGAGCGCGAACTTGTCCGCGACGTGGCGGTAACCCTGCGCCGCCTTGGCCTCCGGCACGTCCGGCCGCCCGGTCGTCATCGCGATCCGGTCGACCGCCCCGGCCAGCGACGACGGCGCCAGGTTGAGCACACACTCCCGCTCGCGCAGCAGGTTGGCCCCGGTACGACTGCGGTCGCCCATGCCGGCCATCGCGGTCTGCCCGATCCACCAGGCCGACGACATCGGCGCCAGGTTGGCGGTCCGGTCCTCGTTGAGCGTGCTGACCAGCACGACGGGCGTGCCGAAGTAGAGGACCTTGAGCCCCGGAACGATATGCATCGCCCCATGCTGGTCCCCCGGCCGGACAAGCGCTGGCGCGTTTCGGACGTCGCGCTTCGCTCAGCTCCGGTGCCGCATGGGCCGTACATCGGCCGGTGCCCCCGGCGACCCACCCGGTGTGGCCCGGTAGTCCGGCACCCCCACGCACGTGAGGATCAACGCGTCCAGCGGTGCTCCGACCAGGGCCGGGATCTCGCTGTCGAGGAAGGTCATGCCGGTCGCGCTCGCCCCCATCGCGTACGCGATCAGGTGCAACCGCCCCTCGACCAGCCCGGCGGCCAGTTGCGCGGCCCGGTACTCGCGGTCGTCCAAGCTCGCCACGTCAGCCGCGGTGATCACCACGAAGGCCGCGTCCCGGCTCAGCCCTTGCTCCAGGCTCACCCGGTAGAGCTCGTCACGCTGGTTGCCGGCGTGAATCGGGGTATCGAGATCGGGCCACCGGTACACGCCCGGCGACACACCGTCGACGGCGTGCACGGCTACGAACTGCGGCAGGTCGATGCCACGGACCGCCAGCCGCAGGCCGGTGGTGAGCACGTTCTCCGGCACCGTACGGGCCGGGTCCATCCGCCGTTGCGAGCCGCGGGCGAGCACCACCGCCTCGACCGGCCCGGCCCCCGTCTCCGGCACGCCGACCGGGTCGCCGTCCGCCCACGGTTCCCCCAGCACGGTCCGGTCACCGGCCCGCTGCGCCGCCGTCACCAGCGGGAACTCCACCGGATCCCGGTCGACGTCGCCGGTGGCCGCCGGGCCGGACGACGTCGACGCGGGCCGACGCAGGCCGAGCCCGACCACGGCGACCGGCCATTCGTGTACACCGTCCGCGCCGACCAGTTCGGTGACCGCCCGATCCGGGAAGGTGGTGTAGAGCCGCGCCGGGATGCCCGCGGAACGGGCCAGAGCCAGGGTCTGAGCCAGCATCGTGCCCGCGTCCCAGTAGACATGTCGGAAGCCACGCTCGCGATACCGCCAGCCGGTTCGCCACGGGACGCCGGTGACCACGAGCGCCGCGTCGCCACCGCTCGGCGCGGGCGCGACCCGCACCAGGGCGTGCCCGGCCGGGTCGTACCAGTGCACGCCGGCGGGAAGCCCGTCGAGACCGTCCGGGAGGAGCACGTACAGCTCCAGCGGGAAGCGCCCGCCCGCTGAACCCGCCGCCCGGAACAGATGGGTGATCCCGTTGCTGCGCCGGGAGGTACGCACGACGCCCGCGGACAGGTGCAGCAGCCGGGCGAGATGCGGCAGGTCGAGGTCACGGGCCGCGACCTGCGCCGTGCCGGCCAGCACGTCGACGGCCGGTGGCTCGGTCGGCGGCAGGTCCCGGGGCAGCGCGAAACGAGGCAGGTCGTCGGCATACCGCTTGTAGAACAACGGGAACCGGTCGAAGTCGTCGGGTTTCAGGTCCAGGACAAGACGCGGATCGGAGATGACGTCGTCCCACTCCCGTCCCGGCTCGTAGGAGTTCAGCCTGTGCAGAATCTGGGTCGCGGTCTCCACCGATCCGACTCTAGATGTGCCGGCCGCCTACTCAGCGCAAGGCGGCTTCCAAGGGCTGCCGATGCCGCTGGGTCCACGTATACGCGTCCCGTACCGCATCGATCACGCCCGACGACCGCAACCGCGACATCGCCGGGTCGCCGGAGTCCGCACCCGCCTCGATGCCTCGCCAGCAGCGATCCTGCCACCAGAGGATCGCCGGGACCAGGCCGGCCCGGATCGACCGAAGGCCGTAACCGTCGATGATCTCCCGGATCAGCCGGGCCGCCTCCGGAACGTCCGGACCGGCCGGTCCCAGGCCCGCGAACTGCCAGCACGCGTGGGCCACGTCGTGCACCCGCTTGCCGGGTGCGGCGAGGTCCCAGTCCAGGAACGCCACCGCCCGATCATCGCGGTAGACGGTGTTCTTCGGGGACAGGTCGTTGTGGCAGACGACCTCGTGCGGGCCGGCCAGGGTGGTGCCGGCGGTCAGGCCGTGGAACTCGCGGATCAGGCGGCCCACCGACACCAGGTTCGCGGTGCGGGAACCGGTCAGCGGAACCGACCCGGGCAGGAATTCGAGCATGTCCCGGCCCTGGTCGTCGACGCCCAGGTAGCGGGGTGATCCGCTCCACGACTCCAGGTGCCGCAACACCGCGTGCACGAACGGCGGATCAGGCGGCGGCGTCTTGCGGACCGTGCCGCCGACCCGGACCGCGTCGCCGATGAAACCACCCGGCAATGGCTGTTCCAGCATCAGACCACTCTGGCACCCGCGGCTCAGGCGGCTCGGGCGCCCGCCAGGAAACTGTCGGCCTGCTGGGTCAGGCGGGGCAGTCCGAGGGCGCGGGCCCAGCGGGCGATCTCGCCGGCCAGGCGGTCGGCGCCGGAGTCATCGCCCAGGTCGCGGGCCAGGACCGCCAGGAGCATCTGCTGGGCCAGGGTTCCGCAGACCAGGCCGGACCGGGCGCCGAGTGTGGTGGCCAGCTCCCAGCGCTGCCCGGCCGAGGTCAGGTCGCCACGGTTGCGGTCGTGGTCACCGAGGTGCCGGAGGGCTTCCCGGGCCAGCAGATCGTCCCCTCCACCGGTGGCGGCCCGCAGCGCCAGCTCGTAGTGCCGTGGGGACACGTCACGTTGTGCGAAGTGGTTGTCGGCGATCAGACCGAGGTACATGTGGGCCCAGCCCTGACGTACCAGCGAAGTGGTCTCTGTCGCCAGACGACCGCACCGGGCCCGCATCTCGGTGAGCACCTGCGGGTCCTTGCCGTCGGGACCGAACCGGTAACCGTCGGGGCCGCGCAGCGCGGTCATGTAGTCGTGTTTGAGCCGGAGGAACGCGAGATCCCAGGTGGGGCCGCAGATCCGGTCGGCGGTCTCCAGCCGGGCGAGGCCCAGGGCGCTGCCGGTGTGCCAGTCGCATTCCGCCGCCACCTCAGCCGCGGCCGCCGCGGTCCGGGCGTCCGCCGGAAAAGCGTCCAGCAGGCGGAGGGCCTGGTCCCAGCGGGCGGCGTAGGACAGGGCGAGCGCGGAGGAGACGATCTCATCGACGTATGTCATGGCGCCGACGCTAGTTATGCGAAAAACTATCCACAAGAAAACTAGTTTGAGGAGGGGCGGATGGCAAAGGATAAAGCGGACATCCTGGTGGAGGCCTGGGCGGCCGAACTGGACTGGCTCGACCCGGTCCAGGAAGCGATCATCGTGCGGCTGTCGGTGCTCGGAAGGCATCTCGCCCAGGCTCGCAAGACCGCTCTGGCCGCCGGCGATCTGGCGTACTGGCAGTTCAAGGTCCTGTTGATCCTGCGCCGTGGCGGCCCGCCCTACCAGGCCAGCCCGTCCGAACTCGCCGACAGCCTCGGGCTGACCCGGGGCGCCCTGTCGGCGCGGCTGCGGCCGATCGAGGAGGCCGGGCTCATCACCCGCACCGGGGCCGACGACCGCGACCGCAGGCGGGTGCGGGTGACCCTCACCGAGGCCGGGCATCGAGCGTTCGAGCAGCACATCGGCACCGAGTACCGGGCCGAGACCGCGTTACTGGCCGCCCTCGACGCCAGTGAACGCCAGGCCCTGGCCGACCTGCTCCGCAAAGTCGTCCTCGCCGCTCAGGAGTGATCCACCGACTGCAGAAAAACGCAGGTCAGAGCCGCCTGAGCGGGTTTGGTGTCGGTGAGCGCCCGAAACTCCGGATCCGCGTCGACCGGCATCACACAGGCCCGCGCCTCGTCGATCCGCTGCATCGCCGCGGTGATGTCCCGTTCCCGGTCCGGGCAGCGGTGCGTGATGTCGATATAGACCTTGTTGAGCGTACCGTCGTCGGTGTTGGCCGCCACCCAGTCGTCGAACTGGTCGGCCTCCCAGCCGCAGGCCAGCCCCGCGATCTCCTCGACCTTGGCGAAGTTGAGATCCGACAGCTTGTGCCCGACCTCCTGCTCGACGGCCTTGCGATAGCTGACCGCGTCATAGGCGAACGGCGCGGCCACCGCCGCCGCCGGCACCTCCACCGGCTGCTCCGGCCCGTGCGGAAACAAGACCCACCCCACCACGAACCCACCGGCGGTCAGCAGCCCCAGCGCTCCCGCGGCCAGCCGCTCGCGCGGATCACCGGGCCGCGCGTGCCGCCCCCGGCCCCGCGCGTGCACCCCAGCCGCGTGCCGCCCCCGATACCGCCCCGCCATGCCCGTTTCTCCCGCCGTGTGATGGGCGTCCCCACTACACGTCGGCCGATCCGGTCCCTCTTAAAGCAACAAGCCCCTTTTCTGGTACGCCCGCCCAAGGCCCCGTGCCCACCCCACAAGCCAGGCGGCCCGCCCGGACCGCCCCGCGCCCGCCGGGCGTGAGCGTCCCCGCACCGTCACGCCATTACCGCCACACAGCCAACGGGCTCTGGCTTCGGCCTAGCCGGCCGGGGTTTCGTGCTGTCCCAGCGGCCCCGGGGTGGGGCCGCTGGGCGGCGAGGCTACGACACGGTGCGGGTCCACTGCTGGTTGGTGCCGGTGCCGCAGGTGTACTGGGTGATGTCGGCGCCGTCGGCGGTGTTCGACGAGACCACGTCCAGGCACTTGCCGCTGTGCCGGGCCTTCAGCTGGTAGTAGCTGCCGGTCGCCACCCACTGCCACTGCTGGTTGGTGCCGGTGCCGCACGTGTACTGGACGATGTTGGCGTTGTCGGCGGTGGACGCCGAGGCCACGTCGAGGCATTTGCCGCTGTGCTGGGCGACGATCTGGAAATAGCCGCCGCCGGCGTCGCGGAACTCGAACTTCTGGTTGCCGCCGCCGTTCCACGTGTACTGCTTGATCTCGGCACTGTTGGCCTGCGAACTGCTGACCACGTCCATCACCTTGCCGCTGTTGCGGTTGGTGATCCGGTAATAGGTGGCCGGGTTGCCGGTGATCGTGCCGGCCGCCGCGTCGATCGTGATCGTCGGGTACCACGACAGCGACATCGATGTGGACGACGGGAAGGCGATCGGCAGCCACACGTACCGGGAGTCGTTGACCGGCCCGGACCAGGCCCCGGCCCAGCGGTCACCCAGGTAGAGGTAGCTGGTGCCGGAGGTGCCCTGGACCGGGAGCACGTAGGCCGGCTGCGAGCCGTAGGAGGTGGAGTCGCCCACGTTGGTCCAGCCGGACCAGGGGCCGCTGATGCTGGTGGCGGTGGCGTACTTGGACTGGTTGGGGTTCCAGCCGGAGGTGCCCGAGGTGAGCAGGAAGTAGACGCCGTTGCGCTGGAACATCGCGGGCGCTTCCCGGGTGGCGTTGTCCCAGAAGTTGCCGACGACGGTGGAGACGTTCAGGAAGTCGGCGGTGAGGCGATAGATCATCAGGTCGCGGTTCTCATCGGCGGCGGAGATCATGTACGCCGTACCACCGTCGTTGTAGAGGGTGATGTCCCGGGACATGTAAGTGCCGAAGGGCCGGAAGCTGCCGTGGTACGTGTAAGTACCGTCCACGGTGTCCGACGACGCCACCGCGGCGCGCGCTTCGCCGTAGTCGGTCGCGTTCTCCTTGTGCATCCACATCACGTACTTGCCGGTGGACGCGTTGTAGACGACCTTCGGGCGTTCAATCTTGGCGCTGCCCAGTTCGGACGCCGACGACGAGGTCAGTACGTCGTTGCGGAACTCCCAGTTTCGCAGGTCGGTCGAGCGGTAGACGGAGACGGCGCGGAACGTGTCGTCGGCGTTGCGGTTCTCCCCGAACCAGTACCAGTACGACCCGACTTTGAGCACGCCGCCGCCGTGGGCGTGCAGCCCGGCCCCGGACGTGTCGGTGAACTGCACCCCGTTGGTGATGGTGACCGGTGCCGCCTGTGCGGGCGCGGGAAACGCCAGCAACAGAAGGAACACCGCGACGGCGGAGAGAAGTCTCATCCACGAGCCCCGATCGATGCGTAAGGATGTGTATTAACGTCTTCGTAAACGGTCGGAAACGGTGAGGCCATGGTGCGATCGCGGTCGGTCGGAAACGCAACCAATCGAACAGCGATGTTCCAGGTCCAGCGGCACGAGCTCCTGCTCGCCGAACTGCGCCGCTGCGGCGCGGTCCGGGTCAGCGACCTCGCCCGCGACCTGGGCGTGAGCGAACTGACGATCCGCCGGGACATCGCCGCCCTGGCCGCCCGCAACCTGGTCCATCGGGTCCACGGCGGAGCGACCCTGCCGACCCCGTCCCGCCCACTGCCGGCCAAGCGCACCGCGTTCACCATCGGCATGGTCGTGCCGTCACTCGACTTCTACTGGCCGCCGATCGTGTCCGGGGCCCGGGCCGCCGGCGCCGCCCTCGGGGTGAACGTGCAGCTCCGCGGCTCCAGTTACGACCCGGAGGAGGACCGCCGCCAGATCGGCCGGCTGGTCGACGCCGGTCAGGTCCAGGGCCTGCTGCTGGCACCCAGCCTGGACGGCGACGACGCCGACCGGATGATCGACTGGATCACCCGGCTGCCGGTGCCGACGATCCTGGTGGAACGCCAGCCACGCCGCTGGACGAGCACCCCACGACAGATCGAATGGGTGCGCAGCGATCACGAGCTGGGCATGGAGATCGCCGTGCACCACCTGTACGAACAGGGCCACCGGCGGATCGGCCTACGACTGTCCGACGGGAGCCCGACGTCGGCGTACCTGCTGCGGGGCTGGCACCGGGCCTGCACCGACCTGGACCTCCCCGCCGATGCCGGAACCGGCCTGACCGCCCTGATCGTGCACAGCGACCCGGAAGCCATCGCGGTGGCCCAGTCCTGCGCGGACCGAGGCGTCCGCATCCCCGACGACCTGGCGATCGTCTCCTACGACGACGAGGTGGCCCACTTGGCGGCCCTGACCGCGATCCGCCCCCCGAAGAACCACGTGGGCCGCCTGGCGGTGGAGATGATGGTCTCCCGTTTGCTGGACGGTGACCGCCGCCCCACCCAGGGCGTCCTGGTGGCCCCGGAACTGGTGGTCCGCCAGTCGTCACTGTCCCACCGCGTCCGAGTGTGACCGCGCTGCGGGACCGGCATCTCTAGACCCCGGAGGTGTCCCCAACGGGTGCCGGATGGTCCGGGTCGCCACTCGGGTAGGCGCCTCATGTCCCAGTGCAGCCGGGCCACGCGGGCACAACGCGTCGATGATCCCCGCGATGTCGAGCCGCCGGGAGAAGTCCGCGATCACCAGCAATGATCCCAGCCGTTCCTCAAGTGTTGTGACCTGCACCAACTCGGCACGAGGCCGCACCGCACCCGCTACCGCCATACCCGCAACCAAAACATCGATCATGCTGGAAGTAACGGACACTCGCTCCAAAGCATGTGCGAAACACGGGCCCGGACGACAGCGGCACCTTTGATCACAACCCCACCGAGTTCGCACATGGAGGAATGATGACCAACTCCGACAAGTCAGTGATCCGACACACGTTGAGTATGCCCATCGATACGTTCGGTGTAGCACCGATGCCGGGAGTGGAGGACTGTGTGACAACTACAGCCGTCACCACCCGGACGACGGATGATCAACACCTACGGGTCGGGCTCCGGCGCTACGGTGCTCCGATGACCGTCGACACCATCGCCGCTGCACTCCGCGAACAGGTCATGCAGCGGATCACATACCTGCCCGACCGGAAACTCCACGCCCTGCTGTACCTCACCCAAGGCCTCGCCTACGCCTCCGGTGACAAGCCGCTGTTCGATGCCGACATCACCGCCACACCTATCGGTGTTCACGTCTCCAGCATCACCCCCGGCGCTGTCCCTGAACCCGCCCCGGAGGCGCTCCTGGCTGTCTCTCGGTACGGGCAGCTCAGCGCCATGGACCTGGAGGCGCTCATCCGCGGCCAGCAACCGTGGCAGCAGACCGTCACCGGCCAGGTCATCGACCCTGAACTCATCCGCCACTGGTTCCGGGCGCAGGAAGAGATCCCCGAGGGCACCGTGAGCGGCTACCCCCGTTCCGTCCGCGCCGGACTCCACACGGCTGACAGCACATCCCCCGCCACGCCCGACTCCCCCGAAGAGATCGCGGCCTTCATCGCCGACACGAAGGCGAGAATGTGAGGCATTGAGTGGCCACCAACTGGCAGCTGCTGGGGTTCATGGACTCGATCCGGGCGTGGCTGCAACACGACCCGCCGCCTGGGCCGCTGTTGGTAAAAGTCGCCGAGTTCGGTGCCGTTCTCGAACATGACCCGTTCAGTGGTGATGCTGAGCAAGAGCATTCGAGCCAGTTCTTCCGAACCATTCCGGGCACGGAGCACGACAACCACATCGTCGCGATCTCTTACGAACTGGAGGGCCGGACGTCGTCGCCGAACGGCAGGGAGGTGCGGTGCCAACGCATCGGCTGCGTGCCACACCCCCAGCAGGTCCTGTTCTTTCACGAGTTCCTCAACGAGAAGACACCTGCGCACCACCGGTAGACGCTTCTGTACGGCATAGCGGTTATACGGTTGCCGTGGAAGGCCTGGAACAGGACACGAGCACCCGTCATGACGGCGTCTTTGATCCGTCGGTCGGCATGGTCGTCACCGAGTCCGGGAAAGCCCGCTGGCGTGAGCGTCTGCAACGGCAGCGTGAGCTGTTGACGCCGGAGAATCGCGCCGCGATGCGGGCCCAGGTCGGTTTCGCGCCGCCCGCGTGAGCTACAGGCAGATTTGCTGGACGCGTCGGCGGTGGTCGAGTTGACCCGAGGGCCAATGCATGACGGTGGGCCGATCGCCGAATTAGATGAGGATGACACCGTAGTCGGGATTCCGTTCCTGTGCCTGTCGGACGCCATGCGGGCTGTCGCGGAGCTGGACCGGTTGCATATGCTGGTGACCCATCGTGCGGTGCGAGTCCTGTCGGATGGGCCGTGGTCGTGGCGGGCACATGCGGCGACCCGCGATGTGGTCGGGCTGGCGTCTGCGGTGCTGGCGGCAATGAACGACGGTGTGCCGATGCTGACCTGCCATTCAGGCCTATACGAAGGCATCAACAACGGGAACCTGGCGATCGAGGTCCCGGATTGATCTGACTGTTCGTATCGACCGGCCCTGGTCAATCGGTTCGGATTGCTCACGGCTGGGTGAACAGGGAGTCACTGGCGTAGGCAGACTGCGTACGGTGCCCGAATGCGAACATTCGCCGTCCTCTGTGCTCTGATCCTTCTTGCCGGCTGCAGCAGCGAACCATCCTCATCGTCGCCCGCCCCTGTGACCGCCACATCAGTGGTTCAGGAAGCCGTCGAGAGTGTGGATGCCGGTGCCGTCGTCAAACGGCTGAAGGATGCCGACATCGGCATCACGGCCGTAGCGGTCCAGGATGAGAACACGGACCCGAACAATCTGATCGGCCGGCCCAGCGGCTACGTGTCGCGGGCATCAGCTGATCTGCCCGGCGGGAGCGAGCAGGGCGACAAGTACACCGTCGCCCGCGGCCTGGTTGTCGAGGTGTTCGCCACTGCCGGGCAGGCCAAGACCCGCAGCGACTACATCAACGCTGTTCAGCAGGGCGCCGCGGTCCTCGGCACGGAGTGGCACTATTTCACCGGCGGTGGCACTGCCCTGGTGCGGGTTTCAGGAACGTTGAAGCCGTCGCAGGCCAAGAAGGTTGAGGCCGCTGTGGCTGCGCTGTAGCGCAGTAGCTACAAAGGCGGCCCGCACCATCATCGGTGCGGGCGGGCGGCTCAGCGGACCGGTGACCAAACGGTGATGGGCAACCGTGGGCGGACGGCGTGCCGGAGACCGGGGCCGGACTGGTCGAGGCAGGGTGCTCGCCCGCGGCCGCGAGTACCGGGCCGCAGGGCTGGTCGAAAGGCGATTACACCTGATCGCGTACGCGATGGGCGCGAGCGCGACCGGCATGACCTTCCTCGACAGCGAGATCCCGGCCCTGCTCGGAGCACCGCTGGACGCGTTGATCCTCACGTGCGTAGGGGTGCCGGATACCGGGAGCGCGGCCGACGTACGGCCCATGCGGCACCGGAGCTGAGCGGCGCGGCATCCGCACGAGATCAGGGGCGGATGGTCGTGCCGATGCCGAGCCGGTCGAGGACCACGAAGAACTGGTCCTCGACGAAGACATCGGTCGCGGCCAGCGCCAGCTCCACTGCGGCGACCGGCGCCGGGTTCAGACCAGCCTCCCGCGCCCACTCCACGGCGGCAGTAGCGGGCGGCGGCCCCGCTCAGCGTCTCGGCCAGCATGTCCTGCTTGGTCGCGGCCGCTTTGGCTTCGTACTCCGGGTCGACCCAGCCGTCGCCCAGATAGTTGCCGTCCTCGTCGAAGGGCGAGGACGGCAATTCGGTGTACGCGACCGCGCTGTCGATGTTCAGCCAGGTGTCCCAGAACGGCGTCCGCACCCCGACCGCGTGCACGTACGCGGCGGAACTGTCGAGAATGTTGGCGGCCAGCACCGGAGCGCCGGTCGTGTCACGCACCTCGGTGATGAACGTGTCCGGCATGTCGCCGGACGACAACTTGATCCGGGTTACCAGCCATCCGCCGGAGAACTTCTCGTACTCCACGTCGCCGTCATACCGGTCCGAAAACGGTGACTCACCACGATGGACGACGTAACTCCCCCACAACCCCATGGCAGATGATCATGGCGCATCCGACCGGTGCCTGTCAGCCCGGGACGTCGTCGAAGCGGAATTCGAACTCGCCGCTCTCGATGCGGTCGATGAGTTGACCTACGTTGTCGGCCTGGAGTATCCCGCTGTCCCACCCGGCGCTGGCGATGTCGACGGTCAGCACCGGCGCGGGATCCCTGCGCAGATCCAGCACCAACTGCTCCCGCGAACCGTCACCCCCGATGATCGCGATGCCGGGATGCGCGCCGGTGGCCTCGTCCCACGCCTCGTGCAGACCGAGCATCTCGCGGGGCGTGTTGAGCCAGACGTACGCCCCGCTCGTCATCCATCCTCGCCGGAACCACGACCGGCCTTGCAAGTAGTTTCGCCACGCTTGCGGTAGTGGCGTACCCAGAGCCTCCTCGGTCTCAGCGAACTCCGCGTCATCGACCGGGCCGCCGTATTCTGACTCCTGTTCGATCGCGCCGATGATGTGCGCGTTGAGATCGGCGATAGCATTCGCCGGGATCCGGTATTCACGTTCGTCACGGCGAGTGCCCTGCCCCACCTCGAACCGGTCCAGGAACCGCCGGTCGACGTCGAACTGAATCACGTGACCGGCGCCTTCGGCGGGCACGGTCTGTTCCCGGCAGATCCGCACGGCGAGCTGACGATCAGCTACGGTAGCGACGACCGGCCGTGGTGGCCAGGCACGCCAGCCCGAGGACGCGACCGCGTCGAGTTCGTCCGGCCCGACGGAGCGCCACAGGGTGATCCGGTTCGGGTCGAGGGTGGCAGTGCTGCGATCGGAGTCGGTCATGACGCCATTCTGCGAGGTGGGAGCTGGAAGCTCCCACCTCCCGCCGGGCGTCAGGCGTCGTATTCCTGGAGGAAGGACAGCAGGTCGGTGCTCAGTTGGGCCTTGTGGGTGTCGGTGATGCCGTGCGGGGCTCCGGGGTAGACCAGCAGCCGGGCGTCCTTCACCAGTTCGGCGGAGGCCTTGCCGCCCACCTCGAACGGGACCACCTGGTCGTCGTCGCCGTGGATCACCAGGGTGGGGATGTCGAATCCGGCCAGGTCGTCACGGAAGTCGGTGGCCGAGAAGGCGGCGATCGACTCGTAGGCGTTGCGGTGGCCGGCGGCCATCGACTGGAGCCAGAACGCCTGGCGGATGCCGTCGGAGACGTCGGCGCCGGGACGGTTGTTGCCGAAGAACGGGCCGTCGGCGAGGGTTCGGTAGAGCTGGGAACGGTCGGCCAGCGAACCGGCGCGGATGCCGTCGAAGACTTCCAGGGGTACGCCGCCGGGGTTGTCGGGGCCCTGCACCATCAGTGGGGGCACCGCCGACACCAGGACCGCCTGGGCCACTCGGGCGCTACCGTGCCGCCCGATGTAGCGGGTGATCTCGCCGCCGCCGGTGGAGAAACCGACAAGGGTGACCTCGCGCAGGTCCAGGTGGTCGAGCAGCGCGGCGAGGTCGTCGGAGTAGGTGTCCATCTCGTTGCCGTGCCACGTCTGGCTGGACCGGCCGTGGCCGCGGCGGTCGTGGGCGATCACCCGGTAGCCGTTGTCCGCCAGGAACAGCTGCTGTGCCTCCCAGCTGTCGGAGTTCAGCGGCCAGCCGTGGCTGAGCACGACAGGGCGGCCGGTCCCCCAGTCCTTGTAGTAGATGCGGGTGCCGTCGGCGGTGTTCACGAAGCTCATCGGGCTGCCTTCTCGATCAGGTCGGCTACGGCCTTGGGCTGGGAGATGTGGACGACGTGCGAGGCCCGTACGGCAATCGTCGCTTTTGCTTGTGCTCTTGCCGCCATGAAGTGCTGGGCCTGCGCGGGGATCAGCTTGTCGTCGCGGGCCACCAGGAACCAGGACGGGATGGTCTTCCAGGCCGGCTCGCCGGACGGCGTCTGCAGGGTGCTGGCGTCGCCGGGGCGCTGGGTGGCCCACAGCAGGTCGGCGTCGGTGCGGGGCAGGTCGCCGGCGAAGACGCGGTGGAAGTACTCACGTTTGACGTAGCCGTCGACACCGCCGGGATGCGGGCGGAAGTCCAGGGCGTCCAGGGTCAACTCGGTGCCCTCGAAGCGGGTCTGCAGGTGGAAGACGTCGTCACCGGCGTCGGGGGCGAACGCGGCCACGTAGACGAGCGCTTTCACGTTCGGGTTGCCGAGTGCGGCGTTGGTGATGACGACGCCGCCGTAGGAGTGGGCGGCCAGCACGATCGGGCCGCTGACGGTGGCGAGGAGACTGGCCAGGTAGGCGGAGTCGGAGGCGACACCGCGCAGCGGATTGGCCGGGGCGATGACCGGATAGCCGGCCCGGATCAGGCGTTCGAGGACGCCGGACCAGCCGCCCGCGTCGGCGAACGCCCCGTGCACGAGCACGATGGTGGGTTTGACCCTGCTGCCACTCGCCGAGGCGGGTGAGCCGGTGACCGCGACGGCTGCGGCGGCTGCCGCGGTGCCGGCCAGTACGGTACGGCGGGAAACGGTTGACATGCGTTCATGCAACCGTCCCCGCAGCGTGCGGACCATGCAGGACGACCGGCAGAAGTCACTGTGGAGTCCAGGACGGATCACGGCGGACCTCGTCGAGCATCCAGTCGATCTCGGCGGCGACCGTGGTGGCGTAGTCCCCGACCGGGCGATAACCGAGCCTCTCCGCGGCGGTCATGTCCAGGATGATCGGCGGGATCCGGTGCCACGGATGCCAGCCGTCCTCGTCGTCGCCGGGCAGCAGGATCTCGTCCCAGGTGTGCCCGGCCCGCGCGGCTACGACCCGGGAGATGGTCAGGCCGTCGGGGGCGTCCGGGTCGGCGGCGTTCAGGATGCGCCGACCGGGCCGGTCGGCGGCACACGCGACCAGCGCCGCGATGTTGGCGGCCGCCGAGGTGTGATCAGTGCCGAGACCATCACCTGCGAGCTTGATGTACGGCTGTCGGGCCAGGCATCGTTGCAGGAACCACCATTCCCGGGGCGGCCGGGCACCGATCCCGTGGACTTTGGACGGCCGCAGCACCGTGACCGGAGCGCCGCTGTCCAGGAGGGTGTGCTCGGCGGCGATCTTGTTGGCCCCGTACCCCAGCGGTGAGTCGTAAGGCATGTCGCCCGGTGCCATCGTCGGCTGGTCCTCGCTGATCGGCCCGGTGAATCGCGGCGGCTCCGGCGAGTTGACGTGGTTGCCGTCGGCGTCGACGTAGACGGCCTTGCTGGAGATCAGCACCGCCGAACCGGCCGCGCGCATCAACGGCAGAACCTGCCGGGCGTGCTCGGCGGTGAAGCAGGCGGCGTCGACGACCAGGTCGAACTCCCCGCCGGGCAGATCGTCGTGGCCGGCCAGAATCAGGGTGGCCCCGGCCGGAGCCGGTCGTGGGGTGCGGCCGGTGACGGTGACCTGCCAGCCGTCCCGGAGCAGGTGCCGGGCGACGGCCCCGCCGATCATCCCGGTGCCTCCGATGACAAGAGCGGATCTCATGGTTCTCCTTCTGCGGACGCCGTGCATGATCTACGCCATGATGATCCCGCACCGGTGGAACCGGCCGGCGGCGATCGAGGTGTGCCTGGAGGCGCTGGCCACCGGGCGGGTGCACGGTTTCTCCCCGAACCACGATCCGGAGCTGGCCGCCTGGCGTCCCCTGCTGCGCGGCGTCGGCTGACCGATCCCGTACCCTGCTCTCCTTGCATCGATCTTGAGGGGACTCCGGTATGCGCCGCATCGTCATCGCCGTGACCAGTGCGGTCGCGCTCGGTGGAGTCGGAATCGCCCTGGCCGCCACCGCGAACGCCGCCGAAGGGCCGAACGTCGCCCCGACACCGTCAAGATCTGGTGGGGCGACGGCACGACCAGCACCGTCAAGGCGTACATCGCCGAGACGATCGCGACGCACGTCTACACCAAGGCGGGCACCTTCAAGGTGACGGCCGCTCCGGCCAACGAGTTCGGCACCGCCACCGCGCGCAGCGCCGGCAGCATCACCACGAAGGCCGACGCCACCAAACCGGCCGTCACCCTGACGAAGCCGTCGAGCCCCGCCCGCTCCGCGTCGTGGGCGACACTGCGCGGCAAGGCCACCGACGTCGGCATGGGCGTGCGCGGTGTCAGCGTGACGGCGATCGAGAAGCGCGGCACCGCCTGGTACTACTACAACGGCGTCAAGTGGGTGAAGGCCACCTCCGGCAGCGCGGCCGTCGCGAAGGCCAAGGTCCTCACCGTCACCCCCAGCACCTCCGGCGCCTGGATCTTGAAGATCAAAGGCTTGGCGAAAGGTACGGCTCGCTTCACATACTCCGCCGTCGACAAAGCCGGCAACCGCTCCGCCGCGAAGCTCCTGAACCAGAAACTGACCTCGTGACCCGCGGTGTGGTGTTCTTCGATGTGGACGGGACTCTGGTTCCGCGTACCTCCAGTGGGCAGCATCTGGCGGATCGGCTCGGGCACGCGGAGGTTCTGCGGGCAGCGGAGGCCGCCTATGACGACGGAACCATGACCAACCAAGAGGCGTCGGTCATCGACGCGCGCGGGTGGGCCGGATGGACGCCGGCTGAGGTGGGTGGCTTTCTGGAGTCGATGCCGCTGGTGGACGGGATCGCGGAGACCGTCTCCTGGTGCCGGTCCCGGGACGTTCAGCCGGTGCTGGCGACCCTGGCCTGGGATGTCGTCGGTGAGTATCTGTGTGAGCGGTTCGGGTTCGGGCAGACGTCCGGGCCTCGGCTCGAAGTGCTCGACGGCCGCTTCAGTGGGGCGGTCGCCGAGCACTTCGACGAGGTGGGGAAACGGGACTACGCGCGGGCGGTGGCCGCCGGCTTCGGCGTCGGGCTGCGGGACTGTGCGGCGGTCGGGGACAGCCGGTCGGACCTGCCGCTCTTCGCCGAAGCCGGGCTGGCCGTCGCCTTCAACGCGTCACCGGCGGCCGAGGCGGCCGCGCACGTGAGCGCCGGAGGCGACGACCTGCGCGTGGTGTTACCGCTGCTGGAGGCGTGGTTCCGGTAGGGCCGTGAGCGGGGTGGCGGCGTGCAGCAGCGCCGCCACGACAGCCAGTGCGGCGGCTCCGGCGAACAGCAGGCCCGGGTTGCCGTACGACAGCAATCCGCCGAAGGCGACGCCCGCCGTGACCGGGACGACCGCCTCGGCCATCGCACCGACTCCGGTCAGCGCGCCCTGCACGGTGCCCTGCTCGTCGGGGCCGGTGACACGCGAGATCCACGACTGGGCGGCCGCTCCGCCGAACGAGCCGAGCACCCCCACCGCCAGCGCCGTGTAGAGCATCCACGGGCTGGACGCGACAGCCGTCCCCAGGAACGACACGGCACCGAGCAGCCCACCGGCGACCGCGGCCCGTTTGTCACCGAGCCGGCGGGTGATCGGGCCGACCGCCAACGACTGGAACAGTGCCCCGGCCAGGGCACTCGCCGCCATCAGAACACCGACGTGCGCGGTGCTGAAGAGGAAGTGGACGGTCAGGAAGAACGACCACAACGACTGGTGGATCATGCGGGCCACGTCCGAGCAGAACCGCGCCCAGGTGAGCCGGCCGAGCACCGGGCGGCGCAGGACCACGGTGACGGCCGTGATCGGGTTCGCCATCCGCAGCGTGAGCGCGGTGGTGCGATCGCCGGGGCGGGATTCCGGCAGCACGAACCAGCCGTAGGCGACGTTGACGAAACAGAGCAGACCGGTCACCAGGAACGGCAGGCGCACGTCGACACCGCCGAGCAGGCCGCCGAGAACCGGGCCGGCCACGAAACCAAGACCGAAGGCGGCACCGATCCGGCCGTACGCCCGGGCCCGGTCCTCGGGTTCGACGACGTCGGCGACGTAGGCGTTGACCACGGTGTTCGTGCCGGCGCAGGCTCCGGCGAGCGCGTGGAACGCCAGCAGCACCCACATGCCGCCGGCCGAGGCGTGGGCCAGCCAGTCGACACCCAGGCAGGTCAGCGAGAGCAGCAGGACCGGACGGCGCCCGTAGCGGTCGGAGAGCCGCCCGAGCAGAGGTGACAGGGCGAATTGGAGTACGCCGTACGTGGAACCGAGAATCCCGGACCAGAGGACGGCGGTGGCGGGATCGTCGGTGACCGTCGTCAGCAGGGCGGGCAGGATCGGGACGATCAGACCCAGGCCGAGCATGTCGATGAAGACGGTGACCAGCAGGAAGTTGAGGGCGGGTGCCCGGTGCATCGGGAGCTCCTACGGTGTCGAGAAGGGCAGGTGCCCCCCTCGTTTCCGCAGGACTTCCGGCGACCGGCTGTCTACCGACCGGCTACCGTCCGGCTACCGACCGTCTTCCACAGGCACGGAGGATCAGATTATCGGTAGCGTCAACCCATTTTCGTAGTAGGAATTCACGGCCGGCTGACCGGTGTAGTTCGGGCCCGCCTTGTCGTCGGCGCCCAGATACCGGAACGGTAGACGGAGATCACGCGGCCCGGTGCAGGTGATCCGGCGCCGGCGGGTGTCGTAGCCGATGTCCGCAGCCCGCAGCAGAGCAGGCAGCCCTCTCGCGTTCTCCGCCCGCACCGATGCGAGATCCAGGTCGGCGACGAAGGTCCCGGTCGGCGTCAGCCATTTCAAGACCCGCGTGAGTACGCCCAACTTGTCGCCGATGTAGTGCAGCCCATGCACACAGGTGATCAGGTCGAACGCCCGGTCCGGCGTCCAGTCCCCGACCGGCGCCTCGACGAACCGCACCCCCGTCGTCGCCGGCGGGGCCACCAGATCCACTCCCACCAGAGTCACGTCGGCCCGTCGCGCCGCCGCCTGAGTCAGGGCCCGACCGCTGCCGCAGCACAGATCCAGCCAGGCGCTACCCGGCTCGGTGAGCCGTGTCAGCGGGTCGAATCCCAGCTCCTTGGCGTAGCTGTTCACCCCGGTGAGCTGGCGTTCCCGGTTCATCGCGTTGTTGGCGACCACGGACGACGCATGAAGTTTCCCATCATCGAGCAGCACCGTTGCATTCTTCCGCATGCCGGGTCGCCCGGCCGGGTTGTTAGGCTGCTGCGCACGTCAGCCCAGGTTCGTGAAAGAGGCCTCACCCATGTCCAAGATCAGAAACGAGTCTCGGGTGGAGCGGCGCAACGCCCGGTTCCAGCAGTGGGAGGCCCTGCTGACCAACCGGAACACCCGGCACCGTCTGGGCCAGTTCCTGGTGCAGGGTGTGCGCCCGATCAACGAGGCCATCGCGCACCACTGGCAGATCCGGGCGCTGCTGCACGCCGGGAACCTGAAGTCGCAGTGGGCCCGTGACCTGGTCGACGGCCACGTCGCTGACGAGGTGACCCGGCTCTCCCCCGAGTTGCTGCGTGACCTCTCCGACAAGGACGACGACACCGCCGAGCTGATCGCCGTCGTGGCGACCCCGGCCGACGACCTTACCCGGATCCGGTTGCGCCCCAACGGCGTCGTGGTCGTGCTCGACCGGCCGATCAGCCCCGGCAACGTGGGTTCGCTGCTGCGCTCGGCCGACGCGCTGGGTGTCGACGGGGTGGTCATCGCGGGCCGGGCCGCCGACCTTTACGACCCGAAGACCGTCCGGGCCAGCCGCGGATCCCTGTTCGCCGTTCCGACGGTCCGGGCCGAGACACCGTCGGCGGTGCTGGACTGGCTCCGCACGACCACTGCGATGACGCTGGTCGGGACGAGCGAGGACGCGGTCACCGACATCTGGTCCCACGGTTTCACCGGCCCGACCGCGGTGGTCGTAGGCAACGAGACCACCGGCATGAGCAGCTTCTGGTCCGACAACTGCGACACGACCATCCGCATCCCGATGGTCGGTTCGGCTAGCTCCTTCAACGCGACGGTCGCCGCCTCGATCACCCTGTACGAGATCACTCGCCAGCGCGCATGACCCCGGCTCCGCCTCGTCATCCGGGTAGGTCGGCGTGCATCTCCCAGGGCGCCTGTGGCAGGACCTGGCCGGTCTCCAGTAGGGACTTCAGGTTCGCCATCACCGCCGGCCAGCCGAACGAGATCGCCGTGACGTCGTCGTCGCTCTGCAGGTTGGCGTGGGTGACGGTGAGCCGGACGATATCCTGATACCGCTCGATGAGGAACGTCACCACCGATGACTCGGGCCCGGGCACCGCTCCCGGCTCGCCGAACGTCATCACCAGCCGGTCGGGCGGCTCGACCTCCAGAACGACCCCACCAGCATCGGCCACTCCGGACCCGTCGATGCGCACGTGCTCCCACGGCGATCCGGGTCGCCAGTCGGAGACGTTGCGGTGCCCCCAGAAGTCTCCGGTCAGATCGGCCGAGAGCAGCGTCTCCCAAACCCGCTCCGGAGTGGCATGGATGTAGGTCACGTACACATAGTCGGGTCTCATCGATGAATCCTCCTTCTGTCGCCGGGGCTGCTCCGCTTCGCGGCGGATCGTGTCGAGAACCCGCAGCCTGGGCTCCTCGAACGACGCGATCCACCTGTTGCGTACGTCTTGGAGCGGCACCGGGTTGAGGTAGTGCAACCTCTCCCGCCCGCGCCGCACCGAACTCACCAGGTTCGCCTCCTCCAGCACGCCGAGGTGCTGGGTGACGGACTGTCTGGTCATGGCCAGCCGGGCACAGAGCCGGCCCAACGTCTGCCCGGTCTCGGCACGCAGGTCGTCGAGCAGCCGCCGCCGGGTGGGGTCGGCAAGCGCCTTGAACACCTTGTCCATGTCACCGGCCATGACCACATTATGCAGGCATCCGACTGCATAATGTCAACGTTCAACGTTGCCGATCATCCGAAGCAGTACTTTCAAGGCGGCCACGTAGTCCGCATCGTCGATCCCCTCGTGAATCCGTGCTCTGATGTCCGGCGCGGCCCCCTTGAACTGGATCCGGGCCATCTCTCCGGCTGCGGTGATCCACCAGCGGTCCTCCGCATCCCGGGTGAGCCACTCCTTGGCCAGAAGCGTCTCCGCCGTTCGGGCCAGGTCGTCCTCGGCACGCAGATAGGTCCTCATCGCCTCCTTCAGCTCGGGAATCGTGCGTCCCCGCCCGTCCGGCGAGAGATCGTTCGCCGAGAGGTTGCGCAACATCCAGAACTGCGGCTGCGTGAACCCCGCCTCGGCCTGTCTCGCCCTGGTGAACCCGATCAACGCCTCGTAGGCCACCCCGGTCCAGTAGGCAGCCGGTTGCCCTGCCAATTCCGCATCGGTCATCTGCGCAGCGTCCATGGCGCCGACCGTAGAACCTCAAGTGCATTTGAGGTCAAGCACTCACCTCAGCCGAGACCGGGAACAACCGCCGTCAGGCAGCCTCACCGGGTGGCCGGACCGGGCATCGAGTGGACGTCTGGCCCGTCGACACGATCTCCACCGGGTTCGGAATCGGAGCCGGATAGCCTCACCGCATGATCAAGGCAGTCATTGTCGATGTGGATGACACGCTGTGCCTGACTGAGGCGACGTCGTTCGTGCTGGAGAACGAAGTGCTGGCGGCGATGGGGCGGCCGCCGATGTCGCGAGGTCTGCATCTGGCGAACTGGGGTGAGCCGCTGTTGGAGGCCATGCCGAAGCGATCACCCGGGATCGATCTGGAGCGGTTCGGGCCGCTGTTCCACGACTTCATGCGGCGGCACGTCGCCGACGGGCGGATCGACGTGATTCCGGCGGAGAACCTGGCCGCTCTGGACGAGCTGGTGCTGTCCGGGCGCACCGTGATGCTGTTGACGTCGCGGACCGGGCCGGAGATCCAGCACATGCTCGCACCCGATCATGTGCTGACCAGCCGGATCAGCGGGATCTACCACCGGGACAACACCCGGCACGGCAAACCCGACCCACGGGCCTTCGACGAACTGCTGGCGCACACCGGGCTGTCCCCGGCGCAGTGCGTCTACGTCGGGGACTCGCCCGGTGACGCGAACGCGGCCGGTGGAGCGGGGATGGCGTTCATCGCGTGCCTGCAGAGCGGGGTACGGCGCCTGGACGAGTTCGACGAGCGCTGGGTCACCGCGTCGATCAACACGTTCCCGGAGGTGGTCGCCACGGTCGACAAGATCGGCGGAGCCGCAGGGTGACCGGAGCAGCACGGTGACCAGGGCCGCACGGTGACCGGGGTCAGCCGAACTCCACGCTGATGCGATGGCTGCTCGACGGCCACGCCGGTACCGGGAGGGTGGTGCGGCCGCCTCCTCGCTCCCGGGCCACCACCGAGACCGGGGAACGGCCGGCGGGGATGAACAGGTCGACACCGGAGATGAACGTCTGGGCGATGAACTCCGGCAGGGGTGCGGTCAGATCGCTCACACCGTCGCTGGAATCGTCGAAGGCGAAGACGCCGATCACCCGGCGGGCGTGCGGGGCGGTGGCCGGGTTCAGGATGTCCCGACCGTTGATCCACAGATGGTCGCCCTCACCGCCCCACCATTCCTTCTGGCGCTGGAACGTCAGGGCGGTGTGCCGGTCGCTGGTGTCGACGAGACCGCCGAGACCCTCGCCCGGGCGGCTGGTCAGCAGTCGCACGAAGTTGTCCGAACGCCGGAACGGCTCGAAGTAGAAGTGGTGAGTGGACTGGCCGGTCCGGAGCAGGGCGAACTCGTACCGATCATGGGGTGTCAAGGGGATCGGGCCGAAGGCGCCGTCGGGGCCGACAGCCCGGCGCCAGACCGCCCGGCCGGAACGCAGTCCGGTCTTCGAGCGCACCCGGTAGACCTCGAGGACCGCGTCGGTCACGCCGGCGTTGCTCGGGAAGAGCACGGCACGGCCGGAGACGTACGCGGTGCGGGCCGGCCGGACACCGCAGTAGCGGGGCGGGTGGCCTCGCAGGAAGCGGTGGATCTCGCGGAAGGACTCCACCGACGAGACGGTCTGGGTGTGTGACTGGTCCGGGAAGTGGACGTTCGCCGCACCGGCCACGGTTCGGGCCGGATCGCCCTCGCCCCAGACGGCCAGGGTCTCGACACCGCCGGGCAGAGCCGTGGCGGGCCGGCCGTCCAGGTTGACGTAGTGGGCCACGCGCGCGGCCCGCTCGGCGGAACTGTTCAGGTAGGCCTGGGTGACGAAGGTGCCGAGCGAGTGGGCGAGCAGGTCGACCCGGTCGGCGCCGGTGGCGGCGAGGAGACGGGTGATACGGGCGTCGAGTTGGGCGAACACCTGCTGGATGATCGTGGCGATGTTGGGTGAGTCGTACTCGTGCGCTTCGATGACGGTGCTCGGATAGCCGTTGCCGGCCAGGCGTTTCGCCTGGACACGGAACTGCATCGCGGATCCGGCACTGCCGTGGATGAAGATCACCGGCCGCGGTGGGGCCGGACGCCCGGCACGGGCGGGTAGAGCCGGGAGGCCGGTGAACGCGGCGGCGGCCGGCAACACGATCACACTGCGGCGACTGATGCCCATCAACCCTCCAGATCGACAAGCATGATTTTGCACGGTCAGTGCGAGTATCACAACCGGGCGAGGTCAGGAGACCTCGGCAGCGGGGGCCAGTCGCCGGTCGACCTGCTCGGTGACCAGTGCCCATCGGGCCAGCAGCAGCACCGTCACCACCTCGGCCAGACCCAGCAGACGTTCGACGGTGCCCAGGGGGATCGCCTGCCACCAGCGCTCGCCGGTCCACGACGCGGACACCACCGCCCACAGGATGGGCATGAAGCAGAGCAGAGAAACCAGCCCGCCGATCATCACCCAGCGGGCCGGGCCGTCAGCTCGGCGGGCCGCGAGCAGGGCACCGATCGGCAGGCTGAGGAATGCCACCACGCTGGCCACCCGGTGGACGTCACCGCTGATCGACGGGCCGGCCTGCCAGTTGTGCTTCTCGAACCAGACCACCCCGACCAAGCCGACCACCCACAGACCGAGAGTCACCAGCGCGGCCCGGGACAGCAGACCGGCATGCTGCAGGGCGGCCAGGATCGCGGCGGAACCGAAGGCCAGCAACAGGGTCGCGGCGTCGAACATCCAGCCGTTGGACATCAGCGCGTACTGACTGATGGTGCGGCGGGACCAGTCCAACTCGGCGGACGGTGGCAGCAGGTGCAGGGCACCGTACAGGGAGAGTGAACCGATCACGCAAGCGACACCGAGGCCGGCAAGGGCTTTCATCCGACAAGGGTGCCCGGACATCCTGTGAGTCCTCTGGGCTCTCAGCCGTTGCGGTGGTGACGTTTCACGAACGTGTAGCCGGGCTCCAGGGTGAAGCCGTCTATCTGCTCCTTCTCCATGGCCTGCTGGTGGAGGCTCAGCTGTTTCCGCGAGGCGCTGGAACCCGCGGGCAAGCGGCGGACGAACCCGTTCACCCAATGGTCGCGGCGATCGGCGCCGTCCCCGTCTCCGGGCTCACCGGACTCGCCGGGCAGCGGGGCCTCCTCCAACAGCGGCGCGTAGAACAGCAGGTCCAGAGCTTCCTGGCCGTCGACCGCGGGATAGTTCAGCGCACCGTCCGGGCCGGTACTGCCGGGAACCCGGGTCACGTACCCTTCGCGGAGGAGCTGGTCCACCGCGTTGCGCAGCAGGAACGTCCCCTTCTTGCCCCGGCCGAGGCCGCAGTGCGCGGGCAACTCGGCCTCGGGGAACACCGCACTGCCGTCGTCGAAGACCCGGCCCAGCTGCCGGACCACCCTCAGCACCTGACCACGGTTGGACAGGCCGGGATCGAACTCGCGCGTGATCACCCGCGGGTCATAATCGTGGTAGTAGTCGACACCGTCGACCCGGATCGGCTCGTCGAGAGCCGTGGTGCGCACGTGGACGTAATCCTCAGCCGATTTCCAGACCACGCTGACCAGTGCGCCCGGCCGCAGGTCGACGGGCCAGGGCACGTCGGCGAGCCGCCAGCCGGGGTCCTGCACGGCTGCTGACTCGAACGACTCCTGCAGCGGCGTGACCCCGAAGAGCTTGTGATCGAACACGACCGTGACCGACTCGCGCTGCCGCAGACTCTCGACGAGATCCTCGGGCAGCGGGCACACAGACCCTTCGAGGTCCGCCCGGACCAGAGCGAACCGACGACTTCTCACGCCGGGAAGATTACCTCCCCGACCTGGGCACCATCCGTGGCCCGAAAACTGTCGTAGGGTCCTGTTAGCGTGCGGGGCATGACGGGGATCGACGCGGACAAGGCTGTGCTGCACGAGTTCCTGGGCTACCAACGGGCCAGCGTGCTAGCGATCATCGACGGCTTGAGTGAGGAAGGGCTCCGATCGGCCGCGCTGCCGTCCGGGTGGACGCCGCTCGGGCTGGTCGAGCACCTCGGGCATGCGGAGCGGCACTGGTTCCAGACGGTGCTGACCGGAGCGGCTGTCCCCATGCCCTGGCCGGAAGGTGACTGCCCGCCCCTGACCACGCCACGGCCGACCACGGTGGTGATCAGCTTCTACCGGGAGCAATGCGCCCTCGCCGACGAGCTGATCACGAGGACATCGCTGGACTCGGTACCGGCCGGAAGACACGAGCCGGCCACCGACCTACGTTGGATCATCCTGCACATGATCGAGGAGACGGCCCGGCACGCCGGGCATCTGGACGCGGCTCGCGAGCTGATCGACGGGCGCACCGGCCTGGGCCCGCGCTGACCTGAGCATCCGGCGGGTCGACGGGTCGATCTATCCGGCATGGAGATCGCTCCTGTTTGCTGGGCTTCTGGAGGTTTCGGCTCGGCACGGGTCGCGGGCAGCGACCGGGTCGCGCGCCGAGTCAAGGGCAGCGACCGGGTCGCGCGCCGGGTCAAGGGCAGCGACCGGGTCGCGGGCCGGGTCAGTGGATGGTGGCGCGAGATTTGGCCACCTGGCGTTCCTGGGCCGCCGAGAACGGGAGTGCCGCTCGGACGTCTTCCTCGACGAGATCGGCATGGAGGTCTACGGCGGCGATTGAGCCGGCACCGGCGGCGGTGATCATCTGGGCGTGGGCGGCGACGACGGCCCACACGCCGGGAACGCTGGTGCGGCCGGTGAGTGTGTCGGTCACCGCCGCGCCGAGAGCGGTGAGCAGCTGGTCGGCCGGGGCCGGGCCGGGGCCGACGTGACCGGCCGGGGCCGGGCCGGGGGCGACGAACAGGGCGTGCGGGGCCACCACGCTGGCCCGGTCCAGGGTGATGCCGGCCAGCCGGTCGTCGACCACGACCAGGCCCGTCACCGTGCCTTCGACGATGCGGACGCTCCGGGCGGTGAGGCGCTGCCGGTCGGTGCCGGTGAGGGACTGGGTGTGGGCGAAGTAGGCGATGTCGGCCGACCATTGCCGGATCAGCAGCGCGTACTGGACGGCTTCGGGACTGCCGCCGAGGACACCGAGGGGGCGATCGCGGACCTCGAAGCCCTGGCGGTACGGGCAATGCAGCACGTCCCGGCCCCAGCGATCGGCGAAGCCCGGGATTTCCGGGATCACGGCCTGCGGGCCGGTGGCCACGAGCACGCGCCGGGCGAAGAACACCTCCCCGGACCTGAGCCGCACCAGGAAACCGGCGTCCCGGGCACTCGCCGCATCCCCCGCCCGGCCAGGGCGGACCATAGGAGGAACGGACGGGACGGCAGAGGCCGGGACGGGAAAGGCCGGGACGACTGAGGTGACGGTGCCGGGAACGAGGTGGGCCCCGTAAGCGGTGACCTCGGACCGGGCCGTGGCCGGGAAACCCGTCGGGTGGGGGTCGTGCGGGGCACCGTCGTCGATGACCGCCACCCGGCGCAGCGCGCGGGCCAGGATGAGGGCCGCGCTCAGGCCGGCGGGGCCGCCGCCGATCACGATGACGTCGTATTCGTTCATGCGGACCAGATTCCGTGCCTGCGGGCGGTTCGGCGAGGTTCCTTGCCGTTTCCGGGAATCCCGGTTTCGGCAACAAAAGTTGCCGCCGACGGGCCGCGCGGAGTGTGATGACCAGGTGGAACCAGCGATCGCAGCGACACTCGCCGAGGTCGGGCCCCGGCTGAAGCGGCTGCGCGCCCAGCGCAACGTGACCCTGACCGCGCTCGCCGAGATGACCGGTATCTCCAAGAGCACCCTGTCCCGGCTGGAGAGCGGTCAGCGTAAACCCAGCCTGGAGTTGTTGCTGCCGATCGCCCTGGCGCACCGGGTTCCGATCGACGAGCTGATCGGGGCGCCACAGGGTGGTGATCCGCGGGTCCGGCTGGTTCCGCAGCGGGCGAACGGGCGGATCGTGCTGCCGCTGACACCGCATGCCGGGTCGCTGCAGGCCTGGAAGATGATCATCCCGGCTGATCAGAGCGAACCGGACCAGCGGACCCACGAGGGGTACGAGTGGCTCTACGTGCTGTCCGGGCGGTTACGGCTGGCGCTGGGTGAGCACGACTTCGTGATCGGCCCCGGCGAGGCGGTCGAGTTCGACACCCGGTTGCCGCACTGGTTCGGCAGCACCGGCGAACACCCGGTCGAGATCCTCAGCATTTTCGGGCGCCAGGGCGAACGCATGCACGTGCGAGCGCGACCCAAAACCGCCACCCGTGCGAGCACGTCTTAAAGCCGTGCGATGAGCGCCCCGTACCAGGCGACACCTTTCTCGTACGCCGCGATCGTGATGTTCTCGTCGTTGGCGTGGATCGACTCGCGCTGCGTTTTCGTCATCTCGAACGGCGTGAAACGGTAGACCCGTTCACAGATCCGGGTGAAGTGCCGGGCGTCGGTGGCGGCCATCATCACGTACGGTGAGGTCACCGCCTCGGGGAATTGCTCCTCCGTGACCGTGGCCAGCAGGGCGAAAGCGTCGTCCAGCGGGGACGACGGCGACGGCTCGGTCGTGCTGAGCACCCGGATCTGCACCTGTGGATCCTTGATCACTCGCCGGACGTGCCGGATCACCCCGTCGACGCTGTCCCCGACCAGGATGCGGACGTTGACTCCGGCGGTGGCGGTGCTGGCGATCACGTTCAGGGCCGGTGAGCCGCTGAGGGTGGTCACCGCGAACGTGGTCCGCACCATCGCCGCCGCTTCCGGGCCGGCCGCCAGCAGCAGGCGCGTGAGCAGGGCCCGGTTGCGGACGCCGACGCTCAGCGCGTACCGGATCGGGGGTTCGGCGTGGGGTGCCGCCCGCCGGAGGAGTTCGACGGTCGCGTCCGGGGCCGAGGCCCGCATCGGGGTCCTGTCCAGGCGGGTGATGGCCCGGGCCAGCCGCGCGGTCGGCCCGAGTGGCGCCGGGGTGGAGGCGTGCCCGCCGCTGCCGTCGACACGCAGTTCGAGGGACGTGACGCCTTTCTCGGTGACGCCGATGACCGCCATCGGTTTCGGCACGCCGGGGAACGCGTCGTAGGCGACCGCCCCGCCCTCGTCGAGCACGAACCACGGGGTGACGTCACGCTTCTGTAGTTCCTCGACGGCGAGCCGGGCCGCTTCCCCGGTGACCTCCTCGTCGCAGCCGAACGACAGCCACACGTCCTGAGCCGGGGTGAAACCGTCGGCGAGCAGGCCCTCGACGGCCTGGCAGATCGCGGTGAGGCTGCCTTTGCAGTCGAGGGTGCCCCGCCCCCAGATCACACCGTCCTCGACCACCGCGCCGAAGGGCGGATGCCTCCATTCGCCGTCGACGGGCACGACGTCGATGTGAGCCATCAGCACGACGGGTTTCTCCGCGGCGGAACCCGGCCAGCGGAACAACAGCCCATGACTGCCGATCCGCGTCAGTTCCAAAGCGTGCAGCAACGGGAAATGCCGCCTCAACGCGTCGTGAAAGGCGTCGAAGGCGGCATGATCCCACTCAGAGGCGTCCCGCGACGAAACCGTCGGAATACGCAACAGCTCGCGGAACGCCTCCAGTGATGTCACTCAGCGGCCGGCAGCGTGTCCATGAAGGAACTGACCGAGAACACCGCGTTACCGGGGCCGGGCAGGCCGTAACCGGGCGGCGTCTTGAGGTTGTTGGCCTCCATCGTCGCGCGATACGCCTCAAGCAGCCGGATGTGGTACTCCAGCGGAGCGCCCTCCGGATTGGTCTTGCCCAAGGGCGTGGTCGGCTCCGGGCACCAGGTCGTGAACCGCGGCAGAATGCCCCGCGACATGAAGTACTGCAGGCCCTCGGTGGTCGACTCGATCGCCGCGTCGACGGTGCGGAAACCGAACGGCTCGGCCATCTCGATACCGGCCACGAAGTTCGGGATCACGTTACGCGGCCCGAACACCTCGGCCGATTCGAGAATGCGGCGGTGCCATTCGGCGCGGCCGACGTAGCGTTCCTTACCGGGGCAGTGCAGTTCGAACAGCCGTTTGTCCCACACCTCGAAGTTCGGGTGGTAGATGCGGATGCCGTAGTCGTAGAACCGCTGCACGTCCTCTTTCGGAAGTGCCTGGGCGACGACCTTGCCGATCCACCGGCCGGGGAACCGCTCCTCGATCGCCTGTGCGTACCGCCCGTAGAAGTCGGCCTCGGCCAGCCCGTCGACCTTGCTGGTGATGCTGCCACCGGTGAGGGTGTAGGCCTGCGAGGTCTTGGCGGTGTCGTACTTGTCGATGATCTCGAGCGCTTCGAGCACCTCGTCGACCGGCTTCACGCCCGTGTAAGGACGCTTGGCCGCCTTGTGCTGACGCCAGTTGTGGTTGATGTCGCAGAACTGGCATTCCTCTTTGGCGCCGAAATACTGGCAGACCCGGAAAGCGGTGAGATAAATGAGATATCCCCACTGAATGGTGGGCGCGACCTCCATCACCGACTTGCCGTTGTCGAGCTTGTGCCGGTAGTAATCCGGCATCGGCGGCAGACCCACGTCCGCGATCGGGCGATCGTCGAGGTGAAGCATCAGCTTCCCGTCCTCGGTCGGCTTCACCACGTAAGGTGACGACGGGTTGATCCGCACGGACACCACGGTCCGTCGCAGGTCGTAAGGCCCGCCGGTGAGCACGATCTCCTCCGGCGGACGACGGAGCGCCGCCTCACCCAGCTCCGGAAGAGTGCGGTGGTCGAACGAGAAGATGAAGTAAGACTTCGGCTTCACGTCACCGTTCTCGTTGTCGGTGAGCGCCGAATCATCGAACGCCAGCCCGCCCCGCAGCAGGTCTTCCTTGATCACCGCTTCACGCGGGATATGCGGGAATCGTCCCATCAGATCTTCGATGAGATCCGTGCGCCTTTGCATGCGTCCTCCCCTACGGAACGTAGCACGCCAGGGTCTGCAGCTCCGGACCGAGGCTCCCGTGTCGATCGTCACCAAACCCCAGGTCAACCGCCTACTTTAGTACGCCCCACCGCTCCCCGACCGCAGCGAGACCTCCCGTTTCGTCCCCGCGAGCAGGGCGAACTCCAGGTCACCCCGCGACCGCCGGGCGGCGATCCCCACTCACCGGCTACCCGCCGCCGTCTCCGGCTCCGCTCTCGCCGGCGACCAAGCCGTCAGGGACCAGGCCGCCGGGAACCAGTTCGAGTAGTCCGGCGACCAGTAGGGTGCGGCGGACCGCGTCCTGCACCATCGCCGGGCGGATCGGGCGGCGCTCGCCGGTCACGGTGAACAGTTCCCGGTCGCGCACCGTCCACGGTGGGATCCGCTGCCCGAGATAGGCCTCCCGCAACGCGGGCCGGGTGAGCACCGGCGCGTCACCGACGAACTCGTACGGCATGTGCAGTGCCATCGACGGTGCCGCCCGTGGCAGCCGCAGCACCACGAAGATCCCCTTGCCCTCCGGCCGGCTGACCGCGCCGTGCAGCGCGCCGCCCCGCCAGCGGATCTCCCCGGCCGTGACCGGAAGCCCATCCGTCTCGAACTCCCAGGTCTGCCCGATCTGGACGGTCCCGCCCGCCGTCATCGCGGCCCACGGCCATTCCCGTCCGCCCGGATCGGCGCTGGCCCAGCCCGACCGGGTCACGTGCCGCCGCAGGGAGTGCGCGGCCGCGACCCGGTTGGCCAGATAGATCAGCAGGGGCAGCACCAGGAGCAGGAGCAGCCCGCCGGACCGCTGTCCCGGGTACTGCTCCCCGAGCCGCCGGAAACCGGCGTCCGCGACGAAGAACAGATAGCTCACCACGAGCGAGAAAGCCGCCCACGAGACGAAACCGGCCAGGCGCATCGGCGGTCCCCCGATCGAAGCCGTTGCATCCGCGAAAAGTCGGGGCCCGGCTAGGAGCGTCCCGATCTCCTCGACTATGCCTGGGCCCAGGCGTCCCGGTCGACCCCGTCGCCCGTCCGGGATCGGTCAGTACTTCAGGTGCTGCCGGGTCAGTTTGGCGATCTTCTCGACCAGGGTGATGCCGGCTTTCATCGACTTGTTGTTGTGCGACAGGACGGCCACCGAGACGTCGACCTTGCCGTTCTTCGTGGTGACCCGGCCGATCGAGTTGACCGCCCACAGACCGCCGTCGGCGGAACGCGTGTCCCAGCCGTTCTTGACCGTGAAGATCTCACCCTTCTTGACGACCGCCGGAACCCCCCAGTCCTGGGCTTTCGACACGGTGTTCATCAGGGTGAAGGCGGTCTTGCGGGAGGACGCCTTCAACGGCCCCTTGGTGTCGACGAGTTCCTCGAGGAGCCGGATCTGATCGGACGCGGTGGTCCGTGTCAGACCCCACCGGGTGTTGACGACGGTTTGTGTCAGGCCGAGCCGCTTGTTGCATCTGGTGACCGCGCTCTTGCCACCGATCCTCTGATAGAGCGTCGTGGTCGCGTTGTTGTCGCTGAGCCGGATCATCGGCCGGGCCAGTTTCATCTCGGCGGTGGTCGGGCCACGGCCGGCGTCCTGGGCTTTCAGCAGCATGCAGGCGAGGATCTGGGTCTTGACGATGCTGGCGGTGTCGAATTTGACCGAGCCCCGATAGACGTACCGCTGACCGGTTCTGCGATCGAAGACCCCGACCGAGAAATCAGGCGTCTTCCCGGCGAGTTTCTTCAGCGCCGCGTTCAGTGCTTTCACCTGAGCGGCCCGGTCGAGAACGGCGAGTTCCGCCGCGGTGGGGCCCAGCGGGGCGGCGAGAACGGACGCGGAATGGGACGCGGAGATCGACGACACCGGCCGCAACACGAAAGTGGCGGTGGCCGGATAGGAGTCACCGCTGCTCACCCGGGCCACGATCAGACCCCCGCCAGCCAGGCTGACCGCCACCGTCCCCGCCAGAATCGCCACCCGTAAGAACCTCATGACCGCCCACTCTAGTCATGAAATCCCCGGTCAGAGCGATCAGCGCGCGGGCGGCGGCACTCGGCGGCCGGTCGTCCGGCACCGCCAGCGAGAGCGGCCACCGCAGATCCGCGCCGGTGACCGGAATCGACACGATCCCGGAAAGACCGTCGAGCAGAAAACGCGGGAGAAGAGCAACACCGAGCCCATTGCGTACGTAATCCACGCTCGTTCCGATATCGGTCAGCTCGATCGTCACGTGCCGTCGCACACTCGCCGCGGTGAACGCTCGGTCCGCTACGTCCCGGTTGCCGAAACCGACCGGCAGGTCGATGAAGTCCAGCCCACCGAGCGCCTCGATCGAGATCGACGGCAGTCCGGCCAGCGGATGCCCGATCGGGACCGTCAGGTCCATCACCGACGTGGCCAGTTCGGTGAGCCGCAACCCGGCCGGCCGGGGCCCGGGAACCGAGACGAACGCCACGTCGAGCCGGTGCCCGACGAGCATGTCGACGAGCCCGCCGGAGCCGGTCGGTGACACCGCGGTCTGCAGGATCACCCCCGGATGGCGGCGGTGGAACTCGCCGAGCAACGCCGGCAGGTCGATGATCCGGATCGAGGTGAGCGTCCCGATCCGCAGGGTTCCGCGCAGGCCGCCGGTGACCTCGGCGACCGCGTCCCGGGCGTCGCGGGCCGCGTCCAGGGCGATCCGGGCCCGCGGCAACAGGGCCTCCCCGGCGTCGGTGAGCCGGACCCGTTTGGCGTTGCGGTCCAGCAGCGGGGTGCCGAACTCGCGTTCCAGGGTCTTGATCGCGGCGGAGACCGCGGACTGGACCACATGCAGGCGGGTGGCCGCCCGGCTGAAGTGCAGTTCCTCGGCGACGGCGACGAAATACTCGAGCTGGCGCAGTTCCACACTCCCGAGTATCAACGATCGCGATCGGTTCGAGCGGAAACTTTCGTTGGCGATGATGCTCGGATCGGCGCAGAGTCCCCGGTATGGCACTACTTCTGGAAGAACGCGTCCGCCCGGCAGCACGAACGAGCACCGGGTTCTGGTCGGTCGCGACGGCGTTCCTGATCGCGATGGCGTTCTCGACGGTGCCCGCGCCGCTGTTCCCGCTCTACGGGTTCACCACGTTCACCGTCACGATCGTCTTCGCCGCCTACGCCGTCGGGGTGGTGGTCAGCCTGGTCCTGGCCGGGCACGTCTCCGACCGGCTCGGCCGCAAACGCGTACTGGTCCCGGCACTGGCCCTGGAGGTCGTCGCCGCGGCACTGTTCCTGACCGGAACGTCACTGCCGGTGCTGATCGCGGCCCGGCTCATCACCGGCCTCGGCGTCGGCATGATCACCGCTACGGCCACCGCCCACCTGCACGAACTGCACGCCGCCCACCGGCCCGGCGCGCCCGGCACCCGGTTCGAGATCGTGTCCACGGCGGCCAACATCGGCGGGCTCGGGCTGGGCACCCTGGTCGCGGGTTTCCTGGCGGAGTTCTTCGGAGCCCCCTTGCGTACGCCGTACCTGGTATTCCTGGTCCTGCTCCTGGTCGCCATCGGCGCCGTGCTGATCGCCCCGGAGACGGTCCGGCCGGACAACGCCTACCGATACCGACCGCAGCGGATCACCACCACCCCCGGCCCGGCCTACCTGGCCGCCGCGACCGGCGCGTTCGCCGCCTTCTCGGTCTTCGGCTTCTTCACCTCGGTCGCCCCCGGGTTCGTCGCCGGCACCCTGCACCACCCGTCCCGGCTGCTGGCCGGCGTGATCGTCTTCGCGGTGTTCGGCGGTTCCGCCGTGGCGCAGACCCTGACCACCGGGCTGCCGGCCCGCACCAGGACCACCCCGGGCCTGGCCTTCCAGGCGACCGGCGTACTGACCCTGGTCACCGGCATGCACCTGACCAGCCTCCCGGTCTTCCTCACCGGCGGTCTGCTGGCCGGCATCGGCGCCGGCATTCTTTTCAAGGCCTCCATCGGTACGGTCGCCGCACTGGCCGCCCCCGCCGAACGAGGCGCCGCCCTGGCCGGACTCTTCCTGATCGCCTACGTGGCACTCGCGGCATCAGCCTTGTCGATCGGCGTGGCCACGCTGTTCACCGGCGTGATCACGGTGATGACCTGGTTCGCCGCAGCCCTGCTGCTGATGCTGGCCGCGGTCGCCGTCCTGGCCCACCGGCCGAATACCGTCCGACCGCCGGCCAGCCCCGCCGCTGGCTCAGGGCCGCCCCGCAGCAGACCGCTGACCCACCCCACGGGCGGCTGAGGCCCCGCAGAACCGCTGGCCCGGCCCATCGACAGGCCACCGATCTGACCCGGCGATAAACCGCCGTCAGACCAGTCGTCGGCCGTATTCTTCCACCATCTGCCGTAGTGTCGCCCGGTCGTCCAGATATGGGCGACCGGTTGCGGTCAGCACCGATTCGCCCGGGAGCACTCGCGCGCCCTCGGAGCGCCCCACGACCCGATGAACGTGGAATTCGCCAGACGTCATGCCCGGCTGCGGTCACGTGGTGGACCAGCATCGCCCGGCGCCCCTCGGCCGTGGTCACGGGGTGGCCGTCGAGTTCGGGACGGGCCGGGCCGGGCCCGGCCCGAGCAGGACGTCCCACGCCGTCGCCGGTTCGGCCAGCACCGCCTGCCACTGCCCGGCCGTGAGTCGTCGGCCGATCAGGCTCATTCCCATGTCCGGCCACCTGACTCTCCCCGGAGGGCCGCATTCGGCCCGGCGGTCGCGTTTCGGTCCGGAGCACCGCCGGGCTCGCGCGGACGCCACGGGGCTCTGCGGACTCGTACCAGGAAAAGGTCTTCAGAAGCCGCTCAGCCGTAACGGCTCACCGGACCGCCAGGCAGCGACCGACGCCGCGGACGAGGGGTAGGTCGTGGGTGGCAGGTCATCCCAGGGGAACCAGGCTATCTCGGCGCATTTGTGGGGTTCTGCGTTGAACGGGGTGCCGTGCCGTGCCGGGGCGAACGGAACGGCGAACGTCAACCCGATCCGGGTATGTCCGGACGGCGTCCGATGGTGGATGGTGGTGACCAGGCGGGGCTCGGACGGGCCGAGGCGCACCCCGATCTCCTCCAGGGTCTCCCGGCGCACGGCCGAGACGACGTCCTCTCCCGGCTCCAGTTTTCCACTCGGCAGGTTCCACTGGCCGTCGGCGAAACCGGTGCCGGACCGCAGCCCGAGCAGCACCTGATCACCGTCAGCGAGGATGAGCAGCACGTCGACCGGATGTGACATATGGGCATTCCAGCACAGGGGTATGACAAAAGCGCGTGCTGCGCCAGACTGGCCGGGGAGGTGCGAGCGTGCCCGTCACCCCGTTGCTGGCCGGCGATCCGGAACGGCTCGGTGCGCATGCCGTGGTCGGGCGGCTCGGCAGTGGTGGCATGGGCACCGTCTACCTGGCTGAAGGGCCGGACGGGCGGCAGGTCGCGATCAAAGTGGTCCGGCAGACCGATCCCACGTTTCTGGCCCGGTTCCGCAGTGAGGTGAAACGGGCCCGCCAGGTTCCGCCGTTCTGCACGGCCGCGGTGCTGCACGACGATCTGGAACATGATCCGCCGTACCTGATCGTCGAGTACGTCGACGGGCCGAGCCTCGCCGAGGTGGTACAGGAGCGCGGGCCGCTGCACCCTTCCGAGGCGTACGCGGTGGCCGTCGGTG
The DNA here is from genome assembly GCF_900104725.1 of Actinoplanes derwentensis. Taxonomy (NCBI): domain Bacteria; kingdom Bacillati; phylum Actinomycetota; class Actinomycetes; order Micromonosporales; family Micromonosporaceae; genus Actinoplanes; species Actinoplanes derwentensis. Next base: position 3,564,854 of record NZ_LT629758.1, read on the forward strand.
TGGCCACCGCCCTGGTCGCCATCCACGGTGCGGGTGTGGTGCACCGTGACCTGAAACCGGCGAACGTGCTGCTGGCCGTCGGCCTACCCAAGGTGATCGACTTCGGGATCGCCCGTGGTGTCGACCTGAGTGCCGAGTTGACCGGTCCTGATCAGGTGATCGGCACCATCGGCTACCTGGCGCCGGAATGTCTGGATCCCGGCGACCGGGGCCGGGTGGGGCCGCCCGCGGACGTGTTCGCGTGGGGGGTGCTGGTCGGGTTCGCGGCGACCGGGCGAACCCCGTTCGGCGGTGACTCCCCGCTCGCGACGATCGGCCGGATCCTGACCCGGGCGCCCGATCTGGACGGTGTCCCGGAGCCGTTGCGCCGGCTGGCCGCCGCCGCCCTGCAGAAGGATCCGGCGAAACGCCCGTCCGCGCCGGAACTGCTGGACGCCCTGCTGTCGGCCGGGCGGCCGGGCCCGGAGCTGCGGCGGGTCGCCCTGGCGGCGCAGGCCAGCAGCCGGCCGCGGCGCCGGGCCGCCTGGGCGGTGGCCGGTGTGCTGGTGCTGGGGCTGCTGGCGGGGGCGATGGTCGCGCTGGACCGGGCCGGTGACACGGTGGCCCGGCAGGACCGGGCACTGGCCCAGCGGGACCTTCTCGACCGGTCGGCGCGGGTGCTGGACGGTGATCCGGGTCTGGCGTTGCGGCTGGCGGTGAGTGCCGAGCGGATCAGCCCGTCGGCACGCAGCCGGGCCGCCATCGACACCGCGCTGGCCACCGGTTATGACGGTGAGTTGAGCCCGGACGAGGCGGTCTACGCCGCCGAGTTCCGGCCGGACGGCCGGATGGTGGCGACGGCCGGTGCCGGTGACGTCGCCCTGTGGTCGATGGACGGCGGCCGATTCGAACGGGTGGGTGCCCTCGGGGTGGACGGGGAGACGGTCGATCTGTCGTTCAGCCCGGACGGCCGGACCGTCGCGACGGCCGGGGCCCGGCTGCAGCTGTGGGACACGTTCGGGGCCTATCCGCTGGCCGAGCTGACCGGGCAGGCGTGGGACGGAGTGCAGTTCAGTGCCGACCGGCGGCGGCTGTTGACGGTCTCGGACCGGATCGAACTGTGGGATGTCCGTGACCGGAAACGACCACGGTCGGTGTGGTCCGCGGCGGCCGGGACCGCGACTCGGGGCGGGGCCCGGCTCAGCCCGGACGGGCGGCTGCTCGCCGGAGTGGCCGAGGGTGAGCTGCTGACCGTGTGGGCGGCCGAAGGCGAGCCGCGGCGACTCTCCGTCATCACCGATGCGGACGCAGTGCTCAACCTGGCGTTCAGCCCGGACGGGACGTTACTCGCGGCAGCTACGGTCAGTGACGGGGTGCGGCTCTACGATCTGCGGGATCCGGCCCGGCCACGGCTGTTGTCGCGGTTCGCCGGGGACAGCGGGACCGTCACTTCGGTGGCGTTCGACCGGACCGGCGGGATCCTCGCGGTCGGCGGTGACCAGCGGACTGTGGGTCTGTGGAGTCTCGCCGAGCCGGCCGTCCCGCTCGCGTTGCGCACGTTGCGGCGCGACGGTGGCTGGATCTCCTCGATCGACTTCACCCCGGACGGGAACCGGCTGCTCACCGCGGGCTGGCAGGGTGCGGCCCGGTCGGCGGCGCTGTGGCGGGTGGCACCGTTCGCACCGCGGCTCGCGAGCCGGATCGACGGTCCGGTCGATCCGGCTCGCACAGTGGCCGTCGCCGGTGGGGTGCTGGCCGTGGCGTCGCCGGGCACCGAACGGATCGACTTCTGGGATCTGCGGGACCCGGACCGGCCGGTCCCGGCGCGCCCGCCACTGTCGGTGACCGGGATGGTGCGGGCGCGCCTCGCCGGTGACCTGTTGTACGCGACCGGTGCGGTCTATGACCTGTCCGCAGACGCGCCCCGCAAACTGCTGGAACGGGTGATCGCCGCCGACCCGGGACGCGGCCTGGCCACCGTCTTCGCGGATCAGTCCCGGATTCAGGTCTTCCGGCTGGCGGCCGGCACCGCACCGGTCCGGCTCGCCGAGATACCGGCGTCGTGGGTGGCGGCGGCCACGTTCGACGAGGTCACCGGGGATCTGGTGGTCGCCGGGGACAACGGTGGTTCGGAATCGTCGCTCACCGTCTGGTCCATGATCGACCCGGCCGTGCCGCGCCGGGCCACCACGCTGGCGACCCAGGGCGGATTCCAGACCTTGGAAGCGCGCGGCGGCACGATCGTCGCCGGGCAGCGGGACATCGTCGTCTGGACCGGCGGGACCGTCAGCGCCGTACCCCGCAGTGACAGCGGGTCGGTCACCGTCAGTCTCTCCGCCGACCGGACGATGATGGCCGTGACCGGCGACTCCGGCACCGGGCTGTGGCACCTCTCCCCCGGTGCCGCCCCACTGAAGGCCGCGGTGCTGCCGGGCCGGGCGGTCTCCGCCGGTTTCAGCCCGGACAGCCCGCTGCTCACCGTCGGTGATCCGCGGGGCACCACGGTCTGGGACGTCAGTGCCCTGCAGATGACCCTGCGTGACCCGCTGTCCGAGGCGTGCCTGCGGCAGGGCGGTCTCACCGAGCCCGAATGGCGGGCGTACACGCCGACGTTGCCCTTCCAGCAGGCCTGCCGCTGATCCCGTCCACCGGCCTCACCACTCGATGGGGCCCGAGTCGTCGAAGAAGGCGCCGGTCGGGCCGCCGTCGGGCAGGGTCGCCAGGGTGACGGCCGCCGCCGCGCCCTCGGCCGGGGTCCGGTGGCCGCGGTGGCCGTTCAGGTCGGTCTTCACAAAACCGGGGCAGGCCATGTTGATCAGGATGCCGGTGTCGCGCAGGGCCTTCGCGTACTGGACGGTGATCGCGTTCAGGAACGTCTTCGACGGGGCGTAGGCCATCGACAGCGGGCCGGTGTCGGCGTCCGGCACGCTCTGCCGGGTCAGCGAGCCGACGGTGCTGGACATGTTGACGATGCGCGGGGACGCCGACCGGCGCAACAGTGGCAGCAGGGCGTCGGTGACCCGCATGACGCCGAGCACGTTGGTCTCCACGACCGTGCGCACGATCGACAGGTCGGTCTCGGTGGGCGCCTGTTCCCAGCCGCCGGTGATGGCGGCGTTGTTGACGAGTACGTCGAGGCGCCCGTACCGGTTCTGGAGAAGTTCGGCCGCGGCGGTGACGCTGGTGTCGTCGGTGACGTCGAGGGGCACGCCGAACGCGTCGACGCCCGCGGCCCGCAGTTCCCGGACCGCGGTCTCGCGTCGTTCGGTGTCGCGGGCGCCGATGCCGACGGTCCAGCCGAGGGCGCCGAGTTCGGTGGCGATGGCGTACCCGATGCCCTTGTTGGCGCCGGTGACCAGTGCAATCGTGTTGTCGCTCATGGCACCGATCCTGGCCGGGGCAGATCCACGGACCAACACCGCTTGGGCACGAACCGATACCCGTCAGGTATGGATCCGGAGCTACGGTTGCGGATGTGGAGACCAGGGAGTTGCGCTACTTCGTGGCGGTCGCCGAGGAACTGCATTTCGGCCGGGCCGCGCTGCGCCTGGGGATCGCCCAGCCGCCGCTGTCCCGCGCGATCAGCCGCCTCGAACACCGGCTCGGGGTGCTGCTGCTGGAGCGCACCAGCCGGGCCGTGGCCCTGACCGGGGCCGGTGCGGTGCTGTTGCGGGAGGGCCGGGCGGCACTGGACGCGATGGCGGCGGCCGAGCGGCGTACCCAGCGGGCGTCGTTGAACGGACCGGCCGGTCTGGTGCTGGTGTCGAAGGCCGGCGCGTCCAGTGAGCTGCTGGCGAAACTGCTGGACGCCTACGCGGCCGAGCCGGGTTCGGTGCCGGTCGAGGTGATGCTGTGCGGGATCGGTGAGCAGGAGCCGGCGCTGCGGGACGGGCGGGCCGACGTGGCGTTGCTGCATCAGCCGTTCGACTCGGTGGCCGGTTTCGACACCGAGGAGATGAGCACCGAGCGGCAGGCGGTGATGCTGCCGGCCGGGCACCCGTTGAGCATCCGGGAGTCGATGACCATCGCCGAGGCGCTCACCATCCCGGGACTGCCACCGGCCCGGTGGCCGCTCGCCGAGGGCGGTTACCCGGACGGGCCGGGACCGGAGATCCGCGACCACGCCCAGCTGCTGCAACTGGTGGCGCTGGGCCGGACCGCGGTGATCCTGCCCGAGACGGTCCGCTCCCTGATCACCGGACTGGCCGCGGTGCCCGTGTCGGACGCACCGAAGGTCACGACGGTGATCGCCTGGCCGCCGCACAGTCGCTCCCGGGCGTTGGCTACCCTCGTGCGCACCGCCACGCGTCTTTAGCAGATGGTTGCTGATCTATCACTATGCGTGGAAAATTCCGGACAAGACGTGTCGCTGGATTCGTCCATTTGAGACACTGCCGGGCATGCCAACGACGGATCTTCATCTGGTCGTCGACATCGCCGCATGGTGGATCACCGCGGTGTACGAGTCCGGGAGTGTGCTGCAGCCCGTGCTCTTCGACGGCCGGGCAAGCCTACCCAGCGGGGTCTTCGACGATGCCGGTATCTGGACCGCCGGCCGGGACGCCCTGGCCGACGGGCTCCGGCGCCCCGAGTCGTACCGTCCCGACCCGATGACCCTGTTACGGCACGGCGGGCCGGTCGAGGCGGTCGCCGCGGTCCTGGCGCACGTCGCGGCGGCGGCCACCGGCCGGGTCGCGGCGCTGACCGTCGTCACCGCGCACGAGTGGGAGCAGCCGGCCCGGCACCGGCTCGAACGGGCCGCCGCCCTGGCCCGGCTGCCTCGCCCACGGGCGATCAGCACCGCCGCCGCTGCAGCCGCCCTGGCCGGCACCGACCTGGCAGTGGTGTGCGTGCCCGGCACCGCCTGGCCGGAGCTGACCCTGGTCGACACCCGGAACGGCTACCGGCACCTGGCCACGGCCGCGGTCCGGGCACCGGGGGTCCCGGCCGTCGACGAGGCTCTGCTGCGGGTCGCGGCGAACCGGGCCGGTACCGACGCCGACCCGGACAACTGGCAGGTCTGCCGGGAGGTCGAGCAGGCGCGGGCGGTCCTCGCGGTGCAACCCCGGGCGTCGATGCTGCTGCCCGAACCGCACGGGGCGGTCGAGTTGAACCGGGACGACCTGGCGGCGGCGACCGCCGTCCACCTGGAGCGCCTGCCGGACTCCGCGAAACAGCTCCTCGCCGACGCCGGCACCGATCCGGCGCAGGTCGGCGCGGTCGTGATGGTCGGCGAGGATCCGCAGCTCGGCAAGGCACTGGCCGGGGCCGCGCTGACCCCGACGGTCACCGTCCGCGACACACACGCCCTGTTACGGAGCGCGGCGGCCACCCGCCCGCCGGGCCGCCCGTCCTGGCGGCCCTGGCAGCGGCGGCGCTTCTGAAGCCGCTTACTGGCCTTTAACGCGGCCTATTGGAAGACGATGGTGTGGTTGCCGTGCCGGATGACCCGGTCCTCGGCGTGCCACAGGACGGCCCGGGACAGCACCGCCCGCTCCACGTCGGCACCCTGACGGCGCAACTCGGCGACGCTGTGGGCGTGGTTCACCCGGACCACGTCCTGCTCGATGATCGGCCCCTCGTCGAGGTCCTCGGTCACGTAGTGGGCGGTCGCCCCGACGAGCTTCACCCCCCGCTGCGCGGCTTTGGCGTACGGGTCGGCGCCGATGAACGCGGGCAGGAAACTGTGGTGGATGTTGATGATCGGCACCCCGACCCGCTCGATGAAGTCCCCGGAAAGGATCTGCATGTAGCGGGCCAGCACGACGAAGTCGACGTTGCCGGTCAGCAGCCGCAGGTGCTGGGCCTCGGCGGCGGTCTTGTCCGGGCCCTGCGACGGCACGTGGAAGAACGGGATGCCGAACGAGCGCACCTCGTCGGCGGTGGTCGCGTGGTTGGAGATCACCATCGCGATGTTGATCGGCAGTTCACCGCGCCGGTGCCGCCACAGCAGGTCGAGCAGGCAGTGGTCGGCCTTGGACGCGAAGATCGCCACCCGTTTCGGCACGGACAGGTCCCGTACCTGGTATTCGAGTTCGAAGTCGTCGGCGAGTTCGGCCCGCAAGTCGGCCTCGATCGCCGGCAGCGCCGCCTTCAGACCGGCCTGGCCGAAGACGGTGCGCTGGAAGAAGGCCCCGCCGACCGGATTGTCCGAGTACTGGTCGAGCGACACGATGTTGGCTCCGTGCCGCCCGAGCACCGCGCTGATGGCCGCGACGATCCCGGTCCGGTCCCGGCCGTGCACGATGAGCACCGCCTGGTCGGCGGACGGCTGCACCGAGTGCTGGTCTCGGGCGTTCTGGGTCAGGGTCACGGCGGTGCGTCCTTCCGAAACAACGATGGGTGAGCCACCGAAGTGTAGAAATCTAGCCGGACCCGATGGCCCGGTGGATCACCTCGTGAGAAAACCCTCGGCTTCGGTGACCGCGCCACCGGCCGCCCTGCGCAGCCGGAATTCCGGGCTCTCCGCGTTCGGAGCATCTCCTCGACCGGCAGGGCGGGGTTGGCCGCCGCGTACTCGTCAAGGCCCGGATCGGCGAGCGGCGCCCCGTGTGCGGACTCGTCGAGCCAGCACGGGAGCGCGGCCGTGTGGCGGCGCACCCGTGGATCCGGATGCGCCGCGGCCAGGCGGTACAGACGCCGGTCGTACTGCCTGGCCGGAATCAATTCAGCCTCGACCTCAGGGCCCGGGATAATCCCAGTCGGAGTAATAACCCTGTGCGGCGTCCTCGCAGAACAAGTCCCAGAACCCGTCCTCGGCGTATTTGCCCGGATCGTAACTCCTGACGATGTCACGCAGCTCCCCTGCGAGCCGCCAAAACTCTTCCTCGTCGCTGTCCTCTTCGTAAAAAGGAAAGCGGTCGATGACCGCCGCAACACACCGGGTGAAGCTGCCGACATCTCGATTGACTTCACTCACATACGTGGACCCCGGCTCGGGGACATACCGCACTGCCCCCGTGTGCACGTCCACACAAACGCGCCCGAAAGCCCCCGAGGATCCGAATGCAACCAGGTGTCCGCCAAGCGGTCCATCGAGGTGCACGGCCGCTGGAAGTGCCTGGTATTCGTACCCGATCAACCCAGCCGGGACGCCAGTCTCTGCGAGGGATTTCTTGACATGATCAGGAACGTCCACCGGAACGGCGATCCGAACCAGGGTGAAACGCGGCTTGGGAAGGACTGGGAACCGCTCGTTCTCATCCATCGAAAACTCATGCCTCGCTGCAAGGACGAACAATCATCAAAGGCCTCGCGATTTGAACATGGCCACAACCGCTTCCTTCAGGTCCGCTGTCGTCTTTTTCTGAATTTTCTCCCGATCACCCAGATCCGGATGATTCCAACTAAAAGTATAGTAGACCTTTACATTCTTGCCACGCAGCAAGCCGTCGCACTTCCTGGCGCACGGGGCGCGTTCAGTGTACAGCGCTTCGATGTTGTTGATCCCGCCGGCCTGAATGATCAGATCTTCCTCTGAATGAATTCCCGCCGCACCCTTACCGAGTGCCTTACCCGTAATGATCGTCTTGTTCTTCAGGAGAGCCGCGCCATAGTTCTTGGTCGTCTTGTTCTTGTCCTGGATTCGACGGTTATGGACCGCGAGGACCAGAGGATTGTTCGTATCCGTGTAAGAGATCTGAATGCCGAGGTCATGACAAGAATTGTTGTGGGTCAGAAGTGACGTGCCCTTGGCCGTCACATAGTAGGTGTGAACGTCGGCGACGGTGAGGTTGTGAACTCGCGTGTTCGCAGTACGGTGACCGATCGCGGATATCTGAGCGAGGGTGCCGCTACTGGTGCGTAGCCATTGCTGGGGCGACAGGTGTTCGGCGTCCACCCAGTCGGAGAGCGCCGGGACCCAGAAGGGATGGTTATGGGTCGCGGTGACCGTCGCGGTCTCGGTACCGCGGTCGCCGTCGGTGTCGATGGTGATGTCGACAAGTTTCTTGTCGCCGTCGCCGGTGATGGTCGCAGTGACGGGTTCGGCCGCGGTGACGCCGTTGATCGGATCCGTAGCGACGACCAGGTCGCCGATCTTCAGTTCTTCGATGGGCCGGGTGCTGCCGTCGGCGAGCAGGACGGGCGTGCCCGGCAGGAAGCTGTTCTCCTCGTCCTCGCAGGTATCCCGGTCCTTGGCTTCCTTCTTCAGCCGTCGGGCGAGTTCCAGGAGTAGATGGCGCCGATGGTTGGCGTCTTTGAGCTTCTTGATGAAGGCGACGATTTTGGGCAGTGCTTTGACGATCTTGTAGCCGGCGCGGACGGCTTTGATGCCGCCGAGCAGGCCCGCGAGGCTCCACAGGCAGGCTTCGATGTTGCCGTCCCGGAAGCAGCGGACGAGGTCACCGACACCGGACAGTTCGTAGAGCAGGTCGGCTGCCTCGACCTTGAGGAAGTCAAGGACGCTGAGCCCGGCGTCGCTGTTCGCCTGACGCAGTTCTGCCTGCTGTTCGGGAGTCAGGTACTGCAGCAGGTCCGGGTCGAGAGGATCGAGGGTGCCACCGGCCGCGGCGTCGGCGATGGCCTGCGCCTGGCGCTCGCGTTCAGCTTCTTCAGCCTGGTCGGCGGCCTTCTGTGCGTCGACGGCGTGCTGCAGCGCGTTGCTCGCTGCCTGGGTGGCGCCTTCGACATGTTGTTGTGCGCTGTCTGCGGCCCGGCGCGCTGCTGCGGCGTCGGCTTCGGCGCTGTCTGCTGCCTGGCGCGCTGCTGCGGCGTCGGCTTCGGCAGCGGTGGCGGCCTGGTCGGCGCGGTCGGCGTCGTTCTGGGCGTCCTGGGCGCTGCGTCCGGCGGCGTTGGCGTCGCTGGCTGCGGCGTTGGCTGCGGCGCGGGCCGCGGTGGCGTCGGCGCGGGCCTGGGCGTCGTGGCGGGCCGCGTTGGCGGCGGCGAGGCGGGCTGCTGCGCCCTCTGCGGCGGCTTCGGCGGCGGACTGCTTGGCCTCGGCTGCGGACCTCGCGGCGGATGCGGCCGACTGTGCTGCTTTGGCGGCCTCCTGGTAGGCGAATTTGACGTGGGTGGCGGCCCGGTCGGCGGCCTCGGTGGCCAGCCTGGCCGCTTCGGACGCCTCGGTCGCACGGGTGCTGGCCGCGGCGGCCTGCTCGGCGCCGATGACCTTGGCCTGCTCGGCGATGCGGACCACGAAGTCGGCGTCGATGTCGGTGCCGGTGAACGGGCGCACCATCGCGATGGCGGTGTTGGCGGGGTCGGCGATCCCGGCCGCCGACGTCGCCGCCGCCTGCGAGGCGGCCACCGCGTCATCGGCCTGCGAACTGGCGGCCACCGCCTCGGTGGTCGCGGCCTGTGCCGCGTCGCGGGTACGGTCGGCGGCCCGCAGCGACTTACCGGCCTCGTCGTTGGCCTGCGACGCCAGACGCTGCGCGGTGTCAGCGGCGGCAGCGGCCTTCACCTGCTGAGCGGTCGCCTGCGCGGCCTTGGAATCCGCCAGAACCCGGGCCGCGTGAGTGGCGCGGGCACCGGACTCGGCCTTGTCGGCCGCCGCGTCAGCGGCCCTCGCCGCGGAACGGGCCTTCTCGTGCGCGGCCCAGGCCATGTCAGCGGCATGCTGCGCCCTGGTCGCGGCAGCCCGGGAATCGGCCGCGGCACCGGTGGCGGTGTTCGCCGCCGCACGAGCCGAACGAGCGGCGTTACCGGCGGTGGCGGCCTCCCGGTCGGCGATGGCGGCCTGCTCGACGGCCTCGAGCCTCTCCGCTTCGGTGTCCGCCGACGCCGCAGCAGCACGGAAGGCCTGCGCCTTGGCCTTGGCAGTCTGTTCGTCGCGCTCAGCGCTGATGGCCGCATCGCGGGCCTGCCGGGCGTTGGCCTCCTGGTCCCACGCCCGGTCCTCGGCGTTCGCGGACGCCTGGTCAGCGTCTTCAGCCTTGGTACGCGCCTGCCCGGCGATCCCGGCTTGCCGATCGGCCTCACCGCGAGCGGTGGAAGCGATGGCTGCCTGGCGTTCGGCTTCGATGCGGTGACGTTCAGCGTTGGCGCGCTCGGCTTCGGCGTTCTGCCGTTGCCGGGCGGCCTCAGCGGCCTGATCCTCGGCGATCTTGCGTTGCTGGGCGACCTTCGCCGCCTCCGCCGCGGCCGTACGTTCGGCGGCCTCGGCCTGCTCACGGGCGGTCTTGGCACGGGCCGCAGCGGTCTTGGCAGCGGCGGCCTGCTTCTGCGCGGAGGCGGCCAGTCTCGCGGCGGCACGGGCGTGCTCTTCGGCGTGATGGTTCCAGGTGATCGCCTGCTGCTCACGGGCCACAGCCTGCGCCTGCGCGCCCTGAGCGTTGTTCGTGGCGATCGTCGCGTCGATGGCATGCGCGGCGGTCTGCGTCGCGCTGAGTGCGGCGCTGGCCGCCTCGTTCATCCCCTGGGTGATCCGGGCCCACTCGATGCCGTACTCCAGGCCCGTCTCCACCAGCACATCAGTGGCCAGGGTGGCCTTGGCCGCCGCGACCCGGGTCAACTCGGCGGCGTTGCGCACCCGCTGCAGTTCGGCGGCGGTCAGATCCTTGACCGTGGTCAGCCGGCTGTTCTTGACCGCGACCGTGTCGCTACCGGTGATGATCCGCTGGGCTTCCCGCGCGTTGTTGGACGCCCCACCCATGGCGTTGGCGACCAGCATCAACGCCTTCACACCCTCGCCGTGCGCGACCATCAACTGCCGGCGGGCCTCATTGGCCCGCGCCGACCGCTTGGCCAGATCGGTGAGTTCCTCCGCGGCCTTGTTACGTTCTTCCAGGTCCTTGAGGTGCTGCTCCCACTCGGCGGCATCCGCGTTCGCCGCGGTCAGGTAGCCGGTCTTCAGGAACGTGGCGATCGCCGTGTCCCCACCGGCCAGCGCCGCCTCGGCAGCCCGCTTGACCTGCGACGCCTCAGCCGCCCCGGCCGCGATGATCTGCACCCGCTGGCGTAGTTCCGCAGCCCGTTCCAGGGTCCGCTTCGCGGTCTGTTCGTCACGCTCACGAGCGATCCGAGCCCCATAAGCCAGGAACAACACCCGGTCGTACGCGGAACCGGCCAGCACCCGGGTGACCTCGGCGTTGAAGTAGCCGCCCGCCGCACCGGTGCCCTTCATCGCCTTGACCTTGGCCAGGTTGTCAGCGGCCTCCTTGTACTTACGGTCGCTGACCTGCTGGTCCAGGATCAGCATGTCCTCCATGACGAACTTCATGATCACCGCGTTGTCGCCGGTGGCCAGCGCCGCCAGCGCAGCGTCGCGGATCTCCGGCTCCTCGGCGGACTCGGCGGTGTCGGCGACCCACTGCCGCCACCGCTCGTCCATCTCGGGCACGCCCTCGCTGCCGTCCCACGGGTCGGTCACCAGCGGCGGGACCGGGATCTCCGGAAGCTGAGCCGCCTGCGGCACCGCGGAACGCGGCGACGCCGACACCGACGGCGGCACGTACCCCAACGTCACGACGAGCGTCACCGCCAGCGACAACAACGTCGCCGAACGGACCCGTCTCCAGAGACCGGGCATGCGGATGCTGTTCATGGCACCTGATTCCTTCTGCGCACAAAGGCTGACAAAGAATGTTTGGGACACCGTGGACGGTGCGGGCGGGCGGGTCAGAGCTGCATACGCAGCTCGCCGGCCAGCGCAGCCTTCTCCGCGTTACGGGCGCTGGACTCCAACTGCCTCAGGTTCACCCGGCCACCATGCCGGCGTCCGCACACCGCACCTTCAGAATTTCCAGATCCACCGCGGCGGCATGCTCCTCGGGTGCGAACTCCACGTTGTGCGTGGCCAGAATCCGCTCGGCGAAATCGGCGTCGGCGGCGTTGAGGCTCCGCGAATAGTCGACCGCGAACTTCAACTCCGATTTCAGAAACCGGGCCAACACCCGGATCAACCGCCACCGCCGCGGCGGTCATGACGGCTGAGGAGGCCGGGATCGCCCATACCGGCGCCGGCCCCGCGGCCAGCAGACCCGGAACCGTCATCAGGACAGCCAGAAAAACGGCCCGACGGGCCGTCGGTCGCGCATTCATTGAATTATCCCCCGTGTTTAACAGCATCCCGCCGAGAAGTAGCCTCCACCAGCACCGACTATGACCTCGGTGCTGGCATTCGCATAGTTCCCCACACCTGTGAAGGGCATCGCTTGACAGGTCGGACAGCAGGGATTCACGACAACGGGATCGACATCGACAAACCTGCTTCATTCACGTTCGCCGAATCCTGACTAGATCTAACACGACCGCGGACCGACCCGCCACCCCGCCCGCATCAACCTGAGAAACCTATTTCCTGGATTATTGCAACCATTACTTGGTGATTAACGCAGCTCGTCATGCCATTGACGGCCTTCCTCGGGTTCCCACCGAAGCCACCGGCGCCCGCGTGAAGACCGCTGCCACCACCGCCTACAACGGCAGAACGGCAGGGCCGAGTCGGCGGTCGGCCCGCGGCGGCTCAGGCCTTGTCGCCCATCCGCCAGAAGGCCGTCTCGTAGGGTGGCCGGGTGCGGCGATCAACCACTCCGACGGCACCGACGGTGCCGGATTCTGTTCAGACGGCCGAAGCCGGGCTCGACTCCGAAGAGTTCTACGAGAAGAAACTCTTCGACGGCACCGACCTGATCGGGCTGTTCGCCCAGGACGTCGAGTTCGCGCAGTGCCGGTTCCGGGCGGCGCGGCTGGCCGGGGCGGTGCTGCCGAAGGTCCGGCTCACCGACTGCCTGGTCGAACGTTCCGACTGGTCCAACGCGCGCGCCGAGACCGGCACGATGGAACGGCTCGCCTTCACCGACTGCCGGATGACCGGTCTCGCCTTCAACGGGGGCCTCCTGCGGAGCGTCACGTTCACCGACTGCAAGGTCGACCTGACCAACTGGCGGTTCGCCAAGTTCGACACCGTCGTCCTGACCGGCTGCAACCTGACCGGCGCCGACTTCACCAGCACCGACCTGCGCGGCGCCTCGTTCGTCGACTGCGACCTGACCGGCGCCCAGTTCCACAACGCGACCATGCGCGGCGCCCGTTTCCAGCGCTGCGAACTTTCCGGCATCGGCGGCATCACCAGCTGGGAGGGTGCGATAGTGCACCCCGACGATCTTCTCGGCCTGTCGTACGCCCTGGCCGGGGCCCTGGGCATCGTCGTCAAGGAGTAACGGTCAGGCCAGCCCCGCCTCCCGGGCCAGGATCGCGGCCTGGACCCGGGACGTACAGCCCAGTTTGGCCAGCACCCGGGACACGTGGGTCTTCGCGGTGGCCTCGGTGATGGACAGCGCGGCGGCCAGATCGGCGTTGGACAGTCCCCGGCCCAGGGCGGCCAGTACGTCACGTTCCCGCTGGGTGAGGCCGTTCAGGACGGGTGGTGCGGGCGGCCCGGCCGGTGTGGCGGCGAACGCGGTCAGCAGACGGCGGGTCACCTCCGGGGCCAGGAAACCGTCCCCGGCGGCGATCCGGCGGACCGCGTCGACCAGGGCGGCCGGTTCGACCGATTTGAGCAGGAAACCGGCCGCCCCGGCACGCAACGCCCCGAACAGGTATTCGTCCAGGTCGAAGGTGGTCAGGATCAGCACGTCGGCGAACCCGGCGGTGGTGATCTCGCGGGTGGCGGTGATGCCGTCGGTGCCGGGCATCCGGATGTCCATCAGCACCACGTCCGGGCGCAGTACCGCGGCCTGCCGGACCGCGATCGCCCCGTCGGCGGCCTCGCCGACCACCACGATGTCGGTGGCCTGCTCCAGCATCAGGCGCATCCCGGCCCGGATCGCGGCATGATCGTCGGCGAGCAGAACCCTGATCATCGGCTGATCAGAGGCAGACTCGCCTCGACCGTCCACGTGTCGCCGTCCGGTCCGGCGGTCAGGTCCCCGCCGAGCAGGGCCGCGCGTTCCCGGATCGACCACAGCCCGGTGCCCGTGCTCAGCACCTCGTGGTCCAGGCCGGCCGGGCCGGTCAGGGTGTTGGTGACGGTGACCAGCACCCGGTCGCCGGTAGCCCGCACGTGCAGGCGCACCTGAGAGCCGGGCGCGTGTTTGGCCGCGTTGGTCAGCGCCTCCCGCAAGATGCCGTAAACAGTGTGCTGAACTACCGCCGGGGCGCCCGGTACCTCGCGGATCCGGACGTCCATTCGCAGGCCGCCGGCGTCGGCGGCCTCGATCAGTTCGGGCAGCCGGTCCAGGCCGCCGGGCAGCGACGGTTCCTCGGCGGCCCGCAGCAGCAGGATCATCGAGCGCATCTCCTCCAGGGCGGCGAGGCTGCTGGTCCGGACGGCCTGGAGGGCGGCCCGGTCCCGCTGGGTGTCCGGTGGTGCGGCGAGCGCGGCGCCGGAGTGCATGGCCGTGGTGGCCAGGTGCGCGGCGATCACGTCGTGCAGGTCGCGGGCCATCGTGGCGCGTTCGGCGAGAACCGCCTCGCGGGCGGTGCGCTCGGCGTCGAGCAGGCCGAGTTGCTGTTGCTGGCGCAGGTTCGCGGCCCACCACAGCGGCACGAACAGCAGCGACGTCAGTTGCAGGCCGATGAAGACGGCGATCCGGAGCTGACCGGCGGCCAGCCCGCCGACGACGGTGGCGGTGCCGATCAGCACGAAGATCACGCCGGTCACCGCGGTCCGGGCCCGGGTCGAGGCGAACAGGCCGACCGCGAAGATCAGGTCGAACATCACCAGGACCACGGCGATGCTGCCGCCGAGCAGCACGTCGACGCCGAGGCACAGAGTGCCGGCGACGAGCGCGACCGTCGGATGCCGGCGTTTGGCCAGAGTGAGCAGACAGCCACCGGCCAGGGGGACGACGTGCCAGACGTCGGGCAGTCCGCCGAACTCATCGATCTTCGGTAGCGACCAGACCTCGATCAAGCCGACCACGTTCAGGAGGACGCCACCCACGAAGAGAGCCGCGGCGTTCGCGGCGTCCCGGAGAAAGACGCTGCTCCGCCACCGTTCCCGCAGATCCACCCCGTCATCTCACCATGCCCGCGCGGCCGGGTTCGTCCGTCGAAAGTTGTATGCCGCGACCGCGTGCACATCCTTCGGCCGACGCGCGGGACGGCCATCGGGACTCATCGTGACGGGCATGGATGTCGCTCTGCTCGCCTCATTGTCCGTGCTCGCACTGATCGACTCGACCAGCTTCGGCACCCTGCTCATCCCGATCTGGCTGATGATCCACCCCGGCCCGGTGCGTCCCGGGCGGATCACGATCTTTCTGGGTACGGTCGCCGCCTTCTACTTCGCGGTCGGCGTCGCCGTGGTTCTCGGCGCGGGTGCGCTGCTTCCCGAGATCAACCGGATCCTCGACACCCGCCCCGCACAGTGGACCATGCTGGTCATCGGGGTCGCGCTGTTCTTCGGGAGTTTCCGGATGGGCCGTAAGAAGAACCCCGGCACCGAGGGCCGTGCGGCCCGCTGGCGGCGCCGAGTCCTGGCCGAGGACGGCGGGACGCTCGCTCTGGCCGGCCTGGCGCTGGTGGCCGCGCTGATCGAGGTGTCCACCATGCTCCCCTACCTCGGGGCGATCGGCCTGATCACCACCGCGGACCTCGCCGTGCCACCGATCGTGCTGCTGATGGCCGGGTACTGCCTGGTCATGATCGTCCCGGCTCTGCTCCTGATGGTGCTGCGGCTGGCGGCCGGGCGGCGCCTGGTGCCCGCGCTGACCCGGATCAGCGACTGGATGACCAACAGCGACACTCTTTCGTGGATCGTCGGCATCGCCGGCTTCCTGCTGGCTCGCGAGGCCGCCGTCGGCCTGGCCCTCATCAACACCTGATTCGCCCCGAAATCGGCTTCTCGTTTTGATTCGTGCACCCCGGAAAGGCGTCACCGAATAGGCACCGAAAGTCACGTTTGATAACGTCCGTCCACCCTATATATTCTGATCTTGAAGTTGCGGGCCCCGGACGCGGGAGAACCGTTGCCGCGCCGCCTTTGCATGCAGGTGTTTCAGCGCGGTTTCCCCTTGCGTTTTCGGAGGTCACCGTGGGTTGGTTCATCAGTCAGTCACTAGTCTTCATCATCCTCGCATTCATTTTGGGGGTGATTGCCGGAAGACTGTGGAAAAAGGCGCCGGAGAAGCCCACGGAACCACCGGTCACCGACGATGAATTGGAACGGATCGAAGGCGTCGGCCCCGCCATGGCCAATGCCCTGCGCGCCGCCGGAATCCGCACGTTCGGCCAGCTCGCGGAAAGTGACGACGACGCCAAGCGCAACGCCCTCAAGGCGGCCGGCCTGAAATTCGCCCCCAGCCTGGTCACCTGGAGCCGGCAGGCCCGCCTGCTGGCCGATGGCGACGAGGCCGCCTTCGCGGTGCTGACCGCCCGCCTGATCGCCGGCCGGGACACCGAGCAGCCGACGTCCCGTCCCACCCCGAAACCCACCAGCCGCTCCACCGGCAGGCCCACCAGCCCATCCCCGACAGCGGCGTCCGCCGTCCCGGCCACGTCGTCCGCGTCGCCGGCGGCGTCTCCGGTCCCGGCCCCCGCCGACCCGTCGTCGTGGTCCGCCATCCCGTCCGCACCCGCACCCGGCAAGCCGGACACCCCCTCCGCCGTGACCGGCACCCCGGAATCGGGAGAGCGGGGAACGGTCGCCGTGCTGGAACGGACCGAGGTCACCGCTCCCCCCGCAGGTCTCGAAAGCGTCACCACCACCGAAAACGCCGCCACGCCGAAGAGCAGCGGCACTGCAAACAGCGCTGACATCTCAGACAGCACCGACGCTTCAGATGGCCCCGGCGCCTTGGAAAGCGCCGACAGCGGCACCATTGGCGCGCCGAAGAAGGCGGCTCAGCACAAGAGCGAGAGCAAAAAGAGCGAAAGCAAGAAGAACGAAGGCAAGAAGGGCGACCGCAAGAAGTCCGGCCGCGATTCCGAGGCGACCGCCCGATGACGACGACAGTCTCCCGGCGCCCGATCACGACGCCGCTCTCCCGCCGCTGGATCGCCGTGCTGGCCGCCGTTCTCGGACTGGCCGCGATCATCGCCGGCCAGCTCGGGCCGAACCGTTACCGCCTGGAGGACGACCTGGCCCAGCGGGCCGGCGCAGCCCTGTCAGCAGCCGGTCAGCCGCACGCGAGCGTGTCGTTCGCCGGCCGGGACGCCCTGGTGGCGGCCCCCTCGCAGGTCGAAGCCGACCAGGCCCGCAACGTGGTGGCCACAGTGTCCGGTGTCCGGGCCGTCGGCACGCGGGTGACCGCTCCGGCGAAGACCGCTCCGGTGGTGGACCATGCGGCCGAGGCGACCCGGCAGCGCTTGACCGAGGCTGCCGAGCGGGCCCGGGTGAGGCTGGCCGAACGGCAGAGCGCGTTGGCCGTACAACAGCAATTGGATGATCTTTCGGCGTTGACCTTCCACACCGGAGGCGCGAACCTGACCGCCGAATCGCGGAAGGCGCTGCGGAAGGTCGCGGCGCTGTTGACGGCCAATCCGGGGATGGGGCTCCGGGTCGGCGGGCACACCGATTCGCGGGGGTCGACGGCGACGAACCTGGCGTTGAGCCGGGACCGGGCCGACGCCGTCAAGGACGCCCTGGTCGAGAACGGGGTGGCTGCTGACCGGCTGACCGCGAAGGGGTACGGCGAAGCCCGCCCGGCGGTGTCCAACGACACCGCCGAGCACCGGGCCACGAACCGTCGGGTGGAACTCGCGATCGTCAGCTGACCACTGGTGACCCGGACCGCCCGGTCCGGGTCACCGGTGCCGGTGGCCGGAGCCTGCCTCAGCTGCTGGCCCGATGCAGAACCGGCTGGATCCGCAGCGCCTCGACCAGACTCCGGTAGAGATCGTCGGACGCATACAGCGACGTGTGGGTGCCCTGGGCCCGGATCCGCCCGGCCTCCACGACCACGATCCGGTCGGCGTCGAGCACGGTCGACAGCCGGTGCGCGATCGTCACCACCGCCCCGTGCGCGGCGTGCGCGCGGATGCAGTCCTGCACGGCGGCCTCGGTCAGCCCGTCGACCTGCGCGGTCGCCTCGTCCAGCAGCAGCACCTCAGGAGTGCGCAGCAGTGCCCGGGCCAGGGCGATCCGCTGGCGCTGGCCGCCGGAGACATCGGTGGCGTGCAGAGCCGGCTCCAACTCGTCGAGGCGTACGGACCGCAGCACCGCCCGTACCTCGGCGTCGGTCGCGTCGGGATGGGTGAACCGCACGTTGTCGCCGACCGTGCCCGGGACCACCGGGGTCTCCTGCTCGACGTAGGCCAGCCGGCCCCGCACCTCCCGGTGACTCCACTCGGAGTAGGGGCGCCCGTCCAGCAGGATCCGGCCCTCCTCCGGCTCTAGGAACCGCAGGAGCAGCGAGAACAGGGTGGTCTTGCCCGCGCCGGACGGGCCGACGATCGCGGTGTGACCACGCCGGGGGATCTCCAGATCGAGACCGTGCAGCACCGGCGGGGCGTCCGCACCGTACCGAGCGGTCACGCCCTGCAACCACAGCACCGGACCGTCCGGTGTCGTCGCGGTCTCGGAGGAACCGGCCGAGACCGGTTCGAGGGCGATCGACTCCAGCTCGTTGATCCGGCCGGACGCGGCGATGCCGGCCTGGAGCGCGGTCAGGTTCCGGGTCAGTTCGCCGATCGGGCCCATCAACTGGAAGACGTAGAGCAGGAACGCCACCAGACTGGACACCTCGAGCAGCCCCGCGTCGGCCCGCCAGGCACCGACCGCGAGGATCAGGATCACCGCGAAGTTGATGCCGGACCAGGCGATGGTCCACACCGAGGCGGCGATCCGGGCGGCCCGGACGCTGTACCTGGCGGCGTCCTGCGCGTTGCCGACGATCTGGTCACCCTGGCGGGCCTCGGCCCGGGAGGCCTTGACGGTGCGGATGGCCCGCAACGCTCCTTCGAGGTTCGCGCCCAGCTTGCCAACCGACTCCTGAGCGGCGGTCTGCGCCACCCCGATCTTCGGCAACAGCAGGGACATCAGCACCGTGACCACGACGACGGCGCCCAGCGTGCAGGCGAACAGCGTGAGGTCGAGCACCGCCATCAGCACCAGCGTGCCGATCAGGCCGATGCCCGCGTTGATCAGCCCGATGATGCTGCTCGACGCCTCGTGCAGCAGACCGGTGTCGGAGGTGACCCGGGTGACCAGCTCACCGGTCGCGCGGGCCTGCAGGTCGAGGACCCGGGCCCGGAAATAGCGCCGGATGATCGAGGTGCGGGCGTCGAGGACGATCCGCTCGGCAAGTGTCCCCAACAGGATCGACTGCCAGAGGTTGATCACGGACCCGACCACGACCAGCCCGGCCAGCACCGCGATCGGCCCGGTCAGGTCGACGCCGCCGCTGAAGCTGTCGAGCACCCACTTGGTGACCATCGGGGTGGCCAGCCCGGCCGCGTTGCCGATCAGGCCGAGCACCAGCCCGAGCGCCATCGTGCGACGATGCGGGCGGAGCACGGCGAGCAGAGTGCCCAGTCTCGTGGTGTCTGACATGCCCGCTGTCGAAGTGGTGTCTGGCATGCCCGCTATCGAACACCATCTCTTCCAGCGGCTACGCCAACGGTACCGGCATCTCCCACGGCGAGTCGGTCACTCCCCGGTGAAGACCGGCACGCGGCGGGCCAGGCTGGCGGCGATGCCTTCGGCGCTGTCCTTCGTCGCCCAGTGGATCCGCTGCTCGGCCAGTTCGTGGTCCAGCGCCGCCCGCACCCGCTCGGCCAGGCCCTGCCGCAGCGTGGCCCGGATCGACCGGACCGCCAACGGCGCCGACCCGGCGATCTCGGCGGCCAGCGCGCGAGCCGTCACCCGCAGCAGGCCCGGCTCGGCGAGACGGTCGGCCAGCCGCAGACGCAACGCCTCGTCGCCGCCGACCCGCCGCCCGGTCAGCAGCATGTCCGCGGCGGCCTGCCGCCCGACGATCTCCGGCAGTGTCACGCTCACCCCGAACCCCTGGTGGAAGCCGAGCCGCGCGAAGTTGGCCACGAATCGGGTCGACGCCTCCGCGACCCGGAAATCGGCGGCGCACGCCAGGCCGAGCCCGCCGCCCACGGCGGTCCCCTGCACGGCGGCGATCATCGGCGTACGAACATCGAACAGCTCCGCGGCCCGCCGGTACAGCCGCTCGGCCGCCGCCACGTGATCCACGGCGAAATCGCCACCGCCGAAGTCGGCGCCCGCACAGAAGTGCTTCCCCTGTGACGCCAGGATGATCACCCGGCAGGCGGGGTCGTCGTCGAGCCCTTTGGCCGCTTCCACGACCCGCCCGATCAGCGCCTCGTCGAAATGGTTGGCCGGCGGCCGCCGCATCTCCAGCAGCGCCACCCCGTCCTCGACCTCGACCTCGACCTCGACCTCGACCTCGACCTCGACGGGCAGATCGTCACTCAGCACAGTCGCACCGTACCGGATCGTCTTCCGGCGACCATGCGAACATCGGGTCGTGCGTAACGAGCAGCGAATCCCGACCCGGACACCGGAATCCCGAGACTTTGCGGTACGCGTACAAACAGTGATGAATTTGACCGCGAAACTCAACGCGCTGCCGTTCGACGATCTCGCGGCCCGCCGGAGGTTGCTCACCGAGATCTTCGGCGGGCCGATCCCGGAGTCACTGTCGATCCTGCCGCCGTTCCACTGCGACTACGGGCTGGGCGCGTCGTTCGGCGAACGCGTGTTCATCAACCAGGGCTGCTACTTCCTCGACCTGGGCGGCATCACCATCGGTGACCGGGTCCTGATCGGCCCCCGGGTCACGCTGACCACCGCCGGTCATCCCGTCGAACCCGCCGAACGCTACGACTACCTGACCCACGCCCCCATCGTCATCGAGGACGACGTGTGGATCGGCGCCGCCGCCACCATCACCCCCGGAGTGACGATCGGCCACGGCTCGGTCGTCGGCGCGGGCGCGGTGGTCGCCAAGGACGTGCCCCCACTGAGCGTGGTGACCGGCACCAGCATCGTGGAACGCAGACGCCTATCTCACTGAGGCCGGGCCTTCTGCGGGTGAGGCGTCTCGTGGCGGGACAGCATCGCGACGAACTCGACGATCTTGCGGGCTCGGGTCTCGGCACGCTTGACGGAGTTGACCCGCACGATCAACGCGAACCGGTTGCTCTTGGTGAGCACGTCGAACATGGCCTGCGCTGCCGGATCGGCGGCGATCGCGGCCGCCAAGTCGTCGGGCACCACGGCTTCGGACGGCGGGGCGTAAGCGGCCGCCCACCGGCCGTCCGCCCTCGCGGACTCCACCGCCGCCCGGCCCGCCGGGAACATCAGCCCCGCCGCCTCCAGTCGGGCGACGTGCTCGACGTTCCGCTTCGACCAGGAACTACGCGCCCGGCGCGGGGTGTACCGGATCCACGAGGACTCCTCGTCCCGCTTACGGGCCTGCCCGTCGATCCAGCCGAAACACAACCCCTCGTCGACCGCCTGCTGCCAGGTCAGCGTGGTGACGGTGCCACCCTTCCTGGTCAGGGCGAGCCACACGCCGGGCGCTGACGTGTGGTTCGCCAGCAGCCACGCCCGCAGCGCCCCGGAGTCGGCGACGATCAGTTCCGGCAGTTCAGCGGCAGCCACGGCCGATCAGCTCCAGGTGCCGTCGTCGCGGACCCGGTAGGTCCGGCGACCCGAGGTCAGCGTCTCCAGAGCCTCCAGGTAGGTGTCGGCCACAAACCACTCACCGGCCTGATCCAGATCGAAGACCCGCCCATGCTCGTCGATGGCCAGGACCGATTCGCTGTTCACCCGGCCCAGCGGAAGCAGACGGGCCCCGATCACCTGACCGAATTCGTGCAGCAGGTCGGCGGTATGAGCCGCGGTCCCCGGATGGATCTCGAAGAGGCGGGAACGCTGGGACACACCCGGCGCACGACGGCTGGCCCCGACCAGTCCGGTGTAGCCCATCGCCTCGGCGAACGCCGCAAACGACTCGTGCCGGAACTCCTGACCGGCGACCGGGAGGATGTCCTCCTCCAGCGTGCCCTGCATCATCTCGGCGACCAGCTCCCGCGGTGCATCCGGCCACCATCCGCCGTTGAGCAGTTCAGAGGCAGCCGTGTCGGAGAAGACGGCCGGGACGGGGTTAGGCCGGGGCTCCGCCCTGAACTCGTGCAAAGCCCCGGAACTGGCCCACGGCAGCAACGCCAACTGGGTGAGCACGTAGACGCAGGTCTCGCACGGGTCGTTGGCCTTGCCGCCCAACGGGTCACCGGGGGCATGGATCTGGAACGTCTGGAACTGTGATCCCCGCAGTGAGGCCCGTGCCTCGTCGAGGGTGACCGGGGGAAGGCCGTCCAACGCCCGGCGCCGGTCCACGTCGTGCAGCGCGTCGGAGCAGGCGATCAGTTCGGCATGCCGCTCGTGACCGCGAACCTGCTCGTGGGGTGTCTGCTCGGCCAGCCGTTCCAGCACCAGCCGGTGATGGTTGAGTTTCTGGTCGCCTTTGGCTCCACGGCTGATGTAGACACGCCCGCCGACCGTCGCGTGTGCGGCGATACTCGGCGCTACCCGGCGGTGGATGTCGCGGCGTAGCTGCACCTCCGGGTCGGCGGTGCGAGGCGGGCCGACGATGTCGTCGCGGTTGTTCCGGTACATCTGCTGCACCGTGTCGAACGGCAGGTTCGGCCACGTCGACAGTCGCCCGGTCTCCCGGTCGATGATCTGGGCACCGCCGCCGATCTCGACCGGCGGTGAGCCCGGCCCGACCGGTGGAGGCGCGGTCAAGGTGACGAGGAACCCCAGGTCGAACTCCTGGACCAGAGCTCTGCGCTCCTGGCCGGTCAACGTGTGGAAACGGGCCCAGGTCGCCGCGATGGCGTCGGCCTCCGCACGAGTGATCACTGTTCGTTCCTCCAGGTGCCGTCATCACGGATACGGGCATTCGGTAAGCCCATGACCAGCGCGATGATCGCCTCGTCGAGCGTCTCCCCGATGAACCACTCGCCGCCCTGATCGAGCGAGAAGACCCGGCCGCGCTCGTCGATCGCCAGGATCGCCTCGTCGAAGCCCTCGGAGCCGAGCGGGAACATCCTGGCCCCGGTGACCTGGCCCAGTTCGTACAGCGGATCGGCCAGATAGCGGCCGCCACCGCCGGAGTTGATCTGGAAGGAGCGGACGCGCTGCCCCAGGCCGGGCCCGTTGCGGCGGGTCATCACGTCATGGAACTGGAGGTACGCCTCGCGAGCCGCCGGAAACACCCGGATATGGTGCTCGGTGTCCAGGTCCCGGTCGTCTTCGGTGTTCGCCAGGTCCGACTCGGCCCGGCGTGATCGTCCCCATCCCGCCGCGGTCAGCTCCCACGCCACCTCTGGCGGGAAGCGGCCGGGCTGCGGGTCGTCGCCCGAGGTGGCCCGTCGGATCAGCTGGTTGACCCGGTGGATGTCCTCCGAGGCCGCGAGCATCCCCAGCTCCACCAGAATCTCCCAGCAGGTGGCGCACAGATCGGTGGGCCGGCCGCCGCGGAAGTCGTTCTCCTCGCGGATGTAGAACGTCTCGAATCCGCCGTGGCCCAGCAGCACCCGGGCCTCGTCGAGGCTGAGCGGTGTCTGGCCGGCTCCGGCACGGGTCTGATCGGCGTCGGCGAACACGTCCGACAGCACCAGCAGTTCGGCGTGCCGCTCAGCGCCGCGGATCCGGGCCTGTCGCGGGATCGCTTCGAGCAGTCCCGCGACCAGCGGATGATGGCGCAGCTCCTGGTCGCCCTTGGCGCCACGGGCCCGGAACAGCCGGCCACCCAGGGTGATGTGTGCCGCCACCGACGGGCTGACCCGGCGGTGGGCCTCCCGGCGCAGTTCGGCGATCGGGTCGGCGGTCCGGTGCGGGCCGTTCACGGTGTCCCGGCGCTCGGTGTAGATCCGGTCGAGTTCCTCGGAGGGTGCCGGCGGCCAGTACGACAGTCGGCCGGTCTCACGGTCGACGACGGTGGTCAGGTCGGCGCCCGGCTGAGTGCGGATCTCCGGCGGCAACCGCATCCAGACCGCGAACCCGTGGGTCAGTTCGTCAACCTCCGGCATGCACTGGTAGCCACGCCGGAACGACTGCCTGCGAGCCCACCCGCCGGCAATGTCCTGCACCTCGGCCAGCGTGATCATCCAGCCCGCCCCCTTCGGTCCGTCCGTGCGAGCTTAGAGCCCTCGGCCAACGCCGCTCGGTGGAGGCCCGGGGTTGATTCCTGCTGGTAGGTTCTGTCAGTCAAATCGCGAGTCCGGGGGAGACAGCCGTGAGCAGACAGGCCGACCGCGACGCGAATCATGCACTTCGCGCGCGTTTCGATGACGTGGTGTCGCAGTACCAGCGCCTCCGCCTGGGCCTTGACGACCTGCAGGAACGCCTATCGGCCATGACGGTGACGGCCGAGTCGCCGGACCGGATGGTCAAAGCCACCGTCGGCCCGCGCGGGCAGCTCGTCGATCTGAAATTCGACCCCGAGGCCTACCGCCGCCTGACTCCCGAACAGCTCTCCCGGACCGTTCTGCGGACCGTCGAGCAGGCTGTCGCGCAGACCACAGACCAGGTGCAAGAGATCGTCGGCGAGTACCTTCCGGCCGATTCCGGCGCGTCCCGGTTCATGCGGGACGGCCAGTTCAGCAGCTTCCTCGCCCGCCAGGACCGGGTGATGCGGGAAGCCGGTGACGACGATGGCCGGTGAGCAGCTCTATCTCGACGCGCCGCGAGCCACCGCGGGCGGGCGCGACCTGACGCTGGCCGGCAACGAGATGGTCAGCATCAACAACAGCACCGTCGCCGCCATCGCCGCGGCCAGTGAGAACAAGCCGTGGGGCAACGACGACATCGGCGCCGCGTTCCAGAAGAACTACGCGCCGCTGCTCCAGAAGTTCACCGAGGCGTTCGGTAACGTCGCCCAATTCGTCGAGGGTCTCGGCGAGGCGGCGGTCGCGAGCGTCGAGGACAACATGAACGCCGACGCGCGCTCCGGCGAGACCGTCCAGAACGCGTACCGGACGCCCCTGACATGACGATGCTGCCCAGCCCCATCCCCCACCCGCTCGACTTCTCCCCCTGGGATCTGCCCGGCTGGGCGTACGAAGCCCTGGAATGGGTCGTCGGTTTCGACTGGCCCGAGGGCAACGAGGCGCTGACCTGGGACATCGCCGACCAGTGGTATGCCCTGGCCGACGCGATGGTCGGCCCGCGCGAGGACTCCGTCCTGGCCGCGCAGCAGATCATCGACGCCTACGGCGGTAGCGGCACCACGATCGACGCGTTTGTCGCCGCGTGGAATCAGATCGCCGCCGGTGGCGACGAGGCGCCACTCAACTCACTGATCACTTTCGCCGACGCGATGGCCCAGATGGTGTGGGAGTGCGGTGGCGACATCGAGGCCGCCAAACTCGAGGCGTGGATCGAGCTCGGCCTCTTCGTCATCGAGCTGATCGCCCTGGCCGTCACGGTCGCGCTCACCCTCGGCGCCGCCTCGCCCGCGGCCGGTGGACTCATCGCTGCCACCCGCTTCACCATCCAGCAGATCTTCAAGAAGCTCGTCGCCCAGCTCGCCAAGAAGACGATCAAGCAGGCGCTCAAGGATGCCGGAAAGCGCGCCGCCAAAGACGTACTCACCAAGAAGGGTTTGAAGAATCTCGGCAAGAACGCCTGGCGTTCAGCCAAGGACGAAGCCCGGGAAGAAGCCTTCACCAACACCCTCGTCCAGGGCTATCAGGACGCGGCCGGGCACGGCAACTTCTCGGTCAGTGAACTGGGGATGTCCGCGCTCGGCGGAGCGGCCGGGGGTGCGGCGGCGACCGGCGGCGGCATCGGCGGCAACGGCAAGGGCGGCGTCTTCCGCGGAGCCGCGTCTGATGTCCTCGGTGAGATCGGTGGATCGGCCGTCAGCGGCGACTTCCCCAGCTTCGAAGACCTGGCCAAGGCGGGCACGTCCGGCGCCGCCGGCACCTCGGTCTCCAACACCGGTGACGCCTTCAAGGACGTCCGTTCCGACCTCAACGGCGGCGACCTCAAACTCAACGGCTCGCTGCCGGCGTCTTCCGGACCTTCGAACACTTCTTCCGGTACGGGTGGGAGCAGCCCGAGTCTCGACTTGTCGGGTGGGGGAGATTCTGGATCGTCGTCGGGCTCGTCCTCCGGCGGCGGATCGTCCTCCTACTCAGGTGACGGATCATCCTCGAGCGCGGATTCGTCCTCGTCGTCTTCAGGCTCGTCGTATTCAGGCTCATCCTCTTCGGCCTCGTCATACACCACCGCTTCGCACTACTCCCCGTCTACGTCTACCGCGTCCTCCTCCGACGGCGGGTCGTACTCGGCTTCCTCGTCCTCGTCCTCTTCTTTCACTCCCTCCTCGTCTTCGTCCTCCTCCGATCACGGGTCTGCCCCGTCCGTTTCGGCACAGGGGGACGGGGGCTCCTCGGCCGCTTCGTCCAATCAGGCCTCGTCCGGTCCTGCCGCGTCTACACCGGCTGGTTACAGCCACTCGTCGTCGTCGGACAACGACGTGCGGCTGTCGTCGTTCGCGCCCCCGGCGGAGTCCCCGGCACAGACCTCCGGAAACACTGGTATGTCGTCGCCGGCTTCGAGCCCGGTCAACACGGCGCCCTCGGGCGGCAACCCTTCGACGAACGCGCCGATGGCTTTCGCGCCCGGCACTGTCAACAGCGGGCCGCTGGGCGGAGCTCCCAACCCGAACGTGTCCCTCGCGACCGGCGGGCCCACGCCGAGCAGCTTCTCGCCGTCGACCACCCCACCTTCAACCGTCCCACAGTCGGTCACTTCACCGTCGACGCCGAACATCAGCCCGGCGACCACCTCGCCAGGCTCCCCCACGCTGCCGAACGTCAACACCTCGCCGAGCAATCCCCCGCCCACCGGCACTTCACCGCAGGGCCCGTCACCGGCGACGACAACACCCGGTCCCAGTACACCGGCGACCGCCAACCCGGCAACGAACGCCCCCACGTCGACGAACCCCAGCACCCCATCGGCGGCCACCCCGAACACCCCGAACACGACCGGTCCGGCGAATCCGAGCACGCCCAGCCCGAAAGGCCCGGGCCCGGCCGGTTCGCCGCCGGTCCCGGACGCCGGGCGTGGCAACGACGCAATCGCACCTGCGGGTATGCACGGCTCCCCGAACCTGACCTCGCGGACCCCGGACGAGGCGAGATTCGAGCAGGCCTACCTAGATCAGGGCGCACGCAACAAGAAGACCGTCGAGAACACCATCAGGGACCGCGCGCTCCAGGCGTTCGACAAAGAGATCACGCGAACCAGGGACGCGCAAAATTTCGCCAGACGCGAGGCGCAGAAGGCGTTCCGACTGAACTTCTCGAAGCGCGCCCACTACCAGAACATGGAAGCGCACTACCAGCAGCAGGAGCAGGATGCTCTGCACCGGCGTGCGCTGGCCATGCACTTCTTGAGCCAGCCGTACAAAGTCCATCTCGACCCCGACAGCGGGCCGAATCACCAGGTGGCCAACGACGAGTCGGCCTTCCACGTCGATGACAGTCCGATCTGGCACAACGACCAGTCGGCGCTGACCGGAAACGACAATCCGCCCAACGTCAGGACGACCCGGCCGTACGGCGAGCGCGGCGGTCTTCGTCCACCGCTGCCGATGCACCAGGCGGACCTGGAGCGTGTCTTCCCACTGGACTCGAATGGCCGGCCGGAGCGGGCCGCGGATCCCCGTTCGACCTACCTGAAGCTCATGAACGACGGCGGGCCCGGCGCCGACCCGCAGCGCGGTGTCAACTGCTTGGACTGCGCCCTGTCGTTCCTGGAGACCTACGTGCATGGACGCCCGACGGTGTCCGCCGCCCGTACTGCTGATTCCTATGGTTTCGGCCAGCCCGACACCCTCGACGGCGAGAAAGACGGCCACTACCGGGCCGAGCAGGCGACCGGCAGCGGTTTCACCAGCCTCACGCAGCGGTGGCTGGAGGGCAACACCCGGCCGGCCGCCGACGTCAAGGCCGAGGTCGACGCCGGTTTCCAAATGATCATCGATACGCTGAAAACGGGCGGTCACGGTTCCGCCGCGATCATCATCAACGTATGGGAGGGCAACTCCGCGCACGCGTGGAACGCCGTCAACCACAACGGTGAGATCGTCTTCGTCGACCCGCAGACCGGCGAGTACACCGACTTCTCCAACATGGTCAGCACGGCTGCCAACCCGCAATTCGGTACCCACTACGGTCACACCGGGCTTCCGAACCGCAACAACGTCGTCGAGCTGAACGCCCTGATGATCGACGGCCAGGGCAACCCGATGTCGGTACCGAACACCCATCAGTCTCCGCACTACAGTCGCCAGCCCACCCCGCCTCCGCCGCTGGCCTGGCAGCAACAGCAGGCGCAACTCCAGCAACAGACGAACCCGCTGCCCCCACCGCCGCCTGTGCCGGGACCGCCGCCCCCTCCCTCTCCCGTCAACACTCAGCCGGACCCCGGTCCGGCCGTCGAAACGCGGGTCGACACCACGCCGCCTGGACCGCCTGCGGTGGACACTCAGCCGACACCCGACGTGCAGGAGCCGACCGATTCGGATCCTTTGCGGGAAAGCTCCACTGCGGACCCGAGCCCCCAGCCGGAGCAGGACACCACCCCGGAACCGGAGGACAGCAAGCCGCAGCCGCACGACTTCGATCCGCTGTCGGTGCTGGACCCGCACTCGATGGACCGGCCACCCACGGACGATCCGTTCGCGGTGCTGGATCTCTCGCCGAAGCCGGCGCCCACGCCGGAACCCACCGTCGACACCGAGCCGGACAACGCTCGGCCGGATGAGGTCAAGACCGAGAACGACCTCACGCTCGCCGACACTTCGGACACGCCAGTCCCGCAACCGGCACCACCGGTCGATCGGGAGGCCGAGCAGCGGACGAAGGACGCCTACCACTTCGAACTCGACAGCAAACGCCGCGGTTTCGACACCGAACACCGCGACAATCTGGCCCATGACCTGCGTAGGCAAGCACGGGCGAGGGACGACGAGGCGGACGAGCACGCCCGGCGGAACCGGGTAGCCGACACCCTGGGCGACCCGGCGGATGCCGCCCGTCGTGAGCAGGAGCGCGAGCAGATGCGCGCCGAAGCGGACAGCCTGCGGGAGCAGGCGAACCAGGTGGAGCGCGGCGGTCCGATCGGGGACGTCGAACTGAGTGGTTCGGACTGGGAGCGGGCCAACGAGACCTGGGCCGATACCAGCCCCGGCCCGGTGGAGACGGATGACCGGTCGGCGTTGACCGGCGACGGGGAGCCGCGACCGATCGACACGACCCGGCGTTACAACGAGCGGGGCGGTCTGCGGCCGCCGTTGCAGATTCACCAGACCGACCTGGAACGGGCGATGCCCCGCGACCAGGACGGCAACGTGGTTCGTTTGGCGGATCCGCGTGAGGGTGCCTGGTTCGGCCTGCAGAACGACGGCGGTCCCGAGGCGGATCCGACCCGCTCGAACAACTGTGGCGACAACGCCTTGTCGTTCTACGAGTCGTACATGCACGCCCGCCCGCGCGTTTCCGCTCCGCGCACGTTCGACGGCTACCACCGCGGCGACGTGAACAGCCCGATCGACCCGGAGACCGGTGTCATCGACCGGATCGAACAGACCACGAACTCGACGTTCGAGGGCCTGACCGATGTCGGCGATCTGTCGCCCGAGGACGCTCGCAACCAGATCCGGATGGCCGAGAGCCGCCTGCACCACCACCTGCTGGGCACCGGCCACGGTTCGTTCGCGTTCATCACGACCCAGGACCAGGCCGGCCGCACCCACATTTACGAGGCGGTCAACCAGAACGGCACGATTCTCTACGTCGACCCCCAGACGAGGGCCGTCCGCGAGAACTCCCCGCTCTACACCAACACGGGCCGAGGCGTGGGCCCCGACGTGGTCCGCATGGACGCCCTGACGCTGGACGGCCAGAACCGCCCCCGACCCCTCCACACCGGCGACGCCCCGAACATCGCCACCGACCCCTCCGGGACGTCCTGGCAGGTCGCAGACTCGGTTGTCGGCCCCGCCAAGGGCGCGAGGATCACTGCGCCACATCCCCGGCATACCGTGAGCGGCGCCCGCGGTGCACGGTCGAAAGACAACAACACCGTGTACCTGCGAGGGTACGAGTCCTACCGATTGTCAGATACGCAGGCGATCGCGGAGGGGCGTGCCCCGTGGAACTCAGAATTGAAAGCATATGTAATCGAAGGACGCAGATACAACGTAAAGGACAAGAAGACCGTTTATCCGCTTGATGGGCCCGGTATGGTGAAACTCGAACGCGCCGAATACTCCGCCCTTGTAGCGATCGCCGATGCTTACGGCGATGTTTCAGCCGCCACCGCATTGACCCGAAACCCGTTCATCGCCAACTTCCCGGGCGCGGCAGAGAAGGCCAAAGCGATCTACGATGGGACATATGAGCCGTGACCTACGCTCTCTTGCTCCAGGATTCCCCCGACAGACAGCGTTTGGCATCTGCCATCGCGGCCGTTCTGTCAGTGCCGATCGAGTCGGTGGATGTCGCGGAAGACGGCGATGACAACCGGAATTGGAAGGCGCCGGTCATTTGCACCGTCACCTCCATCGGTGGTGACCTGCGTCAGAGTATTCTCATCTACGTTGCCGACACTTCTGGCGAGAATATTTCCCAGGAAATCGCGGCGGCAAGGCTCGCCGAGCGGTTGAAGACTCCTGTCGCCTATGAGGCGATGCCGATTCCTCCGGATATGTATTGGCTTGTCGGCGCAGACGGCAGGCGAAGTCGAGCGCGGATCAACGATGACGAAGACGACGGTGAACTCGTCGCTTTCCGGGTTGAGGCCGTGGAACAGCCAGTCGCCGGCGCACCTGACCTGCCCGTGGGCCCGGTCCCCGAGGTCATCCACAGCCACCGGATCCCGACGCCTCTCACCGATCAGTTTCGGGGCTCCCCAGCCTCTGACGGCACTGGATGGGTGGTAGTAAGCCGGCTCGCCTCGTGGGAAATCATGATCACTCGCCTGATCGAAGGCTGGCCACCGGACGGCTGGTACCCGGCCGAGTACTACCGGGACGACCTCGGTTACCGCGACGACCTAGTCACCGGTGTCGGTGAACTTCCGGACGAGGTAAGAGGCGATTTCGCCGAAGTGCTGGCCACTCTGGATCGTCGCTTCGCCCAGGCGACTGTCGACGACGCCGGCCGGGCATTGGCGGCCGCCACCGGACCGGTGCCGGATCGCTGGTGGTGGCACCGGATCACGGATCCCCTTCCGTGGCACGACATGCCTGGAGGTTGATCATGGGGTGGGATGGCCTGCGTCAGCATCGGCATCCGAACTGGGACTTTGCGCTCGCGATTCTGGCCGCGGTCCTTCCGGGGTCCACCAGGTTCAACCCGGATCGGATCACCGGGCATGGACGCGCTGACTGGCATCCCTTCGACCTCAAGAAACGCGACATGGACGATATCGAGGACGACCTACTGAGCCGCTGCGCCGACATGACCGGCATGCTGGTCGTCGTCAATGACCCCAGCTTCAGCGTCGACGGATTCCAGCCCGGCCCGTTTTTCGTCGACGCCTCCGAGCTCCGGAACTTGGTGAAGGACTTCGGCGAGCGCGTCGGCTCCTACATGACGGACGGCCACGTCATCATCGTGTCCCCGGCCACCGGCATCGTCGTGATGGTGGTGGATGACGGACTGATCGCCAAGATCCGCGGACGCACCGTCAAACGGGTTCTCGGACGAGAATGATCAGACCCGGCTACATACTTGAGCTCGTCTCACCTTAGGGGATCCGAAGCATCGTGGACATATCGAGACTGCCGGAACCATTTCGCTCCCGGGCGGAAGATGACGGCCCGGCCTGCCATCGAGAAAGTCCGCTCGCTTTTCCAGATTTGTGTCGAGGATTCTCAGTCGTTGGACGAGGTGATGGAGGAGTTTCGGGACTCCGCTCAGCGGGACACGTTCTTTCTCCGGCAGAACCTCACCGCGTTGGAGACCATTCTCGACGAACCACAGCCTCCGGGGACACTGCTGCAGCTCGCCGAATGGGATGCCAACTGGTCGATGGACCATGACCCGACCAACGATGGCGCGGCGGTTTTCCTGCGCCGGCTCGCCGAGATGCTCCGTTCTGCCATCGAAGAGGAAGAATCCGGCCGATGGCGGACTTCGTCGGCGATTGGTACTGCGAGCACCGAAGAAGGCGATGACTCCGCTTGAGAAGAAGCTGTTGTGGCTCGGCTACGAGGACTACACTAGGCCTGATGAAAAACGGGTCTCGGTATGGTGCGGGACTACCGACCGCCTACTGAGCCGGGTAAGCCCTGGTCTCGGTCGCTTTGACGGCTACCCACAAGGGACGGCCCGGCGACAGGTCGAGTTGGGCCGCGGCGGCCGGGGTGATGTCGGCGGATACCGAGACGGGGCCTTCCAGACGTACCCGCAAGTTGTCGCCGTGATGTTGGATGTCGGCCAGCGTGGCCGGCCACGTGTTGCGGGGGCTACCGGACGGCTGGTCGGGGTGCAGAGCCACAGCGGACGGCGGGAAAGCCAAAAAAACGTCCCCCGAGACCGTGTCGGTGCTGGTCAGGGTGAACCCGTCGGCGACCGTGACGGTGTGGCCGTCGCCGACGCCGCGGTACAGGTTCAGCCCCACGAGACGGGCCACGTAGTCGGTGCGAGGGCGGGCCGTGATCGTCGCCGCGTCGCCCTCCTGGACCACCCGGCCCTGTTCGACGATGACCAGGCGGTCGGCCAGTACCAGGGCGTCCAGCGGATCATGAGTGACCAGCAGCGTCGCGCCGGGGTGGTCGGACAGGTGGCGCCGCAGCTCACCACGCGTCTCCAAGCGGGTGCGGGCGTCCAGCGCCGCCAACGGCTCGTCGAGCAACAGCAGCACTGGATCGACCGCGAGGGCACGAGCCAACGCGACCCGCTGCGCCTGACCGCCCGACAACTGCCGGGGCTTGCGACTGCCGAACGAGCTGAGGCCGACACGCTCCAGCCATTCGTCGGCCACGGCATGCGCCGATTTTCGGTCCATGCCGTGGCGGCGCGGGCCGAATGCGACGTTGTCCCGGGCAGTGAGGTGCGGGAACAGTAGATAGTCCTGGAAGACGACGCCGATCGGGCGCTGTTCCGGCGGCAGCGGGGCCAGGTCTCGCCCGCCGAGGCGCAGATGGCCGCCCGACAATGACGTGAGGCCGGCCAGCGTACGCAAGGCGGTGGTTTTGCCTGCGCCGTTGGGGCCTAGAAGGGCGACCGTCTCACCCGGCGCGATCCTCAGGGAGATATCCAAGGTGAAAGCGCCGCGCGAGGCGACCAGATGTGCGTCCAGCAGACTACTCACGGCGTGGTCAGCCAACGGTCGCGGAGGCCGGCGAGAATGGCGACCGAGACGACCAACAGGACGAGGCTGAGCACGACCGCTCCTTCCAGGTCGCCGCTCTCCATCGTCTGGTAGACGGCCAGCGGCATGGTCTGGGTGATGCCGGGATAGTTTCCGGCGAACGTGATGGTGGCGCCGAATTCGCCCAGTGCCCGCGCCCAGCACAACACCGAACCGGCGGCGATTCCGGGCGCCACCAATGGCAATGTCACGTGGGTGAAAGTGGTCCAGCGGGTCGAGCCGAGAGTGGCGGCGGCCTCTTCGAAACGGCTGTCGGCGCCGCGTAACGCGCCTTCGACGGCGATCACCAGGAATGGCAGGGCCACGAAGGATTCGGCGATCACCACGCCGGCTGTCGTGAACGGCAGGGTGATGCCGAATGTGCTGTCGAGCCATTGGCCGACGATGCCGCGGCGGCCGAGGGCCAGTAGTAGGGCGATGCCGCCGACCACCGGTGGCAGCACCAGCGGAACGGTGATCAGGGCGCGGACCAGGCGCCGGCCCGGGAACTCGACCCGGGCCAGCAGCCAGGCCAGCGGCACTCCGAAGAACAGGCACAACACGGTGGCCAGGGTCGAGGTGAGCAGGGAGAGCCGGAGGGCTTCGACGACTCCGGGTTCGGCCAGGCGGTCGAACAGGGTCGCCCACGGCGTGCGCACCAGCAGCCCGGCCAAGGGCAGGATCAGAAAGATCAAACCCAGCACGGCAGGGATCAGCAGCGGTACGGGTACGCGAGCCGTCTTCATGGTCAGGGTGCCTGGAATCCCGCTTCGGTGAGGACCTTGATCCCGTCAGCCGACAGCACGTAGTCGATGAAGGACTGGGCGCCCGTGGGGTTGGCGGCGTTCTTCAGCACCACGATCGGGTAGTCGTTGATCGCCTTCGCCGACTCGGGGAACTCGACCGCGTCCACATCGGTCGCGGACGCCTTGGCGTCGGTGCGGTAGACCACTGCCGCGTCGACCTCACCGAGTTTCACCTTGGACAGTGCCGCTTTCACGTCCTGCTCCAGGGTGACCGGGGTGAGCTTGACGCCGGACGCCCCCAGGGCCGTCTTGGCGGCCGCCCCGCACGGCACGGCCTCGGCGCAGAGTGCCAGCTTCAGGTCGGGCTTGGTCAGGTCGGCGAGGGCGGCGATGCCTTTCGGGTTGCCTTTGGTGACCGCGATGACCAGCTGGTTCTTGACGAAAGTGGTGGGTGTGCCTGCCTCGGTGACGACGGCCATGTTCTTCGGTGAGGCCGAGGCGAACACGTCGGCCGGGGCGCCCTCGTTGATCTGGGTGGCCAGGGCCGAGCTGCCGGCGAAGTTGAAGGTGACCTTCATACCCGGATTGGCGGTCTCGAAGTTCTTGCCGATGGTGGTGAACGACTCGGTGAGCGAGGCGGCGGCGAAGACGGTGACCGGCTCCGAAGCCGAAGTGTCGTCACCGCAGGCGGTGAGCGCGAGAAGGGCCACGAGCCCCGCTGCCGCGAGGCGAATCGTCCTCAACTGGATCTCCCCTTGTTTGCCGCGGAGGGCGTGGACCGCTCCACGACGACCGTGGTCGACTTGATCACTGCCACGGCGACCGAGCCGACCCGCAGGTCCAGCTCGTCGACGGCTTCCCGGCTCATCAGCGACACCACCCGGAACGGTCCGCACTGGATGTCCACCTGAGCCATCACGGTGTCCTTGACGACCGCGGTGACGATGCCCCGCAGCCGGTTGCGGGCCGACGACTCGTCCGCCCGCTCGTCGGGGTCGTTGCCTTTGGCCCGCACGAACGCGGCCAGCTCGGGCCCGTCGATCACCCGGTGGCCGCCCTCGTCGCGGTCGGCCGGAAGGCGACCGGCGTCGATCCACCGGCGCACCGTGTCCGCACTGACACCGAGCAGTTCCGCAGCCTCACCGATCCGAAACACCGTCACGCGGCGAACTCTATCGGTCTCGCAGATGCGATGGTAAGGGCCTCGATCGTGCGCGGATTCGGCTGTCAGCAGAAGTTTGATACCGCACATGCGAACGCCGAGCCGGTGGACCGGCTCGGCGTTCGCTGCGGGTACGGGTTACCGCAGGTGGTGCTCGGCGGGCAGGGGCAGGGCCGCGGCTAGGCGTTCGGCCTGGGAGCGGATCTCCGGTACGGCGGTCGACTCCCACAGGTGCCCGCGGCGCAGCGGGCCGACGAGCCAGAGACCGGGGCGGGCCTGGCCGTTCTCGTCGGTGTCGATGCCGAGTCCGTGCGGGCCGGTCCGGAGCAGGCCGTCGTCGAGCAGGTCGGCGAGCAGCGGGCCGGCCGAGCAGGGCAGCGGGCCGGGGCCGGTGCAGGTGATGACCCCGCCGTACCGCTTCGGCTGTTCCCCTTCGACGTGCACGAGCAGGCCGCCGCGCGGGTCGGGTTCGATCGACGTGATCCGGCCGGAGCGGGGCTGGAAGGCGCCGGTGGCGTGCAGTTCGGCGATCCGGGCCG
Source organism: Actinoplanes derwentensis (assembly GCF_900104725.1). NCBI lineage: Bacteria > Bacillati > Actinomycetota > Actinomycetes > Micromonosporales > Micromonosporaceae > Actinoplanes > Actinoplanes derwentensis. The sequence goes on from NZ_LT629758.1 coordinate 3,600,524, forward strand.
CGATCGGCGGGGCCATCCGGTGCCGGTGCACCTCCCAGTAGCGTTGCGCGTGCCGCAGGAACCGCTCCCGCGCGGCGGCGTCGAGGCCGGCCCAGAGGCGGTCGGCCTTGGTGCGCACGTGGTCGATGACGGCGCTCCAGTGGGCACCGTCGGCGACCGCCCGGCGCAGCCGCCGGATCAGCGGTGCCAGCGACTCCGTCGCCTCAATTTCAAGATCAACAGCGGGCGCCGGTACGTGGGGGTGCGCCCGTGGCAGCAGACCGCGCCGGGACAGCGCCTCGATCGGGACGCCCCACGGGTCCCGGGTCAGCGTCAGCGCCACGTCGATCGCGGTCAGGCCGGTGCCGAGCAGCAGGACCGGCTGGTCCGCGGGCACCGCGTCGAGCGCGCCGGGCGCCCACGGGTCGGCCACGAACGCGACGTCGCTGCGAGCCTCGGCACTGACCGCCGACGGCACGCACGGGGGCGGATTGCCGAGGGCCAGAACCAGGTGCTCGGCGCGGATCTCGGAATCCGTGTCGTCGGTGACGACATAGCCGGGACCGTCCGGTCGTACGCCGATGGCCGTGGCCCGGTGATGGGACAACCGGGAGCCGGCCGCGGAAGCGAACTGGTCGGCGAGATAATCGCCGTAGACCGGCCGGGGCAGGAAGCTCGCCGCGTCGGCCGTCATGCCGCGTTCGCGGCACCATCGCAGCAGGTGCTGCGGATCCGTGGAATCGGCGCTCATCGCTGCCGCACGGGAGTTGAGCAGGTGCCATTCCTCGGCGGGGCCATAGGCGACACCACGGCCGGGACGGCTCTCGGGGGAGATCAGGACGGTCCGCCATGCGGAATTTCGCGCGATCGCACGGGCGGTGAGCGCACCGCTGGCGCCACCGCCGATGATCGCGATGGTTCCGGGCTCACGTCCGGTCCGGGCGGCGGCGACCGAATCACGGACAACGGTGCTGGTCACCGCAGCGCATCCATGATCAGGGGCCGCTTGGTACAGCAGGTTGGCATCGCACACTCCTTGGGGCCGGGACCAGCTCACAGCAAACCACATATCCCGTCGGCTTTATAGGCTATCCGACCGTGGAATTTTACTGTTAACCGACCGGACTCCGCCACGCCGTCGAATGGGAAACGGTCAAACAGCCGTATTGTCCATTCGGATCAGGGCCACAGTTCGTGCCGCTGCCACGTTTCGCCGTCGCGCAGATACTGCAACCGGATGTGCCGGCGATCCTTGTCGGCCTGCCAGAATTCGACCTGCTGAGCGCGTACCGTGTACAGCGTCCACTCGTCGACCACCAGCTCCGGCTCCACGGCGAACCGTTCCGCCGCCTCCTCGGCCGCGATGACCAACTGCCGCCGGTCGTGCAACGGCTGCGACTGCCGACCCGCAAGGGCCTCGGCACGGGCCGCCTGCGATCTGGCCAGGAAGTCGGCGGCACTGTCCTCGGCCGGAGCCATCACCACCCGGCCGCGCACCCGGATCTGCCGCCCCTGCTCCCGCCACAGGAAAGTCAGTGCCGCCGCCGACAGCAGATCCAGCTCCCGGCCCTTCGGGCTGTTCCGATGGCTGGCGAACTGCCAGCCGTCGGCGTCCACGTTCTTCAGCAACAGCACCCGGGCGTCCGGGATGTCGTCGACCCCCAGCGTCGACACCGTCATCGCGTGCGGTTCCCGGACCCGCGCCGCCACCGCCTCGGTCAGCCAATCCACGAACAGTTCCTCCGGCCGATCCGGCGCCGTCATCGGGTCGAAGATCGGCATGTCCCCCGCGAACACCGGTAGGCAGCGGAGAAACTGGCGCAAGTCGGTCATGTTCTGATGATCGCACCGGAATTCCCGCCCGTGGGCAACCTCCCGGCGGCACCGGCACCAGCGCGGCAACTCAAGCTCCGCCCCACACCCCAAGTCACCACACCCGAGAGCACCGCGACAAGCGTGGACACTTGCGGTTCGAATCGCACCCCAACTCACCACGCCCAGGAAGGCACCCGCCGCAACCGGCTCCACCGCCGCCACCACCAGCGTGGTGACTTGCGGTTCGATCCGCACCACAACTCACCACACCCGAAAGCACCGCGACAAGCGTGGACACTTGCGGTTCGGATCGGACCGTAAGTCACCACGCTCGTTAGGGGCGGTCAGGCGGCTACGGCCGGGTCCTCGTGGGGTGGGGCGGGGTTCGGGGCCTGGCCGGGACGGTAGGTCAGCACCTGGGGGCCGGCGTCGGTGACGGCGATGGTGTGCTCGGAATGGGCGGTCCGGCAGCCGTTGGCGGAGCGGATCGTCCAGCCGTCCGCGTCGAACTTGATCTTGTCGGTGTCGGCGCAGAACCACGGCTCGATGGCCACGGTCAGGCCGGCCTGCATTTTCATGCCCCGGTTCGGCCGGCCGTCGTTGGCGATGTGCGGGCCCTCGTGCATGGTCCGGCCCAGGCCGTGCCCGCCGAACTCGCCGTTGATGCCGTACCCGTAGCGGCGGGCGACGTCCCCGATCGCGGCCGAGATGTCACCGATCTTGCCGCCGACGACGGCCGCGGCGATGCCGGCTTCCAGCGCGACCTCGGTGCATTCGATCAGCACCAGGTCGGCGGGGTCGGGGGTGCCGACGACCACCGAGAACGCCGAGTCGGCGACCCAGCCGTCGATCCCGACCGCCATGTCGACACTGAGCAGATCACCGTCGCGCAGCACGTAGTCGGTCGGCAGGCCGTGCAGGACAGCGTCGTTGACCGACAGGCACAGCACGTTGCGGAACGGTCCCCGGCCGAACGAGGGCGCGTAGTCCCAGTAGCAGGATTCGGCACCACGCTCCTTGATGCGGCGGCGGGCGTAGTGTTCCAGGTCCATCAGGTTGACGCCGACGTCGGCGACTCCCTTCAGTTCGGCGAGCAGCTCGCCGACGAAACGACCGGTCACGGCCATCCGCCCGATCTCCTCCGGGGACTTCAACTCGATCACGCCGGTTCCTTCCTCTCCAGACCGGTATAGTTATACCACCCCCTCGATCGGGCTATCCTGCACACTATGGTTCGCCCTCCCCTGACTCCCGAACAGATCGCCGCCGGCCAGCGCCTCGGCGCCGCGCTCCGGGTCGCACGGGGCGCCCGCGGCCTCGCCGAGGTGGCTCTGGCGGCCGGCATCTCCCCGGAGACCCTTCGCAAGATCGAGGGCGGCCGCCTCCCGTCACCGGCGTTCGGCACGGTGGTGTGCCTGGCCGAGGTGCTCGGCACCCCGGTCACCGAGCTGGCCGAGGTGTGGCTGACCGACACGGCGATGCTCCAGGCGTCCTGAATCAGGCGTAGTGATGCGTGGGGTAAGTCAGATAGCCCTGGTCACCGCCCTGATAGAACGTCGCCGCGTCCACCGGCGCCAGCGGCAGACCAGCCCGCATCCGCTCCACCAGGTCCGGGTTGGCGATGAAGCCGCGCCCGAAACTGATCAGCTCCGCGCCCAGCCCGAGCCAGTGGTCCGCTTCCGCCTGGCCGGCCTGTTTCGGTCCCATCGGCAGAACCGGGTTCACGATCAGCACGCCCGGCCACGCCTTGCGCAGCCCGAGCAGCACGTCCTGTTCCGCGGTCGCCTCCACGTGCACGTAGGCGATGTCGAGACGGGCGAGTTCGGTCAGCAGGGCCTCGTACAGCTCCGGGATCTCGGTCTCCTCGACACCCCAGAACACGCCGCCAGGCGACAGCCGGATGCCGGTGCGGGCCGCGCCGACCGCGTCCACGGTCGCCGTCACCGCCTCGACCGCGAACCGGATCCGGTTGGCGACCGAACCCCCGTAACCGTCGGTGCGCAGGTTGGCGTTGGTGGAGAGGAACTGCGAGATCAGGTAACCGTTGGCGCCGTGCAGTTCCACGCCGTCGAACCCGGCCTCGATCGCACGGCGGGCCGCGTCGGCGTAGGACCACGCCTGCTCCGGCACCTCGGCCGTCTCCAGAGCGCGGGGAACCGGCGCCGGCCGCGGCCCGTTCGGCGTGAAGACGTCACCGGTCGCGGCGACCGCCGACGGCCCGACCGGGACCAGTCCGGTGGTCTCCGGGTGCGAGACCCGGCCGCCGTGCATCAGCTGGGCGAAGATCCGCCCGCCGTTGACGTGTACCGCATCGGTCACCGGACGCCACGACGCGACCTGCTCGGCGGTGTGCAGACCGGGCGTTCCCGGGTTGGACTGTCCGAGAAGGCTCGGCTGCACACCCTCCGAGACGATCAGCCCGGCGCTCGCCCGCTGCGCGTAGTAGGCCGCCATCGAAGCCGTCGCCAGCCCGTCGGCACCGGCCCGGACGCGGGTCATCGGGGCCATCACCATCCGGTTGGGCAGTGCCAGGTCACCGAGCTGGAAACCAGTGAAAAGCTGTGACATATCAGGATCCTCCGCGATCCGCCGGGTCAGGTGCGGCTACGCTAAAACCTGACGTCGACGTGAGAGGCAAGGCCTGAGCGCCAGGTCACAGCCGGGGGAGGAAATGTGCGCATCGGAGATCTCGCGGCCCGGACCGGGGTCAGTGTCCGCGCCATCCGCTACTACGAGGAGCAGGGCCTGCTCACCAGCGTGCGCAGCCCCAGCGGCCAGCGGCACTACGCGGGCGAGCAGGTCGAGCGGATCGCGTTCATCCAGCGGCTCTACAACGCCGGCATCTCCAGCCGGACGATCGCCGAACTGCTCCCCTGCGTCGAGTCGCCGAGCACCGAGAACTCCGACGCCGCGATGGAACGGATGCGCCAGGAACGCGACCGCCTCACCGACCACATCGCCGAGCTGCAGCGCACCCGCGACGCCCTCGACCGGCTGATGACGGTCGCCGCCGACTTCCGTGAGACCCTCCCCAGCAGCGGCTTCCGCGAGGCGTTGCCCGCCGCTGGTTGACCGCGGCGCTCCCCGCCGCCGGTTGAGACCGAGACGCTGCCCGCCGCTGGTGGGGACCGAGACGCTGCCCGCCGCTAGCTAGGACCGACGGCGCTGCCTACTGCTGACTGAAAACGATCAACTGCAAACTCATTGGGTACGACACCAGAAGGCACCGTGGGGACCGCGCACTGGCCACCGCATTCGGCCCGGCGGTCGCGGAACGGCCGTAAGTCCCGCCGGCCTCGCGGGGTGGCCACGGGACTCTGCTAGCCGTACCGGAGAAAGGTTATTCAGTCCGGGGTCGCCTGCAGTTCGAGGATGAAGTGGGAGCCGCCTCCGGGGCGGGGTTCGTAGTCGATCTCGCCGTGATTGGCGTGGGCCAGCCCGCGGACGATGTAAAGCCCCAGGCCAGTGCCGGTGACGTGGCGGGCGTCCCGGTCGGCGCGGGTGAGCCGGTCGAAGAGCCGGCCGCGGAACTCGTCCGGCACGCCCGGTCCGTGGTCCTCGACGGTGATCCGGACCCGTCGTTCCGCCTCGGCGATCCGGATCGCGGTGGCGCCGCCGCCGTATTTGGCCGCGTTGGTGATCAGGTTGACCAGGATCTGCTGCAGGTGCCCGGGGTGCACGACGACCCGGCCGTCGTCGCCGAGCACCGGGACGATCTCGTCGAGGACCGAAAGTGCACGGCCGATCTCGGTACGCACCGACAGCGCCTGCCGATCGGCGTGGATCGTGCCGGACTCGATGGTCACCATCGCCAGCACCTCCTGGACGATGTCGTCGAGTCGCCCGGCCTGCCGGTAGATCGCGTCGATGGCCTTGGCCCGGCGCTCGTCGGTTAGGCGCGACCAGTCGTCGACGAGCACTTCGGCGTGGCCACGGATCGCGGTCAGCGGGTTGCCGATCTCGTGGCCGAGCATCCCGATGATGTCGAGTTTGAGCTGGTTGGCGGCTTCGAGTTCGGTGGCCCGGCCGGCCAGGGCGGCGGACGCGTCGTCGCGGGCGCGTTCGGCGGCACGGCGGACGGACACATCGGTGACCACGGCGATGAGGTGTTTGGGGCGGCCGAAGTTGTCGCGGACCAGGGACACCGTCGCCTCGGCGTCGATCCAGTGCCCTTCGGCATGTCGCAGCCGGCTCTGATGGGTGTAGGCGACGGCCTCACCGGCGAACAGCCCGGCCGTGAGCCTGGTGTGTTCGACCAGGTCATCGGGGTCGAGCAGGTCGTCGTTGTCGAACGTGACCACCTCCTCGACGGTGCGGCCGAGCATCGCGGCGTAGGCGGCGTTGGCGGCCAGCAGATGCCCGTCGAGAGCCTGGATGACCTGGCCGACGGCCGAGTTCGCGAACTGTCCACGGAACCGCTGTTCGCTTTCGGCCAGGGCGAGTTCGGCGGCGCGGGCCGCGGTCACATCGGTGTTGATCTCCAGGATCTGTGGTGCGGACTCGCCGTCACCGTCGGCGTCGGGCTGGTGCAGGACCTGACGGCTGAGCACGGTGACGGTACTCCCGTCCGCGGTCAGATGATCGAGCGGTCCGTCCCAGCGCCCGTCGCGCAGCATCAGCCGGGCATGCTCGTCACCGCCGACGCCACCGGGGAACACGGTGGCCAGGAGCTGATGGGTGATCTTGCCCTGGACCGCGGTGAGCGGCCATCCGTACAGGTCGGAGGCTCCCGCGTTCCACCACCGGATGGTGCCGTCCATCTCCCGGACGATGACCGCGTCCGGGATCAGCTCCAGCGCCCGGGCATGCCGGCGCAGTTCGGCGTCAGCGGCCCGGCGGGCGGTCACGTCCTCGACCTGGTTGACCACGTAGCGCGGGGTGCCGTCCGGCCCGCGCACCACCGCGGTGCGCACCGCCACCCAGATGGTGTGCCCGTCCCGGTGCCGGTAGCGGCGCTCGGCGAGCCCGGCGTCCTGCGGCCGCTGCAGATCAGAATCGGTCATCGTGATCAGCTCGGCGGCGGAGTACCCGGTGATCACCGTCATCGCCGGGTTGACCTGCACGTACCGGCCCACCTCGCCGGGTTGCAGGCTGCACAGGGCCACCCCGAGCGGCGAATTGTCGAAGGTGAGCCGGAACCGGTTCTCACTGACCTCCAACTCGCCGACCGCCCGGGTGCGCTGCACGGTGTCGTCGGCGTGCCGCAGCGCGGCGCTGAGACTCTCGGCGAGCAGGGCGAGCTGCTGTTCGTCGGCGTCGTCGAAGGCCCCGGCCCGTCCCGAGGTGACCTGGAGAGCGCCGGTCCCGGCGTGCAGCGGGGCGACAAGCGTCGACCTGATGCCCGCGGTGACGCCGTGGACCACGGTGGTGCCGTCGGCGAGTTCGATCGCGGCGCCGTCGGCAGCCGGGAACAGTTCGACCGCCCGTTGCGCGACCACCCGGATGGTGGCGTCCCGGTCGGCGGCCACCGTCAGGATCTCCCGCTGCACGGCGAGAGTGTGCCGCAGTCTCCGTAGTTCCCGGACGGCGGCGGCCTGGGCCTCCCGCTCGGCGGTCATGTCGAGAAGCTGGATGACTGCCCCGGTGACCCCCTCGTCGTCGACGATGGCTGAGGTCGCCGACATCACGGCCAGGTGGGAGCCGTCCCGGCGGACGAGCACCGACTCTCGTACGCCCCGGTTCCGGGTTCCGCTCGCCAGGATTGTCAGCTCCTGTTCGACTTCCTCGATCGGCCAGGTGGTGACGTCCCACCACCGCAGGCCCAGCGCTTCGGACGGGTGGTAGCCGAGCAACCGGCAGAAGGCCGGGTTGGCCAGCACGATCCGGCCCCGGTCGGCGCCGTGCACCCCGATCACGATCTTGGCGATCGGGCTGTGGTCGAACACCTCGGCGAACTGCCGCTCACTACGGGCCAGCTGATGCAAGGCGGTCATCACGGCGGCGCGTTCCTGCTCCAGCGAACGCAGCGCGGCCGTCGACCGTTCCAGCGATTCATCGCGGGCCGCGATGTCCTCGGCATGCCGCAGAGCCGCACCGAGCGCGTCGGCCAACAGTGTGAGCTGCTGTTCATCACCCTCGGTGAACGCCGCCACCCGGGAACTGCCGACCATCAGCACCCCGAACGGCTCACTACCCGGAGCCCGCAATGGGGCCAACAGCAGCGACCGCGTCCCGGCGCTCACCGCGACCGACCGGTTCACCCGCGGATCGGTTCCGGTGTCGTCGCAGCGCACCGGCCCACCCGACGACATCGCCAGCCCCGCCAGTGCCTCACCCGGCCGCATCGGCGGCACCTCACGCCCGGCGAGGCGCCCGATCCCGGCGACCGACCGCAACATCCCGCTCGCCGGATCGAGAACCTGCACCCCCGCACCGTCCCCGGCCGGCAGCACACTCAAGGCACGTTCGGTCATCAGCCGCAGCACGGCCTCCCGGTCGTTGGCGACCTCGGCGATCTCCCGCTGCACCGCGATCGTGCTGCGCAGCCGTACGGTCTCCCGGCTGCTGGCCCGCTCCGCGGCGGCCGTCTCGGTGACGTCGACGATCTGCGCGAGAATCTGCACCGCGATACCCGGCCCACCCCGCAACGCGGTGACGCTGAGCAGGCAGATCAGCTCCTGGCCGTCCTTGTGCTGGAAACGCCGCCGCCCCCGGAACCCGTCACGCTCACCCGACACCAGCTCGGCGAACACAGCCCGCACCTCGTCCCGGTCGTCCGGGTGCACCGTCGCCGGCAGCGGCACCCGCGCCAGCTCCAGCCCCGTGTAACCGAACAGCTCCGGCACCGCCGGATTCGTGCGCAGCCAGTCACCGTCCGGCCCGAGCACCGCCATCGCGATCGGTGATGAATCGATCATCGTGCGAAAGCGCGCCTCACTCTGGGCGAGCGCCTTCCGGCCGCTGCTGTCCAAGATCTCACCGACGGCGTACGCCCGACCACTCCCGTCGTTGACCACGACGGTCTGCGCCCGCACCCACACCGGGGTTCCGTCACTGCGCAGCAGCACCCGTTCGATCGCGGCATACCTGGCCTTGCCGAGAGTCATCGACGAGAGGACCGCGTTGACACCGTTGACGTCCTCGTCGGCCACCAGCCCTCGCCAGGACCGGCCGATCAGCTGGTCACGGCGATACCCGAGCAGCTCACAGAAGGCCTCGTTGACCTCGGAGAGGGTGCCCACCTCGCCGGGGGCGAGACTCGTGACGACCTTCGGCACGGGACTGCGCGCGAAAGCCTCCGCCAGGACCGGCCGGTCGACCAGCGGCTCGAGGTATCCGACACCCACCTACCCCTGATCGGCCGACCGCTGATTATCGTGAGTCAGCTCTCGCCGCCTTCTTTACGGCGCAACTCCTCCTCACGGCGACGCAGGTCGGCTTCCCACTTCTTCATCAGGTCGTCGTCGTCCTTCTTGTTGATGGTCTTCAGGAAATCCGGGTCGTCGTCAGGCGCCCGAGGACGTTCCTTCTCCGGAAAGCCACTGCCCGGCCGCCAGGTGGTGCCGTTGCTGAGCTTCACCGGACGCGCCGGACGACCGGCCACGAACCAGGCGATACCACCGATCGGCGAGAACAACAGAATCAGGAACACCCAGACGACCCGGGGCAGAGCCCGGACCTCATGCTCCTCGGCAGAAAGACAGGAGATCAGCGCGCAGACGATCAACACCAGGTCGACCAGCACGAACAGGGAGTAGAGACGAATCACGCGACGATGATGCCAAATGATCTTCAACGGGGTGACCCCGTTCCCCTCAATCACCCCGTTCCCTTCCTCGGGCCAGCCCGGTCCCCTCTCCCTCGGGCCAGCCCGGTCCGGATCGATCTGGCTTTGCGCGGCACGGGTCGGGCCCCGGTCAGGACTGACCGTGCTGGTCCGCTGTCGGGTCGCCCAGGTTCAGGCGTGGCCAGATGGACAGGTCGCTGAGCAGGCGGCGGTCGTGCGTGGCGATCACGACAGCAGCCGAGGTGGCGAACAAAGCCGCGGTCAGCTCGTCGACCAAGGCGGACGACAGATGGTTGGTCGGTTCGTCGAAGATCAGCAGGTTCGGCCGTTCCGCCAGCCGCAGGGCCAGGTCCAGCCGTCGCTGCTGGCCTTGCGACAGCAAACGCACCGGGGTACGCAACGCCTCAGCATCAAGCAACCCCATCGTCCCCCGCCCCTGAAGAAGCTGGTGGGCGGTGGTGTCGGCCGGCCACTCCGGCACTTCTTGACCGACCAGGCCCACCCGGGTCTCCGCCGACCGGTGCACAGCGCCGGAACCCGGTGCCAGCCGCTCCGCCAGCACTGACAACAGCGTGGACTTGCCGGTCCCGTTGCCACCGGTGACGAGCAGCCGATCACCACCGGACAGAGCGACGGAAACCGGTCCGTCCATCCGGCCCGGAACCGACACTCCCTCAGCCCTCAGCAACGGAACCCCTTTGCGGATGTCCAGATCGGGCCACCGCAGTGTCGGCGGCGGCGCCGGAACCGTGATCCGATGCGCTTCCAGAGCCTCCCGTTCCCGATTGAGCGCCTGCACCACTCCGGGTGTGTGGGACTGGCGTTTGTGCTTGTCGACGCCCTTGTCCGGCCGCCAACCGGTGGTGAGCCGGCTCCGCGCCCGGTCCACGGCCGCGGTCAGTCGACCATGCTCGGCCTGCTGTTCGGCATAGTCCTGCTCCCAGGACACCCGGTCCCGCCGCCGCCCTTCCTGCCACTCGTCATACCCGCCGGTGTAGACGTGACCCATTCCGTCCGCACTGGGGTCGAGGTCGAGGAACTGCCGGCTGACGTCCCGCAGCAACTGCCGGTCGTGGCTCACCACTGCCAGACCACCCGGGTGAGCTCGTAGTCGGCCGGTCAGGAAGTCCAGCCCGGCCGCATCCAGGTGGTTGGTGGGCTCGTCCAGCAACAGGATGTCGTGCTGCGCCCCGAGCAGACACGCCAGCCGAACCCGATACCGCTGCCCCACCGACAGGGTCCGCAGCTCCCGACCCCGGTCGGTGCACGCACTCAACGCCTCCAGCGCCACGTCCACCCGACGCTCGGCATCCCAAGCGTCGAGCCGGGTGGCACTCTCCAGCGCCGCCGAATACCGCTCCCCCACCGCAGTGCCGGTTCTCGCCTCACCTTTCGAAGGGGTGCCGTCGGTGTCGTAGTTCGCCGCCAGGGCGGCCGCGGCTTCGTCCAACTCCGCCAGGGCCGTACGCGAATCGGCCAGGGCGGCATTCGTCAGCGTGCCCACGGTGTCACCCGGGGCGGCTTGCAGGGCCTGGGCCGCGAGGCCGATGGTTCCGGACCGGTGCACCGCCCCCTCGTCAGGGGTCAGCAGCCCGGCCAGGACGTGCAGAAGTGTGGTCTTGCCCCGGCCGTTCTCGCCTACGACAGCGAGTCGGGTGCCGGATGAGACGGTGATGGAAACGCGGTCGAGGACCTGACGCGCTCCGAGTCGGACAGTGACGTTATCGGCACGCAGGTGCGCGAGAGACATGATCGGGAAGCTCCGCAGCTCAGGAATGAGCCGGGTAGCCGTGTGGGGCCGCCCGGCAGGACACCGAGACGGCGGGGCAAATCCGTAGGTCGCGCCGCCGTCAGCGGCTGCTGCGGATCCTCATGAATGCGATTCCCTCGTACATGGCAGCAACGCTAGCGGTCCCCGCACTCCCCGGACAACCCATTTTCAGATGTTCTCATCATCCAGATGTCGGGTGTATCTTTCCTGGCATGGCCCGGTTGACACGAGCACAACAGCAGGCACGCACTCGGACCGCCGTGCTCGGCGCGGCGATCGAGGAGTTCGCCGAGCACGGCTATGCCGACGCCAAGATCGACCGGATCGCCTCCCGCGTCGATCTGACCCGTGGCGCCGTCTATTCGAACTTCCCGAGCAAGCGATCCCTCTACCTGGCAGTCCTGCTGGACTCGTGGCCACATGCCTCCCTCGGGGCCACGGAAACACTCGTCACCGACGTCACCGGCGCGGCTGAGGCATTCGCGCGAGCCTGGCTTGAGCGGCTGCCGCTCGCCACCGACAACGTGGCCGTCGCCCGGCTGCGCTCCCGATCGGTGACCGGCGTGTTCGACGACGATCCGGGCCGCGCCGTCCTGGGTGAGCTGACCCGCCTCGAGGCGCTGCTGCTGGCACTCTCGCTGGAGTCCTGCCCACCCGTGGCGACCCGCCGGGTGCGCCTCGCCGAGCTGATCCTCACCCTGCTGCACGGCGCTGACCACCTCGCCGGGGCTGCGCCCGGCTTCGGCGACCCCTTCGACGTGGCGAGAGCTTGCGGTCACCTGACCAGCCTCGACCTGGCCGATGTCTGGGCTCCCCCACACCTTGATTTCGTACGGGACGCCGAGCTCTGCGACGACCCCTGGCCCGAACCCGAGGACGGTGTGGTCGTCGTGCTCGGCGCAGCCCGCCTCAGTGCCGCCGAGGAGGCGGTCCGCGCCGCGCGCCCCGGGGAACGGGTGACGATCGCGGTGGTGACCGGCAGTCCCACCGAGACCGGCGCGCTGGTTCGACTGCGCATCGGCGGGCTGGCGACCTGTCTGCGGCAGACGTTCCCGGCCGCTGCCGCTCCCCCGGTGCACATCGACCTCGACGACGGCCCCGCTCTCGCCGCCGCCATCGGTGCCGAGGTCTCCGACGACACCGAGACAGCCGTCCGTGTCCGAGCCGGCCGGATCGTCGCCCGCGCTCACGGCCGGGGCGCAGGTCACGCCGTCGCGATGGCCCTGCCTCCGACCGAAACGGCGCGATCATGACGGACCTACTGGTGTTGCACGCGTTGCGGTGCATGGGCTTCACCGACCTGGAGCGGGTCGCCGACACCACCGGCCTGTCCACACCCGAGGCGGAGTCCCGCCTGATCGACCTGGCGGTGGCCGGCCTGGTGACGAGGATTGCCGGCCCTTTCGGCGGCTGGGGCGTGACCCAGGCGGGCAAGGCCGAAGACGCCCGGCTGATCGCCGAGGAACTGGCCACCGCCGGTTCACGCCCTGCGGTGGCCAGTGCTTACGAGGCCTTCCTGCTGCTCAATCCCGAACTGCTGGACCTCTGCTCGGCCTGGCACATGCGCACGGTCAGCGGCGTGGCCGAGGTGAACGACCACAGCGACGCCGCCTACGACGGCCGGGTCCTGATCCGTTTCACCGATTTGGACAGCCGGGCCGCCCCGGTCTGCGTGTCCTTGACCACCGCATTGCCACGCTTCAGCGGTTACCGTGCCCGGCTGGCAACAGCACTGGCCCGCGCCGAGTCAGGCGAGCGGGAGCATTTGACCGACACCACCACGTCGTATCACGCCGTATGGTTCCAGCTCCACGAAGACCTACTGGTCACCTTGGGCATCCCGCGATGACGTTCATCCACACGCTCACGCCCAACAACGATCCTTCCAAGACCGGTCCGAACGACCTCGATCTGCCCACCCTCAACTCACCCGACCCCGATTCGCCCGGGCTTGAGCCGCCCGGCCTTCACCTGATCGGCCCCGAACTGCCCGAGCTTGATCCGAGAGGGCTTGATCTACCCGGCCTTGAACTGCTTGGCGCCAAGGCCCAGGGCTTGATCATCCTGATGAGTCTGGGCCTGCCGGTGCCACCCGGCTTCGTGATCACCACCGAGGCATGCCGCGCCTTCCTCCGCGACGGCTGTCTTCCGGAGTGCCTGGAGGTCGAGCTGGCCGAGGCCCTATCCGCCTTGGAGTCGTCCGTCGACCGGCTCCCGTTGCTGGTGTCGGTCCGATCAGGCGCAGCGGTCTCCATGCCCGGCATGATGAACACCTTTCTTCAGGTGGGTCGCGAAGGTCCCACCGATCCACCGCCGCAACCCTCGGCGAATCCGCCGTTCACTCAAGATCCGGCAGTTCCTGTGGGCTTCCCTTCGCTGGCTCCACCCACGGTGGGTTCATCCACGGCGACTTCGCCCGTCCGGTCCTCAACCGCGATGGCCCCACCCACAGTGGGTTCGTCCCCCGCAGGTTCACGCGCGACGGGTTCGACCGCAACGGGTTCGCTCGGGATGGCGAAAGCACGAGACGCCGATGGTCCGTCGCTGGGGGTTCAGGTTCGACGGGCCGTCGAGGAAGTGTTCGCCTCGTGGAATACGCCGAGGGCCGTCACCTACCGGGAGTTGCATGATGTTCCGCATGACCTGGGGACGGCTGTTGTCGTGCAGGCCATGGTCTTCGGGGACCGTGACTCCCACAGTGGCAGCGGCGTGGCTTTCAGTCGTAACCCGAGCACCGGCGAGAAGTCCGTCCACGGTGACGTCCTCTTCGGTCATCAGGGCGAGGATGTGGTCTCCGGCCGCTTCCCCACTCACCCGCTGACGGATCTGGCGGCGAGGGAGCCTTCCGTCTGGGCGGCTCTGGTCGAAGCCCTGGCCCTTCTGGAGCGCCGTTTCCGGGACGTGTGCCACGTCGAGTTCACCTACGAGTCGGGGCGGCTGTGGTTTCTGCAGGTACGCCCGGGTGGGCTGTCCGGCCGGGCTGCCGTGCGGGCGACGGTCGAGCTGACCGACGAGGGCATACTCGATCGCCGCACCGCCCTGACCCGGGTGACTCCGCAGCAGCTGAAAGCCGCCCGCACTCCGCGTATCCGTCTGGACGGCGCTCTCGAAGTCATCGCCCGGGGTGTGGCCGCGAGTCCGGGGGTAGCCACCGGACGGATCGCGGTCACCGCCGATCAAGCCGCCCGGATGGCCGTGACCGGCCCGGTGATCCTCGTCCGCCCGCACACCTCCCCGCTGGACATGCACGGTCTGGCCGCCGCCGCGGGCATCGTCACCACGGTCGGTGGCCCTACCAGCCATGCCGCAGTGGTCGCCCGTTCCCTGGGCAAACCATCGGTGGTCTCGGCCACCGCCCTCAAGGTCGACCCCACCACCGGATGTGTCCACACTCCCACCGGCCTTCTCCGAGAGGGCACTTTGATCACCATCGACGGACTCGGCGGCGAAGTGGTCCTCGGCAGCCCTCCGATCACCGCCGGTGACACCGATCCCCACCTAGCCCGCCTGCTCTCATGGGCCGACGAGGCAATCACCGAAGGGACTACATGACCAGGCCCAGAGAGGTTCACCGCGCCAGAGCGATCGCGGTTTAGACCTCGTTGACCTTCGGCAGCGCGCGAGCAAAGGAGCATCCGGTGCCCCCGGACCGGGCAGTGACCCAGGACTTGAAGAGTGGTGGGCCGCGGTGATCCGGCCCCAACCGGGCGGTACCGCGGGCCGGGCCGTGACCTCTGGCCGGACGACGCCCCCGGGCCGGACGGGCCTCGGGCCAGGCGGCGGCCTTGGGAACGGGGTGGGTTCGGGAGCGGGCGGTGGGCTGGTGATCGATAGCGTTGGGGCATGTCGGAGGAGAGTGGGCGTTGGTCACGGTCGGACTGGTGGGGTGTTGTGCTGGATGCGCCGGATCCTGGGGTTTTGGCGCGGTTCTATGCGGAGCTTCGTGGGTGGACGATCTGGCGGGAAGTGCCGGGCAATGTGGTTCTCGACGCCGGTGAGGGGGTGGCCTATCTGACCGTGCAGCACAATCCGGACTATGTGCGGCCGGTCTGGCCGGGTGAGCCTGGGCGGCAGCAGATGATGCTTCACCTGGACTTCGAGGTTCCGGATCTGGCGGTGGCTGTGGCCCGGGCCGTTGAACTCGGTGCGGAGCTGACTGAGTCGCAGCCGCAGGAGAACGTTCGGGTTCTGCTCGATCCCGCGGGTCATCCGTTCTGCCTGTACACCTCCTGACAGAGCGCGCTTCGGGCGACGAGCTGACGAGCTGACGAGCGAAAGCCTATGGCTTAAGAGCAGAACCGGAAGGCTAGCAATGGATGTCGATGTCTTGGGGAACGCGCAGCGGGAGCGGGAATGGTTTCATTCGCTGACCGTTCCGCCGGGGCTCTGGACCGTGTTGCGTCTGGACGGGCGGGGGTTCTCCCGGCTCACTGCGTCGCACTATGAGAAGCCGTTCGACCGGCGGTTCGCTGATGTCATGGCGGATACTTCCCGGCTGCTTTTTGAGGAGTTCGGGGCTCGGTACGCGTACACGGTCAGTGATGAGATCTCCTTGCTCCTTGAACCTGGGTTTCGGCTTTTTGGGCGGGTCGTCGAGAAACTTGTCTCGGTTTCTGCGGGGATGGCCAGTGCTGGGTTCACCGGCGGGTCCGGGGTCATGGGGCACTTCGACTCGCGGGTCTGGACGGGGGGCTCGATCGCGGAGGTCGTCGAATATTTCTCCTGGCGGCAAGCTGACGCGGCGCGGTCGGCTTTGCATGGCTGGTGCTATTGGACGCTGCGGCAGGAAGGGCTGTCCGGTAAGCAGGCGACCGGGGCTCTGGCGGGGCGGAGTACGGCCGATAAGAACGAGCTGCTGTTTCAGCACGGGGTCAACTTCAACGAGGTTCCGGACTGGCAGCGCCGCGGCGTGGGGATCTGGCGGGAGGACGGCGGGGTGCGGGTGGAATGGGAGTTGCCGATGCGGGCTGAGTACCGGGATCTTGTTGTGCGGGCGAGTGGCTGGCAGGGTGAAACTACGATCAACCGGTGATTGATTTTTCGAGTCCTTCGGTTTTCAAGCTCACGCAGGTCGACCCGGGGTCGGTGTATTCGCAGGTGGCACCGCTGCTGATCAACGGGGAGCAGTTGGTGGCGGCGTTCAAGACGGCGCGGGATTTCGTGGCGTTCACGAACAAGCGGCTGATCGCGGCGAACGTGCAGGGTATGACCGGTAAGAAGGTGGACTTCACGTCCCTGCCGTACAACAAGATTCAAGCCTTCTCGATCGAGACGGCCGGTAACTTCGATCGGGATGCCGAGCTGGAACTGTGGTTCAGCGGGCTGGGGAAGGTGCGGCTGGAGTTCAAGGCCAGTGCTGACATCCGTCAGCTCGGCCAGATCATCGGCACGTACGTCCTGTAAGCGGATGCGTCTGATCGGGCTTCTCGGCGGCATGAGCTGGCAGTCGACCGCTGAGTACTACCGCATTCTCAACGAACTGGTCCGGGACCGGCTGGGTGGTCTGCATTCGGCGCGCTGCGTGCTGTATTCGGTGGATTTCGCGGGTGTCGAGGCGTTGCAGGCCGCCGGGCGGTGGGATGAGGCGGGCGCGCTGCTGGGTGAGGCGGCGAAAGGGCTGGAGGCGGCCGGCGCCGATTTTGTGGTCCTCTGCACCAACACGATGCACAAGGTGGCCGGGGACATCGAGAGCGCGGTCGGGATTCCGCTGCTGCATCTGGGGGACGCCACCGCAGAGGCGGTCAAACGTCACGACATCGGGACCGTCGGTCTGCTCGGCACCCGGTTCACCATGGCGGAGGAGTTCTATCGGGGCCGGATGGCCGAGCACGGTCTGACGGTGCTCGTTCCGGATGCCGAGGATCAGCGGATCGTCAACGATGTCATCTACGGCGAACTGTGCCTGGGTGTGGTGCGGCCGGAGTCGCGGACGGCTTATCGCCGGATCATTCAGCGGCTGATCGACGACGGCGCCGAGGGGATCGTTTTCGGTTGCACCGAGATCGAGCTCCTGGTCGATCAGAGTGACAGCGGTGTGCCGGTCTTCCCGACGACGCGGCTGCATTGTGAGGCTGCGGTGGAAGCGGCGTTCAAGCCGTGATCCGGTCGAATTCCGGGCCGGCCACCACCCGGTCACGGCCCTGTTCCTTGGCGGTGTAAAGACAGCGGTCGGCTTGCAGCATCAGCTGGGCGCTGTTGTCCGGCACACCCGGTACCGCGCCCGCCGCCACCCCGATCGAGACGGTGATCGTCAGCGGTGGGCCGTCGTCGGTGGGGATGGGTTCGGCGGCGATGGTGCCGCGCAGACGTTCGGCGACCTGGCGGGTCTCGGCCGGTCCGGCGTGGGCGAGCAGCACGGCGAACTCCTCGCCGCCGTAGCGGGCGACCACGTCACCGGCGCGGACCACGGTGAGCAGCCGGCGGGCGAGTTCCTGCAGGACCCGGTCGCCGGCGCCGTGCCCGCGGGTGTCGTTGACCTTCTTGAAGAAGTCGACGTCGAGCAGCAGTACCCCGAACGGTTCCCGGGCCCGGGCGTTGCGGGCGATCGCGGTGGCCAGGGTCTCCTCGAAGTAACGCCGGGTTCGCAGGCCGGTCAGCCCGTCGGTGACCGCCAGCCAGCGCTGCCGCTGGATGAGCAGCCACATCCGGGTCATCACCAGCGCGGACAGCACCACTCCGGCGGCCGCGTAGACCGGGACGTAACTGTCGTCGCCGAAGGTGTGACCGATCGACAGGGCGATCGGCCCGACTCCGAGGGCCGCGGCGAGCAGCGGAAGTCCGGGCAGGAACAGGGCGGTCAGCCAGCCTTGCGCCACCGTGTCGTTCAGGTAGATCACCGCGGCGCCGATCAGGACGTCCCCTGGGCAGCCGGTAGGCGGGCCGATATCGCCGGATGCCGGTGAACACACCGATGGCGCCGACCACCCCGGAGAGCAGGATCGGCACCGTTTCCAGCCCCGACGGCGCATCCGTGAACTGGAGTCCCAGATACAACAGTGCGTTCAGGACTCCCAGAACCACCATTCGACCGGTGGTGAGCACCCCCACGGACGAAGCCTAGAGACAGGCGCCCTGGGTACGACGTACGAAATCATCGTTTTGATGTTTTGCGTGGTGGCGGGCTGAACGCCGGCCTGCTGGTGGCGAACGCGGTGACGGCGTGGCTGACGGCGGTGACACTATAAAACCGCCGTTTTAGATAACCCACGGTCACGAGATCATTACGCTCGCAAGCATGAAATCGCTGCCCGTACCTGCCTGGCGTGTGCCGCCTCCACCGCCCTGGCCCTCGTCGGTGTTACCGGCCCGGCCAGCGCCGCACCGCAGACCTTGACGTTGAACAGCCCGTTCGGAGTGAGCGGTGGTGGTAACACCCTCGTCGGCACGGTTCCGGTCGCGGCGGCGGGGACGTTCCCCACGGCGCCGACGGTCCAGTTCCAGTCCGGCACCTGTGCCAACCAGTCGAAGGTGGTCTCCTCGATCGTGGTCGGTTCGGGCGGGAACCTGACCTCCGGCACGGTGACCGTGCCACCGACCGACGTGACCCGCATCTCTGGTACGAAGGTCGCGTTCAAGGTGCCGACGAAGGCGTATCCGGAACTCGACGCCGACGCCAACCCCAGCCAGATCAACACGGCCGGCCTGGTGCTGGACAGCGGGCAGTCGTCGGCGAAGTGGGCGGTCTGCCTGTACGACAACGACACCGCGTCGGGCACCCTGCTGGCGTCGACCAGTTACACCCTGATCCAGAAGCCGACAATCACCGGAGTCACCCCGTCGGCCAGCCAGGCGAGCGGCGGCACGCCGATCACCGTGACCGGAACCGGCTTCATGCCGTTCACCACACCGAACATCCCGCTCACCGCCTCGATCGGCGGGTCGCCGCTGACCAACATCAAGGTCGCGGCGAACGGTGCCAGCTTCACCGCGCTCACCGGGTCGCGCGGTCCGGGCTCCGGTCTGTACCTGACCGTCTACGCCCCCGGCGGGAAGGTGGTCAGTTCCGACCCGGACAACAACCCCGCCACGTTCGAGTCGCCGTTCCTGTTCGAGTACAGCAACGGCATCACCGTCACGCCCAATCTGGCCTCGGCCGGCAGCGCGACCACGCTCGACATCACCGGTGGTGGCTTCTCCGACCTCACCTTCGACTCCAACGGCAGCCCGACCAGTGCCAACGCGCACGTCTTCCTGGTCCGGGGCACCTACACGCCGGCCGGTAACCGGGGCATGGCCGAATGCACGAACGTCGTGGTGGTGGCCGACACCGAACTGATCTGCAACCTGGATCTGTCGGCCGGCTCGCTGAACCCGGTGACCGGCGCGGCGACGCCGAACGTTCCGGTGCCGGACGGCGCGTACACGGTCACGGTGGTGGCCAACGGCGCGACCACCGCGGGCCCGGACGCCGAACCGACGATCGTCAGCAGTGGTTCGACCTTCACGGTGGGCCCGTACTGACGCACACTACGACCGCCGCTCTCCTTACCGGAGGGCGGCGGTCGCCGTTTGAACAGCGGTCGCCGTTTATCAGGCGGTCGGCAGAGCGAGGGTGAAGGTGCTGCCGCCGTTCGCGCCGGGGCGGAAACCGGCGCTGCCGTGGTTGGCTTCGGCCAGCCCGCGCACGATGTACAACCCCAGCCCGGTCCCCTTGATCGTCATGCTGGTGTCCGGGTTGCGGGTGTAGCGGTCGAACAGTTGCGGGCGCAACTCCTCCGGAATGCCCGGCCCGTCGTCGTGCACCGCGACGGTCGCGATGTCACCCTGGCGTTCCACGGTGATCGCGGTGGCCCCGCCGGCGTACTTGGCGGCGTTGGTGCAGAAGTTCGTGACGATCTGCTGCAGGTGACTGGGGTGAACCAGCACGGTCAGGCCGGGCGGGCAGTCGATCGGCATGGACATGTCGAGGCCGGCGACCGCGTCGGCGAGCGCCTGGGCGACGTCGACCGGTTCGGGTTCGACACTGAGCTGACCGGCGTCGAGGATGCACATGGTGAGGATCTCGGCGCGCAGCAGTTCCAGTTTGCGGGCCGACCGGGCGATCACGTCGACCGCTTTGCGTTGCGGGCCGGCGAAACCGTCGGCGTCTTCGAGCAGCAGGTCGGCGTACCCGGTGATGGTGTTCAGGGGTGTCCCGATCTCGTGGGACAGCATGCCCATCAGGTCCATCTTCATGGCGTTGGCGGCCGCGAGCTGGATGTTGCTGTCCTGGAGTTCGGTGGCGCGCAGGGCGAGCTGGGAGGCGACAGCGTCGCGGTCCCGTTCGGCCGCGAGGCGAGCGGTGACGTCCTGGATCACGGCGATGAACCCGACCGGCTGGCCGTCGCTGTCCCGGACCAGGGACATGCCGACCTCGGCGTCCACGGTGCCACCGCCGGCGTGCAGCATCCGCAGGCTGCGGTCCATCGGCAGGTCCTGGGTGAAGAGCAGCGCCGCGGCCCGCTGGTTGGCGGCCCGCTCGTCCGGGTGGGTGATCTCGTCGAAGGTCATCGTCTCCAGCTCGCCGACCTGCCGGCCGAGCATGTTGGCCAGGGCCGGGTTGACCTCCTGGAACACCCCGCTCATGGCGATCGTGGCCTGCCCGACGGTAGCCAGGGCGAACTGGGTGCGCAGCCGCTGCTCGCTGTCGGCCTGCTGCCGTTCGGCCTGTTTACGGGCGGTGACGTCGACGTTGACTTCGAGGATCGCCATCGGGGCGCCGTCCTCGCCGTACTGCATCGCCTGATGCGACAGCACGGTGATGCGGCTGCCGTCGCTGCACAGGTGGCTGACCTCGCCGCGCCACTCCCCATCGTCGGTCAGGGACCGGTCGACGAGGGTGCGCAGGACCGGGAACCGGGTGTCCAGCAGCCGGTGAGTGGGGCAGCCGACGGCGGCCTCGGCACTCCAGCCGTAGGTGGCCTCGGCTCCCCGGTTCCACCAGGTGATCCGGTCGTCGAGGTCGCGGACGATCACCGCGGTCGGCGCCAGGTCCAGCAGTTCGGCCTGCTGACGTAGCCGGGCGTGGTCGTGGTGGCGCTGGGTGACGTCACTGACGACACCGTCGATGTGCAGGAAGCCGTCCTCACGGCGCGGGTACGCGCGGCACCACAGCCAGCGGGTCACCCCGTCGAAACCGAGGAACCGGGCTTCCACCTGGGCCGGCTGTTCGGACAGCAGCGTGCCGAAGAACGTCTGGAAGTGCTCCTGGTCGTCGGGATGGACCATGCCGACCATGAACATCAGGTCGCCGCTCTCCGGAACGGGTCCGCCGAAGACCTCGGCGTTGGGGCTGTCGTACAGCCGGTGCACCTCGCCCTCGGCGGTCACGCGCGCGGTGAACAGGTAGTCGCTCAGGTTCGACACGATCCGGTCGAACTCGCGGCGGGCCCGGCTCAGTTCGAGTTCCAGCTCTTCGGCGTGCCGGCGGTGCACGTACTGGCCGATGTATGCGGCCACCGTGTCGAGGGTGGCCAGCAGGTCGGGGTCGTGTTCGGTGTCGCGGCGGTCGAAGACGGCCAGGACGCCGACGACGTCGGTGCCGTTGCGAACCGGGACGGCGGCGGCGGTTCGCAACCCGGCCTGCCGGGCGGCCTCGGCCCGGGGACCGCCGTGGCCCGGCACGTCGGAGATCCAGCGGCCGGTTCCGGCATCCCATTCCTCGCCGACCACGCCCTGGCCCCGGACGATGGCGCTGAACTCGGCCATCCGCGCGGTGGTCTGCGGGTCGCGGGACCAGACGGCGAGTCGTTCCAGGTCGGCGCCGTCGGCGTCGAGGTGCCAATATTCGGCGTACGGCCATTGCAGGGTCTCGCCGACCGCCGCCACCACCGCGGTGGTCGCCTGCTCGACACTCTGCGCGGCGGCCAGCACACCGGCCACCGAGTACTCCAGGCTGCGCAGCCGCTCGCTGTGCCGGGCGGCGGTCAGGTCCCGCACGAACAGGTAGGCGGCCGGCCCGTCCGGTCGGCTGAGCACGGTGAGCGAGAACTCGACCGGGAAACGCCGGCCACCCCGCTGCAACGCTTGAAAGGCGACCCGCCGTCCGGCCGCCGCCGTCTGCGCCCCGGTCTGCGAGAGCCAGAGGGAGTACGCCGCCCGGTCCTCGGGCGCGATGACCAGTTCGCTGAAGTCCTGGCCGACGGCTTCCGCCTCGGACCAGCCGAACATCCGCTCGGCCTCGCGGTTCCAGGAGACGACCAGTCCGGCCGGGCCGGTGGCGAGGAACGCGTCGAGGGTGCTGTCGAGGATCTGCTGCACCAGGTCGGCGGCGAGGGCCGCGTCGTAGGCGCTGATCCGGGCGGCGATCTCGGCGGTGGCGGCGACGGCCAGGTCCTCCATGGCCGCCACGTCGTCGTCGGACCAGGACTGCGGTTCGTCCCCGGCGGCGCACAGCGTACCGAGAATGTGCCCGCCAGGTGATCGCAACGGGACTCCCAGGTAGGAGATCGCCTGATAGTCCGCGATCGCCGGGCTCTCGCGCAGCAGCGGATGCTCCCGCGCGTCCGGCACGATCAGGGGTTGACCGCTCTCCACCACATATTTGCAGTACGAGTGGGTCAGCGGCGTCTCGACGACCTCGGCCGTGGCGCCCGGGCCGCCGCTGCTGATGAAACACTGCCGGTCCTGTTCGACGAGCGACACCAGCGTCACCTTGCCACCGACGAGGCGGGCGGCCAGTGCCGTGATCCGGTCCAGCACCGGGGAGTGCGGCAGGTCGATCAGCCCTGTCGCGGCCACGGCGGCGAGCCGGGCCGGATCCGAAACGGCCGCGGCCACGGCGCGGGACGGGACGGCGATCTTCATCGACTCCCAGTTCGGCCGGGAACGCCCCGATCTGAGAACCGGGCCGGGTCCCGGACCGGGACCCGGCGGCCCGCTGCGGGATCGGCGTGCTGCGAGAATCGCCGCGTGGACACTCCGTGGCTGACCTCCGAGCAGCTGGCGGCATGGGTGCGCTTCATCGGTGTCGTCGAACTGCTCCCGGGCGTGCTCGACAGCCAACTGCGCCGCGACGCTCAGCTCACACACTTCGACTACTACGTGCTGGCGCAGCTCTCCGAGGCGCCGCAGCACACGCTGCGGATGACGGCGCTCGCCTCCCGGACCGCCGCGACGCTGGCCCGGCTCTCGCACGTGGTGCAGCGGCTGGAGGCGCGCGGGCTGGTCGAGCGGTTCCCGTGCCCGCAGGATCGGCGGGCGACGAACGCCCGGCTCACCGAACAGGGCTGGCGCAAGGTCCAGGAGAGCGCGCCCGGCCACGTCGACACCGTCCGCGAATACGTGGTGGACGCGCTGACCCCGGAACAGCTGACGCAGCTGGCGTCGATCAGTGCTGCTCTGTTGCGCAAGCTCGACCCCGGTAACGACCGGGCCGAGATCTACCGCCGCTACGACCCGTTGTGACATCCCCCATAAAGTTGAATCTTCAATACTTGTTGCTTCAATCAATCGCCACGGTAATAGTTGTCGGGACAACTAGCCCCTCCGGAAAGGCACCTCGTGAACACCACGATCCCCCGTGACGTCGCCCTGCTGATCGCCCGCGTCATCGTCGGCATCGTCTTCATCGCCCACGGATGGCAGAAGTTCAACGAGTGGGGCCTGGACGGCACCAGCGCCGCCTTCGGCCAGATGGGCGTCCCGCTACCGACGGTGAGCGCCTGGTTCGCCGCCATCATCGAACTGGCCGGCGGCGTGGCCCTGGTGGCCGGCCTGGCCGTCCCGCTGGTCTCGCTGCTGCTGGCGGTCAACATGATCGGCGCGTTCCTGATCGTGCACATCACCAACGGCGTCTTCGTAGCCGACGGCGGCTTCGAACTGGTGGCGGTCCTGGCCGCCGCCGCCCTGCTCTTCACCGTCCTCGGCGCCGGCCGCTACAGCATCGACCGCCTCCTGGCCCCGCACCTGCCCCACAACCTGACCCGCCAGACCATCAACGTCTGACCCTTCTCTGGTACGCCCCCGGGGCCGGACAACCACAACGGCCGGTCCCGTAGCCCCCGCGCGAGGCGATCGCGCCCCGAGACCCCGGCGCGGCCGCCGGGCCGGATGCGATGCTCCGGGTCCCGGCAGACGCCGGGACCCGGCTTGCTACGACGAAGAGTCAGGACAGCAGTTCGGAGAGGGACACCGGCTCGAGATTCCTCCGCCGCAGGCCGGCCAGGATCGCGGGAAGTGCGTCATCGGTGTACTGGGCGTTCGCCTCGGTCACGTGCAGGATCACGATGGAACCCGGTTCGACCTGGGTCAACACCGCGTTCACCACCGGCGACGGGCCCTTGGCGAACGGGTCTCCGCTGATCACGTCGCCGTCGATGACCGTGACACCCAGTGGGGCCAGAGCTCGCAGCGCGGCCGCGTCATGGCACAGGCCGGGGAACCGGAAGTAACGGGTCTGCCGACCGCCGAACGGTTCCAGACTCCGGAAGGTCTTGGCGACGCCCTCGGTCATCGCGGCCGGCGCCACCCGGGGCAGGTGGTAACAGTCACCGGTGAAGGCCGCGTGTTCGTAACTGTGGTTGGCGATCTCGAACAGCGGGTTACCGGCGATGCGCCGGGTGACCTTCGGGTACTGCTCGGCCCACTGGCCGGTGACGAAGAACGTGGCCGGGATCCGGCGTTTCTCCAGGATGTTCAGCAGGCGCAGGTTGGCGTAGGAGGCGACCTCGCCGCGCCGCAGCCGGGCGGCCATCGCGTCGGTCATGTCCGCGTCGAAGGTCAGCGCCACCCGCTTGGCGGCGCGCGGACCGTGCTGAACCACGATCGGCAGCACCCCCGGCCGGCTCGCTCCCGGCGTGCTCGACGGTCCGGGCACGCCGGATGCCGTCGGTGACTCGGGGGTGTTCTCCACGAGCGGGACCGGCGCGGACGCAGACGGCACAGGAGCCGGTCCGGGCGCGGGCGAGGAGAACCCGCACCCGGACAGCGTCAGAACAAGGAGAAAGCCGAGACCACGCCGCCCATCGATCGCCACGCCCGCGAGAATGACATCGATGCCGACGACAGCGCTACACCGGCTCGACGTGCGGCCGCTCGACGTGCGGCCGATCCGACAGGGCCGAACGACCGGTTCAGCCGGAGCGACGCTTGCAGCCGTAGCCGCACGGGCGGAACTGGGCGAATCGGGGCCGCTCGGCACTGCCGAAGGCGGTGAAGTCGCCGCCGACGGTGAGGGTGCCCAGTTTCGGGTTGGACTTGAGGGTGAGCACACCCCATTTGCCGTTGCTGCGCGGGTTCCAGTCACGTAGTGCGCCGGTGGCCGAGTCCCAGGCGGCGATCTTCGGCTGCGGTTTGAGTTTCTTGCCGGGGCACCACGAGGTGGCGCTGGCGGACGGTTTCGGGCAGGCGACGGTGAAGTGGCCGCCGCCGTAGACGGTGCCGTTCAGGAAGGTGATCGCCTGCACGTCACCGTCGGTGACGCTGCTCCAGGCGAGGCTGCCGTCCGGGCGGTACGCCTGGACCCGGCCACCGACTCCGGACAGCCCGGCGAACACCCGGTCGCCGCTGACGGTGAGGGCGAACGCGGCGTACGGGGTGACCGGCTTGAACCCGGTGTCGAGCCGCCCGTCGGCCAGTTTGAGGGCGCCCAGCCGTGCCGTACCCGCCGCGCCGTTGATCTGCTTGAAGGCCCCGCCCACGTAGAGTCGCGACCCGGCCGTGGCCAGCGCCCACACCTTGCCGTCGGTGCCACCGGCGAACCCGGTGTCGAGGCTGCCGTCGGAGAGTTTGAACGCGGCCAGGTTCTCCGCGGTCCTCCCGTCGACCGCGGAGAAGTCGCCGCCCAGGTAGAGGCGCCCGTCGGCTACCGCGAGGGTCTGCCCGAGGCCCTTGACGGTGTGTTTCAGCGCGCCGACGGCGGCGGTCTTGCGGTCGATCGCGGCGAGTCCGACTCGGGGCTGCCCGCCGGCCTTGGTGAACTTGCCGGTCACGTAGAGCGACGATCCGGTGCCGGTGAGGCCCATCACGGTGCCGTCCAAAACGGGCGCCCAGGGCAGCAGCCGCCCGGTGCGGGAGTCCACGGCGGCGAGGCGTTTGCGGGTGACGGATTTCCCGTCGACGATCGCGTGGGTGAAGCTGCCGCCGAGGTAGACGGTGTCACCGACGTGGACGCTGGTGTAGACGAGGCCGTCGAAGCCGACCGTGCGGTCCGGAGCGACCGAGGTCGGCGGGACGGCACCGGCGTGGGCGGGCACGCCCGGGAGAGCCAGCGCACCGGTGAGCAGCGTCGCCAGCCAGGGTGAATATGACATAAGAGCGACAATATGGGTCTTTTGCCATGCTAGGGGACAATTGCCGGGGAACCCGCGAGTTCAGCTTCGCGGTCTGCGGCGCCGGGCCGCGGGCACGGCCTCGGCCGCGATCTCGCACAGGTCCTTGAGCGGGTCCCGGGTCTGCGCCTCACAGGCGACCCGCTGCAGCAGCGCCCGGAAGGCAACGGAATCCTCGGCGGGCAGCGTGCCGAGGACATGCGTCTCCACGTGCCGAAGCGCTTCCCGATGGGCCGCCTGGATCTCGCGGCCCTTCTCGGTGGCGACGACGAGCCGGCTGCGACGGTCGGCCGGGTCGGGCCGGCGCGCGACGAGGTCCTGTTTCTCCAGGTCGTCGATGAGATAGGTGAGGATCGTCCGGTCGATGCCCAGCTCCTGCCCGATGGCGACCTGGTTGCGGGGCGGGTCGCCGACGGCCGAGGTGAGCACCTGATAACCGCGGGGACCGCCGGGCAGATCACTGAGCACGTGGTCGGCGGCCTTGGCGTAGGCACGGAACACCACTCCCAGCATCCAGCCGAGATCACCTTCGAGGGGCGTCGTCACGCGACAACCATAGCTCAGCGCGACAGAAGTTCTGCATCACAGATGTTCTGTTTGACAGAACATCTGAATCGAGTCACAGTTGCGTCATGTCCGACTACGGCCACCCGCTCCAGTTCGGGTCCTTCATCACCCCGGCCGCCAGCGACCCCGACCGGGTCGTGGCGCTCACCGTGCTAGCCGAGCAGGCCGGCTTGGACCTGGTCACCTTCCAGGACCATCCTTACCAGCCCGGCTTCCTCGACACCTGGACTCTGCTGAGTTACGCCGCCGCCCGCACCCAGCGCGTGCACCTCGCGGCCAACGTCACCAACCTGCCACTGCGCCCACCCGCGGTCCTGGCCCGCAGCGTCGCCAGCCTCGACCTGCTCAGCGACGGCCGGATCGAGCTGGGCCTCGGCGCGGGCGCGTTCTGGGACGCCATCGAGGCGATGGGCGGGCCACGGCTCAACCCAGGCCAGGCTGTGCAGGCCCTGGAGGAGGGCATCGAGATCATCCGGGAGTTGTGGGACACCGGGGCCCAGCGCGCGGTCCGGGTCGACGGCACGTATCACCGGGCCGTCGGTGCCAAACGCGGTCCGGCACCCGCTCACGACGTCGGCATCTGGCTCGGCGCCTACAAGCCGCGGATGCTGGCCCTCACCGGGCGGCGCGCCGACGGTTGGCTGCCGTCACTGGCCTACCTCAAGCCGGGCGACCTGGCCGCCGGCCACAAGATCATCGACGAGGCGGCGCTGGAGGCCGGGCGGCAGCCGTCCGACATCCGGCGGCTGCTCAACATCGGCCCCGGCCAGCGCCCGCAGGAACTGGCGGACCTGGCCCTGGCCGACGGGATCAGCACCTTCATCCTGGCCACCGACGACCCCACTGAGCTGCGCCGATTCGCCGCCGAGGTGGCACCCGCGGTGCGCGAGCTGGTAGCGACCGGCCGCACCACCCCGACAGCCCCCACTCCCACACCCGAGCCCGCGACGATCGCCGCCACCGCGGATCCGGCCTCCAGCCGGGCCTCGTTCGCCGTCATTCCCACCCCCGACAGCGGGGTACGCCGGAGCAGCACCGTGGTCTGGGACGAGCAGGCCCGCCCGACCGGCCCGGAGCTGGACCCGGCCCGCACGTACACCGCAAGGGAACTGGCCAACGGACAGCACCTGATCCAGGTCCACGACAGCCTGCGCGCCGAGCTGGAACAGATCCACGACCTGATCGACCAGGTCGAAGCCGGAACCATGGACGTCGGCACCGCCCGCTCCCACATCAACACGATGACGATGCGGCAGAACAACTGGACGCTCGGCACGTACTGCGAGTCCTACTGCCGCATCGTCACCACCCACCACACCCTGGAGGACCGTTCCCTCTTCCCGCACCTGCGCCGCAGCGACCCCCGCCTGGCGAAGGTCGTCGACCGCCTGGAAGCCGAACACCACGTCATCCACGAGGTCCTCGAAGGCGTCGACAAAGCCCTGGTCACGCTGGTCTCCGCCCCCGACGGCCTGCCCGCCCTCCGAGCCGCCGTCGACCTGCTCTCCGACACCCTGCTGTCCCACCTGTCCTACGAGGAACGCGAACTGGTCGAGCCCCTGGCCCGCCTCGGCATCCAGTAACCCTCGCCGAACCCGGCGCATCCTGATCTCGGTTTTCGGCGTTGAGACCGGCGGAGTGTCGATGTTCACCGGAACGTTCGGGGTGGCCGTAGTCTTCAGGCCTTCGCCGACGGCCTCGCCCCCCTGGAGATCTCGATGAGCGTTCTCAAAGCCCTGTTGTCCGGACTCGGCGGTGGCACGATCGAGGTGGTCGACCTCACCGCGCCGCTCTCGCCGAGCACTCCGATTCTGCAGCTGCCACCGCCGTTCGCGAACACGACCCCGTTCGGGCTGACCGAGATCAGCCGGTACGACGACCGGGGGCCGGCCTGGTACTGGAACGACATCCACACCGGTGAGCACACCGGCACCCACTTCGACGCGCCGATCCACTGGGTGACCGGGCGTGACGGTGCGGACGTGTCGCAGGTGCCGCCGGGCCGGCTGGTCGCCCCGGCGGTCGTGATCGACGTGGCCGACCGGGCCGCGAAGGACCCGGACTTCCTGCTGGAGGTCGAGCACATCCGGGAGTGGGAGGCGGTCAACGGGCCGCTGCCTGCAGGCGGGTGGCTGCTGCTTCGTACCGGATGGGATGCCCGGTCCGGTGATCAGGAGGCGTTCCTGAACGCGAACGAGACCGGCCCGCACACCCCGGGAGTCTCGGTGGCGGCGGCGAAATGGCTGGCCGAACAGTCCCCGGTGATCGGCCTCGGGGTGGAGACGGTCGGCACCGACGCGGGGGCCGCGCACTCGTTCGACCCGCCGTTCCCGTGTCACTCGTACCTGCTGGGCGCCGGGAAGTACGGCCTCACCCAGCTTCGTAACCTGGACCGTCTGCCGGCGACGGGGGCGGTGGTGATCGCCCCGCCGCTGCCGATCGTCGGCGGGTCCGGCAGCCCGGTCCGGGTGCTGGCCCTGGTCGAGAAGTAGGGGTCATGTCCGATCTCACGGTCGCCGCGGTCGTCGGCGAGACCCTGGCCCGACTCGGCGCCGACCTGGTCTTCGGGGTCGTCGGCAGCGGCAACTTCCACGTCACGAACGCCCTGGTGGCGAACGGGGCCCGGTTCGTCGCCACCCGGCACGAGGGTGGCGCGGCGACGGCGGCGGACGCGTACGCGCGGGTCAGCGGGAGGCCCGGGATCGTCTCGGTGCATCAGGGCTGTGGGCTGACGAACGCGATGACCGGGATCGCGGAGGCGGCGAAGAGCCGTACCCCGATGCTGGTGCTGGCGGCCGAACCGGCGTCGTCGGCGCTGCGGTCGAACTTCCGGGTCGACCAGGACGCCCTCGCGCACGCCGTCGGCGCGGTCAGTGAACGGGTGCACGGGCCGGCCAGTGCGGTCGCCGACACCACCCGGGCGTGGCGGATCGCGGTGCACGAGCGGCGCACGGTCGTCCTCAACCTGCCCCTCGACGTGCAGGCCGCCCCGGCCGAACCGGCGACCGTCCCACCCGCTCCGGCGGTGCAGGCGCCGCGGGCCTCCGACGACGCGGTGACCGCTCTGGCCCATCTGTTGCGGGGTGCGCGACGGCCGGTTTTCATCGCCGGGCGGGGCGCTCTCGCGGCCCGCGCCGAACTGGAGGCGCTCGCCGGGGCGTGCGGGGCGCTGCTGGCCACCTCAGCGGCGGCGAAAGCCCTGTTCCAGGGCAACGAGTGGAACCTGGACGTGTCCGGCGGGTTCGCCACCCCGGTGGCCGCCGAACTGATCGCGGACTCGGACGTGGTGGTCGCGTGGGGCGCGTCGCTGACCATGTGGACCACCCGGCACGGGGCTCTGATCAGCCCGGACGCGATGGTCGTGCAGGTGGACACGGATGCTTCGGCGCTCGGCGGGCATCACCGGATCGACCTGGGGGTGATCGGGGACGCGGCGTTCAGCGCGGTCGCGGTCCGCGCCGCGCTCCCCGGTGAGCGGGAGGGGTACCGGACCGACGCGGTACGGGGGAAGTTGCGTGACCAGGGGCGATGGCGGGACGTCGCGTTCGACGACGACGGCGACGACACTCACGTCGACCCGCGGGCTCTCACCATCGCCCTCGACGATCTGTTGCCCCCGGAACGGGTGGTGGCCGTCGACTCGGGCAACTTCATGGGCTATCCGTCGATGTTTCTGACCGTTCCGGATCATCGGGGCTTCTGTTTCACCCAATCGTTCCAGTCGATCGGGCTGGGCCTGGCCAGTACGCTCGGGGCCGCTCTCGCCTCGCCGGGGCGGCTGCCCGTCGCGGCCTGTGGGGACGGCGGTTTCCTGATGGGCATCGCCGAACTGGACACGGTCCGGCGGCTCGGTATCGGGATGCTGGTGGTGGTCTACAACGACGAGGCGTACGGGGCCGAGGTCCACCACTTCGGGCCGGACGGTCACCCCTTGGACACGGTGCGGTTCCCGGAGACGGACATCGCGGCCATCGCCCGTGGGTACGGGTGCGCTGCTGTCACCGTACGCAAGCCGGAAGATCTTGATCTTGTGGGTGAATGGCTGGCGGGGCCACGGGACGTCCCGATGGTCGTCGACGCCAAGGTGGCCGCGGGTAAGCCCGCGTGGTGGCTGGAGGAGGCCTTCCGGGGTCACTGACCGATCAGGGCGTGCAGGCGGGCCAGGACCGTCTGCTGGATCACCGGGAACGTGCGGTCCTCGGCCGGGTCGACCCAGACCGTGAACGCGGTGCGGAAGACGGTCACCCCGGACTCGGCGGCCAGCGCGGCGCTCGTCGGGTCGATGCCGCGGGCGGTCAGTGCCCTGGTCAGGGCCGCCGCCAGGGCGGACATCTTGAGGAGTTCGCGCTCCTGCAGGGCGACGGTCGTGGTGATCACTGTCTGGCGGGCGCGGGACCAGGTGCGGCGCTGTTCGGGGAAGAGGGTGGCCGCGCTGTCCAGGACCGCCGCGATCAGGCGCATCGGGTCGGCGCCGGTCTCCGGCAGGCCGGTCAGGAACGCCCGCTCGAACTCGCCCTGATCGACGAACAGCACCTCACGTTTGTCCGCGTAGTGGCGGAAGAAGGTGCGCTCGGTGACTCCGGCCGCGGCGGCGATCTCGGCGACCGTGGTGCCGTCGTACCCCTGGGTGCGGAAGAGGCTCAGCGCCGCCTCCTTGAGCCGGTCGCCCGCGCCGCCCTGCCATCTCCCCATGATCCCGATCATAGTGATGTCAGAGTCTGACATCAGGGTGTACGGTCATGTCAGTCACTGACATCACCTGTGGAGGCACCTCATGCACGTGTTCCTGACCGGCGCCGGCGGCTGGATCGGCTCGCACACCGTCGACGAACTGCTGGCCAACGGCCACCGCGTCACCGGCCTCGCCCGCACCGGCGCCTCGGCGGCGGCCCTGCAGGCGAAAGGCGCCGCCGCGCTGCCCGGCGACCTCGACGACCTGGCCGCCCTGCAGCGTGGCGCGTCCGGCGCCGACGCCGTCGTGCACCTGGCCAACAAACACGACTGGGCGAACCCGGCCGAGTCCAACCGCGCCGAACGAGCCGCCGTCCAGGCCATCGCCGAAGCCCTGACCGGCACCGGCCGCCCGTTCGTCTTCGCCTCCGGCCTGGCCTCGCTGGCCCACGGCCGACCGTCGAACGAGAACGACCCGTCGCCGTCGCACGGACCCGACAGTCCGCGCGGCGGCGCCGAGAACCTGGCCTTCGAGCACGTCGCCCAGGGTGTCCGGTCCGTCGCGGCCCGGTTCGCCCCCACCGTGCACGGCACCGGCGACCACGGTTTCATCAGCTACCTGGTGGCGACGGCCCGCCGCACCGGCGTCTCCGGTTACGTCGGCGACGGCGGGACCGCCTGGTCCGCCGTGCACGTCCACGACGCGGCCCGATTGGTCCGGCTCGCCCTCGAACAGGCTCCCGCCGGCACCCGCCTGCACGCCGTCGCCGAGACGTCGGTCCTCAGCCGGGACATCGCGGCGGCCATCGGCCGGTTCCTGAACGTCCCGGTGAAACCGATCGAGGAGTCCGAGGCGGTCGCCCACTTCGGTTTCCTGGGCCGCTTCTTCGGCATGGACATGACCTCCACCAGCGACCTCACCCAGGCCGCGTTCGGCTGGACGCCGACCGGCCCGACCCTGCTGGAGGACATCGCCGCCGGCGCCTACGCCTGATCCGGGGCTAACGCCAGACGATGCCCCGGCGTTCGTACTGGATCAGTTGTTCCACCTCGTGCGCCACCCGCGGGCCGAACGAACGTTCGACCAGATGCAGGGCCAGGTCGAGGCCGGAGGTCACGCCGGCGCCGGAGATCAGATCACCGTCGTCGACCACCCGGGCGTCGACGACGGTGACGCCGGTGGATCGGAGAGCGTCCAGGCCACCGGCGTGGGTCACCGCGGTCCGGCCGGTCAGGAGTCCGGCCAGACCCAGGAGCAGGGAGCCACCGCAGACCGTGGCGACGGTGATCTCCGGGTTGGCCAGGGCCTTCGCCGCCAGCGGGGCCAGTTCGGTCCGGGCGGCCTGCGCCAGCAGCCCGGGGATGTCGTCGAGCGGGCCGGACGCTCCGGGGATCAGGACGTAGCCGGGGAGATCCGGGTCCAAGGCCGCGGTCGCGTCCAAGGCCAGGCCCGCGGTGCCGCTCACCACTCGGCGTGGGCCCTGGGCGGACACCAGGCGCACGTCGCAGGCGTTGCCGGCCAGGGCACTGCCCGCTACCAGGACTTCGAGTGGGGCCACCACGTCGAGGGGGTCGAAACCGTCGAACAGAACGATCTGGGCGTACATCAATCGGTCCTTCCGCGTTGTTGACGTGAACGCTAAGGAACCGTGACGGGCGGCAGAAGTGGCTGGAATGCCACTATGCGACGGGTTCTGGCCAGCTGTCGCGGACGCGGTAGTGGTAGCCGTGGGAGAACGTGAAACCGACTCCCTCGTACAAGCGGCGGGCGGGGAAGTTGTCCTCCTCGACCTGGAGATAGAGCAGGTCGGAGCCCTGGGCGGCGGACCAGGCCGCGCCGGCGCGCAGGATCGCGGCGGCGTGACCCCGGCGGCGGTAGCGCGGGGACGTGGCCATGCAGAAGACGCCGGCCAGACCGTCGCCGACCACGAACAGGCCCAGCGCGGCGATCCGGTCGTCGACCGTGATCGAGGCGAACCCGGCCGGGCGTTCGATCCGGTCCAGGACGTGGGTGCTCACGGCGGCGTTGCCGTACGCCTCACGCCAGTCCGGCGTGAGACCGGTGATCTCCACCTCGGGGGCGGGCCCGCTGACCGTGGCGGTGGGGGCGGTCAGCACAAGCGTCGGCGCGTCGTGGCGATAACCCAGCCCGGCCAGCGTCTCGTCCAGGGCGGTGTGGTCCTCGGCGGGACTGATCTGGACCACGACCGGCAGGTCACGGGACCGGTAGTACTGCTCGGCCGTGTCGATCGCCGGCGTGCCGGCGACCGGCAGCGCCGAGTTGTTGCGCCGCTTGCCGACTCCGGGACTGTGCCGCAGCAGCCAGCCCTCGTCACGGGTGCTGTGGACGGCGGGCCACGCGGAGGCGGCGTGTTCTTCGATCAAGGCGGCACGTGTCACCGGAGAATGGTAAGCGTCGGATACCTTGAGCCGGTGCCGAGCGCTGACGATACCCGTGATCCCCTGCCGACCTGGCTGATGTGGCCGATCCGGGCGGTCGCGGTCGCGGTGGTTCTGCCGTTCCGGCTCCTCGGCGAATTGTTCCTGATCATCGGGCGGTTTCTCAGACGGTTCGTGATCGCCCCGCTGCTCTGGGTCTGGGACCACCTGATCGTCGCGCCGCTGGGCTGGGCGTGGCGGACCCTGATCGAGGCGCCGGCGGTCTGGGTGTGGCGGCGGGTGCTGCGGACGCCGGTCACCTGGCTCGGCCGGGGGCTGGTCAAGCTGGGCGGCTGGATCCTGATGATTCCGGTGCTGCTCATCGGCGTACCGCTGATGTGGTTGTGGGAGAAAGTAGCCGTCAACCTCTATCGATGGGTGCTGCGCCCGGTAGTCGGATGGCTCTGGACGTGGGTTCTCGAGCCGCTGGGGCAGATGGTCGTGTGGATGCTGGTCACCGGCTGGCAGGGCACCGAGTGGCTGTTCCGGCAGCTCTACCGGTTCCTGATCCGGCCGGTCGGGCTGGCGATCGCGTTCGTCTGGCGGTGGACGCTCCGGCCGGTGATGCTGGCGATCGGCTGGGCCGGGCGCTGGGTGTGGGAC
The DNA here is from genome assembly GCF_900104725.1 of Actinoplanes derwentensis. Lineage (NCBI taxonomy): Bacteria > Bacillati > Actinomycetota > Actinomycetes > Micromonosporales > Micromonosporaceae > Actinoplanes > Actinoplanes derwentensis. Next base: position 3,635,343 of record NZ_LT629758.1, read on the forward strand.
GCGATCCTGCGGCCCGTGGGTGCCGCGATCCGGGTGGTGCTGGACGTCGTCGGGCTGGGCTGAGCGTCCCGGCCCATCGAGGTGCGGATTTGAGCGATCATGGGACGTGTGAGTGGGCGTACCTTCGGGATCCTGTCCCCGTTCGTCGGCGGGGACTACTACGGGGCGATCATCGAGGGGATCAACGCCGCCGCGGTCGCCGCCGGTGATCGGGTGATGGCTGTCCAGACGCTGGAGCCGGGGGCGCACAGCGCGGACCGGGCCGGCCTGCCCGACTTCGACAAACCGGTCGCGTGGCGGCATCTCGACGGCCTGGTGGTGCTGCCGGGCGCGGTGTCGCCCGCCTTTCCGGCGGCCGCTCTGCGGGCCGGCCTGCCGGTGGTGCTGGTCGCGGAGGAGACGGCCGGTCCGGGCATGTCGGTGGTGGCGGCCGACAACCGCAGTGGGGTACGGGACGCCGTCGCTCACCTGATCGGTCACGGACATGAACGGATCGCGTTCGCCGGTTACATGGCCCACTTCGACCTGCGGGAACGGCTCGCCGGCTACTGCGCGGGCCTGGCCGAACACGAGTTGACGCCGCTGGTCTACGACAGCGGTGACAATCACGAGTCCGGTGGTGAGCAGGTCGCCGAGGCGCTGATCCAGGCCGGGATGCCGGTGACCGCGATCGTGCTGGGCACCGACCGGAACGCGATCGGCCTGATCGGGCGGCTGACCGCTGCCGGTTACGACCTGCCCCGGGAGCTGGCGGTGGTCGGGTTCGACGACATCGCCGACGCCGCCTACCTGCGGCCGGCCCTGTCGAGTGTGCGGCAGCCGCTGGACGCGCTGGGTGCCGCCGTCCATTCGCTGTTCGATCAGCCGCCGCGGAAGCTGGAGGTTCCGACGATCTTCGAGTCGCGGGAGTCGTGTGGCTGCCCGTCCCACGGCCTGCCGGTCTCCGAGCGCCAGACCCGTGAACTGTTCCGGCAGGTCCGCTACCTGCAGGACACCTTGAACATCCAGTACGACCTGGGCATCGCGCTGCTGGCCGAGAAAGGTGGCGACCCGGGGAAGCTGGAGTGGCTGGACCGGACCACGGCGGTGGCCGGCAGTTTCGGGCAGTGGAGCCCGGACGAACCGGAGACGCTGGAGCTGACCGGGGCGTACCAGTTCCCGGCGGGCGCCCCGGGCCGCGTACTCCCGGTGGACGAGTTCCCGCCCCGGGAGCTCTTCGACCTGGCGCACGGTGCGAGCGGTGACATCGTCTTCGTGGTGCCGGTGCGCAGTTCGGTGACGAACTGGGGGCTGCTGGCCGCGGTCGGCCGGATCCAGTCGACGACGCCACCGGGGCGGGAGATGATGAACCACTCCGGGTCGTTGCTGGCGAAAGCCCTGGACTACCGGGTGATGGAGGAGCGGCTGCGGACCGCCGCCATGCGTGATCATCTGACCGGTCTGCCCAATCGGCTGCTGCTGGAGGACCGGCTGGCGCAGGCCGGACTACGGGCTGCCAGGGAACCCGGCTACCGTTTCGGTGTGCTTCTGCTGGATCTGGACGGTTTCAAGGCGGTGAACGACTCGCTCGGGCACGCGGCCGGTGACCAGCTGCTGGTACAGGTGGCGAGGCGGTTGACGGCGCAGTTGCGGCGCACCGATACGGTGGCCCGGCTCGGTGGGGACGAGTTCGTCGTGCTGATCGACAACGTGTCCCGGCCGGGTGCGGAGGAGGTGGTCCGTGCCTCGATCCGGACGGCGGTGACCGAGCCGTACCTGATCGACGGCAAACGGGTCGAGGTCGGAGTGAGCATCGGATCGGCGATCTCCGGGGGCGGGGCCTCGGACCCCGACCTGCTGCTGCGTGAGGCTGACGCCGCCATGTACGAGGCGAAGTCGGCGTCACGACGACGATGACGGATTCCGTGGAGAGACGAGAAGTGACGACCGATCAGCCCGGCCAGCTCGCCCGCCGGGGGCACCCCGAGGCCTGGCACGAGCAGTACGCCGATCTGAACCACTTCCTGATGGTCTACAAGTTCGGGCTCGCCGAGATCAACACGAAGATCACCATCCTGGCCGAGGAACTCACCCACCGCGGCTCCGGCAACCCGATCGAACACGTCAGCCCGCGCTTGAAGTCACCGGCGAGCATCACCGCGAAAGCCCGCCGGCTGGACTGCCCGCTGCACTTCGACGACCTGCGGGCGCGGATACGGGACATCGCCGGGATACGGATCGTGTGCAGTTTCGTCTCCGACGTCTACACCGTCGCCAACATGCTGACCCGCCAGCCCGACGTCAACCTGGTGGTGACGAAGGACTACATCGCCAAGCCGAAGATCAACGGTTACCGCAGCCTGCACCTGATCGTCGAGATCCCGGTCTTCATGTCCGACCGGGTGGTGGCGGTCCCGGTCGAGGTGCAGCTGCGCACGGTGGCGATGGACTTCTGGGCCAGCCTGGAACACAAGATCTACTACAAGCACGACCCGGATGTGGTCCCGCCGCGGCTGCGCGACGAGCTAACGGCCGCCGCTGAGGACGCCGCCCGCCTCGACCTCCGCATGGAGCGCCTGCACCGAGAGATCCACGGCCCACGCCGCTGACGGGTCCGGGACGCGGACCGGGGCGATGTGCCGCAGCAGCGACCGGGCCGCCCGCACGACCAGAGCACGGTCGTGGGTGATGGCGAACTCGAAACCGCGATGCGACTCCCCGGCGTCGTCGGCCTCGTTGCCGAGGTCGCGCGCCACCAGGGCGGCAGCCCGGTGCGGGCCGAGAACGATCACGTTCCACTCGCCGTTGAGCCGGTCGCCGCTCAGGCAGGCACCCCGTACGCCGGTGGCCGGCTCGTCGTCGAGGCCGGCACCGAGCGCGGCGACCAGCGGGCTGTAGGCGGCGACCCGGCGGAACCGCTCGGCCGTCGCCGGGGTGAAATGCCGGGCGTGCTGGAAACACGCGAGAAGGACGGGCGGCTCCGGCCCGTCCCCGGCGAGGGCTTCCAGGTGGCGGCTCATCGGCATGAGACGCGCTTTTGTCGTACGGGTTACCGGCCGCACCGCGCTGACGATCTCGAACGGGGTCCGGTCGTCCTGCACCGGCGCCGCCAGCAGGGGCAGGGCGGTCACCGGCGTGGCCTGGCCGGGCAGCGGGGCGGGCCGTCCGTAGTGCCAGCCCTGCCCGACGGTCGCGCCCATCGTCCGGGCCGTCGACAGCTGCGCGGCCGTCTCGATGCCTTCGGCGAGCACGGTGGCCCCGGTCGACTCGGCGTACGCGTAAACCGCCGCCACCACCCGGGCGGTGTGCGGATCGTCCGGCGCCCGCAGCAGGCCCATGTCGAGTTTCACCACGTCCGGCTGGATGAACGGCATCAGCGCCAGCGACATCGGGTCGGCGCCCACGTCGTCGAGGGCCACACCCCAGCCGGCCTCCCGGCAGTTCGCCGCCGCCGACAGCACCGCGGCCGGGTCGTCGGCCAGGGCCCGCTCGGTCATCTCGGTGACCACCCGCAACCGCTTCCGGGCCTGCTCGACGACCGGCGCGAGATCGGCCGGGCAGGCGATCCGCCAAGCGGTCGGCTCCATGTTGACGAACAGGGTCAGCCGCCGGTCGAGGCCGGCGTCGAGGGCGATCCGGTAGGCGGCGGCCCGGCAGATCCAGTCGAGTTCGGCTTCCCGCCCGACGGCGCGAGCCGCGGCGAACAGCGCCACCGGCGACTCCCACGAGCTGCCGGCCGGGCCACGGGTCAGCGCTTCGTAACCGGCGAGCATGCCGCTCTCGATGTCGATCAGCGGCTGGAAGACGGTGGCGACGGCACGCCGGTCCAGAAGGTCATGGATGTCGGGCACGATAGTAAGGATCGGCTGCCGCCACGCCGGGGTGAGGGGATCCGGCCGCCGGATCGTCGCCCCCGCTCAATCGGTGTCGGTCGCCGCCAGAACGGCGAGGCGGCGGCCGTCGGCGGACAGTACCGCCAGCCCGATGTCCCACATGACCCCGCCGAACCAGCCGGTGGCCCCGCCGAACCAGACCCACGTGCAGGTTTCGGCCAGGGTCGCCACCTCGCCGGCGCTGGCGCCGGGCGGGGCACCGGTCAGCGCGGCGACCGAGCGCCAGGCGGCGAGCCGGCCGTACGCGCCGAACTCGCCCCAGCCGTAGGCGCCGCCCATCGAGGCCGCGGCGAACAGTTGGTGCCAGCCGTCGGCGGCGGAGCACACCCCGAACCCCTCGGTCAGGCCCTCGGTGCTCGCCAGCCCGAGACCGGCGAACGCGTGCGGTGTCACCGCCTCCGCGAAGGTGACGATCCGGGCCTCCACCTGCCAGCCGTTCACCGCCGCCGCGATCTGTCCGGCGTCCGTCTCCCGCCACGACGGCAGAGGCCCACCGCCATCCGGTACGGGTGACACCCGCACGCCCGGACGACTCAGCGAGGTTCCCCGCAGCGAGTGCCGGGGCAGGTCCGGCCACTTCTCCATCGGTGTCAGCGCCAGCGGCAGCCAGGAGAGCGGATGCGGCGGCCGGGCCCACAACCGCCCCGGTGGGAGAGCGCGCAGTGGAAGCTCCTGGGACAGGCAGGCACTCAACTCGGCGTTTCCGGTCAGCGCCCGCATCTCGGAGGCGGTGTGCTCGGTGGCCAGCAAGGATGCGACGTACCGGGCCCGGCGCCCCACGGCGACGGTGGTGAAGAACTCGGCGGTCTCGGTCACCATCCCCGGGCGCAGGGCCAGCCGGCGCAGGATGTCGTCGAAGACGCTGCCGAACTGCCACGGCGGGTTCGGCTCGGATCCGTACCGCCGCCACAGCTCGGTCCCGAGATCCACGGCGAACCGGACGTCACCGTCCGTCAACCGGCGCTCGACCAGCGTCCCGAGGCTGGAAGTGTCGTCGAGGGAGGTCAGGGCGACGGCGATCTCGGTGGGGTCTTCGGTCACCAGAGCACGATAATGCGTTGCCCGAAAGGCGCGTGGCGTGCTGGGGTTCGGGTGTGGATCATCAAGAGGTACTGGCACTTTTCGACCGGCAGATGCGACGTGACTCCCGTTCGGAGACCCCGTCCACACACATGGAGTGGGACGGCCCGGTGTTGCGGCACGTGGGCGGCCGGAAGGACTGGAACGCGGTCGTCTGGTCGGAGCTGGACGAGGACGGCGCGGACGCGGCGATCGCCGCTCAGGTGCGGTTCTTCGCCGGACTCGGGGTGGAGTTCGAGTGGAAGCTCTACGGGCACGACCGGCCCGCCGACCTGGGTGAGCGGCTCCTCGCCGCGGGCTTCGCCGCCGAGGAGCGGGAGACGCTGATGGTCGGGGCGGTCGGCGACATGCGGTTGTCGACCGAACTTCCCGATGGCGTACGTCTGGAGAGGGTCACCGACGCCGCCGGGGTCGAGTTGATGGCGCGGGCCAGTGAGCGTGCGTTCGGGGAGAACGCCGACTGGCTGCGGCACCGGGTGCTCAAACAGCTGGCCGAGGAACCGGAGAACGCCCACCCGTTCGTGGTGCTGGCCGGTGACGAACCGGTGTCCAGTGCCCGGATGGACGTCTACCCGGGCACTGATTTCGTCGGCCTGTGGGGTGGCGGCACCGCACCCGAGTGGCGGGGTAAGGGCATCTATCGGGCGCTGGTGGCCGAGCGGGCCCGGATCGCCGCCGATCTGGGCTACCGGTACCTCCAGGTGGACGCAACGGATCAGAGCCGCCCGATTCTGTCGCGACTCGGGTTCGCCGCGCTCAGTACCACCACGCCGTACCTCATGGCGGCGCCCGGTAATTGAGCTATTCCGCGCAACGTCGCAGTTGCTGTCCGTAGCTGGCGAGATGCGTAGAAAGTCGGAGACGCGCCGGATGATCACGGCTACGTAGAAACGGCGCAGAACCTCGATAAGAAGGTGGCCTCCTACAGCTCAACTTCATAGAGGTCCTGCGCCGACGATGAGTGTCACATACACCGCGGTCCTGCCGGTACGCGAACACACCGTGGACGTACTCGCCGGACTGCTCACCAACGAACGCGCCCGCCGCGGCACCCGCGCCGGAACCCGTTCTCTGCCATGCCGTGACCAGGCGATCCTGGTACTGCGCTGGTTCCTCGACAGCACCCGGATGCGGCAGCTCGCCCGAGACAACGCGATCAGCCTCTCCACCGGCTACGACTACCTGCACGAAGGCATCGACGTCCTCGCCGCCCGGTCACCGAGCCTGCACGGCGCGCTGCTCGCGGCGAAAGCCGCCGGCCACGACTACGTGAACATCGACGGGATCCTGGTCGAGACCGACCGGTGCCGCACCCCGGGACCCACGACGGGCGTGGATCTGTGGTGGTCCGGAAAACACGACAACCACGGCGGCAACGTCCAGGTCGTCACCGTGCCCGACGGCTGGCCGATCTGGACCTCCGAGGTCCGACCCGGCCGCGAACACGACACCACCGCCATCCGCACCCACCCCGAGATCCTGCCCGCCCTCACCGCCGCCGACTCCGACCTTCGCACCCTCGGCGACCTGGGCTACGAAGGCGAATCCGGCACCATCACCGTCGCGTTCAAGAAACCGAAGAACGGCAAGCTCAACCCCATCCAGCAACAGCTCAACAAGGCCCACAACAGCCTGCGAGCCATCGGCGAACGCGGCAACTCGCTGCTCAAGATGACCTTCAAGGCGCTGCGCAACGTCAGCCTCAACCCCTGGCGGATCGGCAAGATCGTCGCCGCCGCGCTGGCCATCCTCCACATCGAGCACGACCGCACCACATGACAACCGTCAGTAGTCAGAACCTTGCGCGGAATTGCTCATTGATCTTCCATTCCGCTCGTGAGCTGCCGGAAAAGCCGTCCGGATGAATCGGATCATCCATTCGGACGAGCCATTCCGGCATTAGCGCGAACGGGCGTAGGTATGGATTTCCGGCGGGGCGGTTCGTAGGCTGATCGCGAATATCCGGCCGCCGCTGTACCGGGCGGCCCACGAGCGTTCGCGAGGGGGTCGGCCGACCTGACAATCGTCAGCACATCGGATCTTGCGGCCGCCCTGCTCCCACGCTTCGAAGAGGTTCCACCGCACCGGCTCGGCATTCACCCGGCGATCACCACGGACGACAGTTCCGACGAACTACCCGAATACGTAAATCGGGACATCGACGAAGGCCTTCGCGATCACCTTTCTGCCGGAACCGATCAAGGCTGCTTCGTCATACTTGCCGGACAGTCATCGGCGGGCAAGACAAGATCACTCTATGAGGCCGTCCGAGTGGTCGCGCCGAATTGGCCGATCATTCAGCCAGCGAGTACCGGCGAGATCATCGAATTGTCCCGGGGCCCTCGGCAGCGGATCATCGTCTGGCTCGACGAGATCGAACAGTTCTTCGACACCGAGCCGCAGTTGACCAGAGAACACGTGCTACGGCTGCTACCCTCTCCCGCGATCGTCGTCGCCACCATGTGGCCCACCGACTTCACCACTTGGAAGCCGTCCCGCCACCCGGCCGATTTCCGGGGCAACAGCCGTCTCCTGGGCTTGGCTACCAAAATCGTGGTGCCGGACGAGCTGTCCCCCGGGGAACAGGCCAATGCTGACAAGGTCGCGAAGACGGACAGCCGAATCCGCCTCGCGCTGGAGATCAAGGACGCTGGACTCACCCAGGCACTGGCTGCCGGCCCCGACCTGCTCTATCGGTGGCAGCTAGCCCCAGCCTACGCACGATCCGTGATCAACTTCGCAGCCGATGCGCGGCGGCTCGGCATACGGACACCGATCCCGCGCGACTGTTTTGTGGAAGCTGTCGGCGGCTATCTGACCCCGACTCAACGTGTCAACCGGCCATCCTGGTGGCTAGACGAGGCCTTGGCGTTCGGCGAGGAGGAGGTGCGCGGTGGAGTATCGACCCTAGCCCCGGCCGACGAGGGCGGCGCTGGCCATCGGACCGGTCATGTAGTGGCCGATTACGTCGCCCAACACATCAGGCGCGATAAATGCCCTCCCCAAAGCGCATGGAACGCCCTGATCGCCACCGCGGGGAACCCGGACGACCTCCGTCGGCTCGCTCTGGCGGCGAACACCCGTATGCGGTACTGCCACGAGGAGCATGCGCTGCGGCGTCTATACGACCGACATGGGGAAGGCGTTGCCGAACTCGCGGACCTGCTGTTTCGCAGTGGGCGCGATCAGGAGGCAATCATGTTGCTGAGCCAGCATGTCCTGGACGATCCAGAGGATGGCTCTGCTACCGCACTCTTGGAGGACATCACCGCGTTGGCGCCCCGGATCGGTGCGTTACGGGCGGCATCGGCAGTTGGCGACCGTCGTGCCGCCCGACATCTGGCCGAGTTGTTCGCTGACAACGGCGAGGCCGATTGGCTGCGGACCAGGGCCAACGGCGGCAACAAGCAGTCCGAGAAGTACCTCGCTGAACTTCTCGCCGATCGCGGGGCAGTCGCTGAGCTGCGGGAACGGGCCGACCTCGGCAAGAAGCCGGCTGCCTGCGCCCTGGCCGAGCTACTAGCCGCCCACGCCCAGGAGGCCCAGCTGCGGAAGCGTGCCAACGCCGGGGACCGGGCCGCCCACCGCCAGCTAAAGAAGCTACTCGCGTCGGGCGCGGCAACGGACGGCACGGCTATCCAAGCCCAGGTGTCCGACTTACGCCGCCGGATCGCCGACGGCGACGAGGACGCCGGCCGCCAGCTGACCACCCTGCTGTTCGAGTTGCGGAACGAGGACGAACTCCGGCGCGAGGTCGACGCCGGGACGTTCCAGGCGGCAGAACGGCTGGTGGCGCTGCTCAACGCCAGGGAAAACGATCCGGTCGGCGTGGACCGGCTCCGGGCTCACGGCCTGACCGCGGACGGCAGCCCGTACCAGCCGTGGGAGACCTGATGGGAGCCGTTCTCACGCTCCAGGGCATTCCGACCGACCGGGTGGTACGCCTTCCCCAACTGTCCGCCGCCGACGTCGCCGAGGTGGCCGCCCACCGCGCGGAACTGCCCGCGCCGGTCGTGGTGACCCCGTTGTCCGACCGGACGGTGGCGGTGTTCGTGGCCGAGGTGATCGAGTTCCTGGACTCGCTCGCCCGCCGGCTCCTGCCCGGCTGGCTGCCCGAGGCCGACGGGCTGGACGGGGCACGCGGCTCCGCCCTGGCGGCGATCCGGGCGCTGGCGATCGAGCGGGCCCGGGCCACCGGCCAGTCCAGCGCGTTCCTGGCCGATCTGGCCGAACGTTCCCTGACCGGCCGTCGTCCCCGGACCCGGCAGCGGCCGGAGACCCGGATCGCCGGGCTCGCCGGTGTCCTCGCGACGGCCTTCCACCGCAAGCGGCTACTGCTGCTCGTACCCGCCTCCGGGACCTGTTCCGACGTCGTGCTGGCCGGTTCGGCGTGGCTCGCCCAGCACGGCCGCCTCGGTGTCTGGATCACCGGCCCCGACCGGGTCCCGGCCGCCGTCTCGTCGGTGGCGATCGGCTCCCCGCATCCCCGCAGTGCTGTCGAAGCGCTGCTGGAGACGGTGCTGGCACGGCAGGCGTGGGCACACGGCCGGATCTGGAACGGCACCTATCAGCCGGTGCCCTCGCGCAGCCCGATCCGGCCCGACCTGCAGTGGCCGGCCGAGCGGGTGATGGTCGAGCTGGACGGGCTGGAGCACTGCCGGCCGGAACAGTACGACACCGATCGGGTCCGCGACGTCCGGTTGCAGTTGGACGGGTTCGCGGTTCTCCGGTTCACCAACGCCCGGGTGCGACACGACGTGCAGGCCGTAGCGGCTCAGATCGAACAGCTCATCAGTGCCCGCAGAAACACCATGACGAAAGGACAGCAGGGTGGCTGACAACCTCACCCCGTCGGAGAGCGCGTGGCTCATCGTGCTGATGTCGGAGGCACGCGAACTCTCCAACTCGGAGCTTGCCGAGCGCTTCAATATCACTTTGACCGGTAAGGAGCGAACCAAGCTCAACAGTCTCGGATATGTCCAGTCCAGGAAAGTCGGCCGTGCGTTCGCGCATGTTCTGGACGAAAAGGGCTGGGAACGCGTCAACCAGGAGCTGAACATCGTCGCCCCGGGGGCGAAGGTGATCAGCGTGGCGTTGAGTCTGATGCACGAAAACCTCCGGAACCGGGTGCTCCAGCGGGAGGCGTACCGGAAATTCTCGGAGATCTTCTCGCACGCCGTCGACGCGGTTGTTCCCGTCTCGCCGGAAACGACGGACGACGACCTCGAGTCGCGGATCCGGCAGGTCTACCACTCGCTGGCGCCGGAACCCGGCGAATGGGTCCGGCACACCGCTGTCCGTCAGAAACTCGGTGACGTGCCCGGCGAGGCGCTCGACGAGGTGTTCCGGTTGCTGAGCCGGGCGGAGGACGTGGAGATGATGCCCGAGATCAACCAGAAGACCCTGACCGCGGAGGACCGGCGCACCGCGGTCCGCGTCGGCGGGCAGGACACCCATCTGATCTCCATCGGTACGCGATGAACGAAGGAGAGCGCAACGCGCTGGAGGCACTCCGATTCGACTGGGCGCAGGTCCCCGACGACGTCTGGCAGCCGCCGCTCTATCACATCGACGGCCTGCACCGGGGCGTCGTCGAAGACGTCGTGGCGGGTATGGCCGACGCACGCGCGAGCACCGGGGGCAGCCCGCTCGGGCTGGTGCTGAGAGGCCGCAACGGTTCGGGCAAGACCCACCTGCTCGGCTGGGTCCGTCAGCAGATCCAGGAGCAGGGCGGCTACTTCTTCCTGGTCAGCCTGTTCGACGCCAAGATGTTCTGGGACAGCGTGCTGGCCTCGATGATGGACGGCCTGTTCCGGATGGTGCCCGGCAGTGACACCCAGCTGAAGTTGTTCATGCGGCGGCTGTCCGCCGTGGTCGGGGCGCCCCGGGCGGCGCGGCGGGCCGTCATGGGCGAGACCATGCTGACGCCGGAGGCGCTGGACGCCTTCACCGTCGGGCTGAGCGGCCACGACCGGCTGGTGGCACGGGAGTGTGACAGCACCTTCCGCGCGCTCGCCCTGTCCGCCTCGGAGGACATCACGCACCGTGACATCGGCGAGAGCTACCTGGCCTCGGAGCCGGAAGTGGTTCCGGGAGAACGTGCTCCCTGGCGGTTGAAACGCGGCGAACGCAGCTCAGAGCAGATCGTCCGGGAGCTGTCCCGGCTGCTCGCGATCACCGGCCCTTCAGTGATCGCCGTCGACCAAATCGACACGCTGATCTCCCAATCGGGGATGGCACCGAACGCCGGCGGCCAATCCGGGCAGATGGACACCGGCGAGTGGTCCCAGCTCCTCATCGTTGAGAAGCTGGCGCACGGGCTGATGGCGCTACGCCAGAACACTCGCCGGACGCTGAATCTGGTGGCGTGCATCCCGCCGTCCTGGATCTTGATCAAGGAAAAGGCGACCAGCACGGTGGGCGACCGTTTCCGAGTGGCCGAGGAGATGAAGACCATCCGGAACCCCGTTCTCGCCCGGGACCTCATCGAGAAGCGTTTCGCCTACAACTTCGGGAAGGTCTCGTACACCCCTTCTTATCCGTCATGGCCGGTCCGGCCCGAGGCGTTCGCCGAGGCCGCCAAATTCACTCCCCGCCAACTGCTCATCGAGATCGACAGGCACGTCCGGCACTGCCTGAGAACCGGCGTGGTGTCCGAGATGACGAGCCTCGATAGCTCTGGAGATCAGGCGAACGCGGTGCCGATGGTTCCGACCGAGATCACCGACGGACTCCGCGAGAAGCTGGACATCCGGTTCAGTGAACTGCGGGACGAAGCGGATGTGCTGGCCCCGCTGTCTCCGGCGGAGGAGGACAAGCTGATCCCAGGGCTGATCTCGGCCGGGCTGACTGCCTGGATCATCGAACGGGGCGTCGCCGACGAGAAGTTCAACCAGGACGGCCTGCCAAGTGCCAGCCCTCCGCTGCACGCCCGTCTCCGCGAGACCATCGATCAAGAGACCGAGGATCAGGCGCACTGGTCGTTCCGAGCGATCAGTACCGGGCATCGCACCCGGGCGCCACTCAGCCGGATCAACCGGGCGGTCACGGCGGCGGGTGTCGAGCACGGGGTACCCAAACGCAAGCTCTTCTTTCTGCGTAACGGCGCCTGGACCGGTGCCGGAACGATCGCGCGTATCCAGGCGCTGGCCGCCAAGAACGTAGCCACGCTCCCGCTTCCGGAATCGGATCTGCGGACCCTGTCGGCCCTGCGGGTTCTTCTGGACGAGGCCTCGGCCGATCTACCCGCGTGGCTGGTGCTGCGGAAGCCGGCCAGTGGGCTGGAGATCTTCCGCACGGCCCTCGGGCTCGGGCCCGCATCTACCACCGCTTCCACCTCCACTGCCGCCGCTTCCACCGCCGCCTCTGCCGCAGCTTCCTCCACCGCCGATTCCACTGGTGGCCCTGCTGCCGGTGAGTCGGGCGTGCCGATGCTGACGGTCGGGCACGACCATGCCGGTGGGGAGCCGGTTCGGCTGGCGCTGGAGTCGCTGCGCAAGCACGTCACGATCTTCGCCGGGTCGGGGTCCGGGAAGACCGTTCTGATTCGGCGGCTGGTCGAGGAGTGTGCGCTTCAAGGGGTGTCGGCGATCGTGCTGGACCCCAACAACGACCTGGCCCGGCTCGGGGAACAGTGGCCGGAGCCGCCGGCGGCCTGGGGTGCCGGGGACGCGGACAAGGCCGCCGACTACCTCGCCGGGACCGAGGTGGTGGTGTGGACGCCGCGGCGGGAGACCGGGCGGCCGCTGAGTTTTCAGCCGCTGCCGGACTTCCGGAGTGTGCTCGACGATCCGGACGAGTTCAACGAGGCGGTGGACTCGGCGGTGGCCGCGCTGATCCCGCGGGCGCAGCTGGACGGCCGGGCCGCGAAGGCACACCTGGGGCGGGCGGTGCTGCGGCGGGCCGTGGACCACTACGGGCGGCGCGGCGGCGGGTCACTGCGCGGGTTGATCGCGACACTCACCGACCTGCCGGACGGGGTCAGTGAGCTGGAGGGCGCCGACAAGATCGCCGGTGGGCTGGCGCAGACGTTGACCGCGTCGATCGACAACGACCCGATGTTCGGCGGTGGCAGCACACCCCTGGATCCGGCGGTGCTGCTCACGCCGTCGGCCGGGAGACGTGCCCGGATCTCGGTGATCAGCATGATCGGGCTGCCCTCCGACGACATGCGCCAGAGTTTCGTCAACCAGCTGGAGATGGCGCTGTTCGCCTACATCAAACGGAATCCGGCCGGGGATCGTCCGCTGCTGGGCCTGTTCGTGATGGACGAGGCGCAGACCCTGGCCCCGTCCGGGACGATGACCGCCTGCACGCAGAGCACTCTCGCGCTGGCGTCCCAGGCCCGTAAGTACGGACTGGGCCTGGTGTTCGCCACCCAGTCACCGAAGGGCCTGCACAACCGGATCCCGGGCAACGCGGCCACCCAGTTCTACGGTCTGCTCAACAGCCCGATCCAGATCGAGGCCGCCCGGGAGATGGCGAAGGCGAAGGGCGGCGACGTGCCGGACGTGTCCCGTCTGCGGTCCGGCGAGTTCTACTTCGCCGCCGAAGGTGAGGCCCCGCAGAAGATCCGCACGCCGCTGTGCCTGAGTCACCACCCGAAGAGCCCGCTGACGACCGAGGAGGTCATCGACCGGGCCCGGATCGGCTGAGATCCGGCGGCTTCTACGCACGGGCGCCCGGGGATCACGTTTGGTAGTCGAGGCGGTGCGGGGGTCGCTTCGGCCCGGTGGGCGCGGGTCGGTCTTGACCCGCGCCCACGTCGCGGGGTGGCGGCGGGACGGATAACTGCAGTTGGGGAGGTGATTGGCGTACGAAAAAGTGGTTTGGACCTTGAAGTTGATCTTTGGGCGGTAGTAGCTGACAAGATCGGTCTGGCCATCCGGGACAACGGCGTTTGTGGGATTCCTACAACTTACGGTGCACGACATGCATGATCCGGCTTATGGCTCGACCGGGCGGTAGCCGAGAGGGTGGAGGAGTAGAAAGCTCACAGGGCTACCGGGAGGCTCGGCAAGTGTTCAGGCGTGTCGCGATCATCAACCGTGGGGAAGCCGCCATGCGGCTCATCCACGCCGTGCGGGATCTGTCCGCGGAGACCGGGACCCGGATCGAGACGGTCGCGCTCTACACCGATGAGGACCGGACCTCGACGTTCGTCCGGGAAGCGGATCTGACCTATCCGCTCGGTGCGGCGGCAGCTCGGCCCTATCTCAACCATGAGCTGCTGGAACGCGCGCTCGTCGAGTCGGGTGCCGACGCGGCCTGGGTGGGCTGGGGCTTCGTCGCGGAGGACCCGCTGTTCGCGGAGCTGTGCGACCGGATCGGGGTCACCTTCGTCGGGCCGAGCGCGGACGCCATGCGCAAGCTCGGTGACAAGATCGGTTCGAAGCTGATCGCCGAGGAGGTCGGCGTCCCGGTCGCGCCGTGGAGCCGCGGCGAGGTCGCGACGCTCGAGGACGCGCTGCGGGCCGGCGACGAGATCGGCTATCCGCTGATGCTGAAGGCGACCGCCGGTGGTGGCGGGCGCGGCATCCGGCGGGTCGACTCGGCGGCGGATCTGACCGACGCGTACGAGCGGACCAGTCAGGAAGCGCTGCGGGCGTTCGGCTCGGGCGTGGTGTTCCTGGAGCGCCTGGTCACCGGCGCGCGCCACGTCGAGGTGCAGATGATCGCCGACGGCCAGGGCGGCGCGTGGGCGCTCGGGGTCCGGGACTGCTCGGTCCAGCGGCGTAACCAGAAGATCATCGAGGAGTCGTCGTCGGTCGTGATGGCCCCGGCCGAGGCGGCCGAGCTGAAGGCGGCGGCGGTCCGGCTGGCCCTCGCGGTGGGTTACCGCGGTGCGGGCACTGTCGAGTTCCTCTTCCACCCGGGCGAGAAGCTGTTCGCGTTCCTCGAGGTGAACACCCGGCTTCAGGTCGAGCACCCGATCACCGAGATCACCACCGGCACTGACCTCGTCAAACTTCAGCTGCACGTGGCCGGTGGCGGCCGGCTGGAGGGTGAGCAACCGGCCGAGCAGGGGCACGCGATCGAGGCCCGGCTCAACGCCGAGGACCCGGACCGCGACTTCGCTCCGTCGCCGGGCCGCATCGCCCGGCTCGCACTGCCGGCCGGCCCGGGTATCCGGGTGGACACCGGGGTCAGCGAGGGCGACAGCATTCCGGCCGCGTTCGACTCGATGATCGCGAAGATCATCGCGTACGGCCGGAACCGCGACGAGGCCCTCGGGCGCCTGCGGCGGGCCATGGCCGAGACCACCGTCATCATCGAGGGCGGCTCCACCAACAAGAGCTTCGTACTGGACCTGCTCGACCAGCCCGAGGTCATCGACGGTTCCGCCGACACCGGCTGGATCGACCGGGTCCGCGCCGAAGGCCGCCTGGTCACCCACCGCCACTCGGCGATCGCCCTGGCCGCCGCCGGGATCGAGGCCTACCAGGACGAGGAGGAGATCAGCCGGCAGCGGCTGCTCACCACCGCGCACGGTGGCCGCCCGCAGGCCCAGCACGAGACCGGCCGCCCGCTCGACCTGAAACTGCGCGGCGTCGGCTATCGCGTGCAGGTCTCGCGACTGGGCCGCAAGCGTTTCCGGGTCGGCATCTTCTCCGGCGCCAGCTACGGTCACGCCGACGTCGTCAGCGAGCGCTTCGACGAGCACAGCAGCCAGATGTACGTGAACGGTCACCGCTTCCGCCTGGTCACCGCCACCCACGGCCCGATCCACACGATCGAGGTCGACGGCATCACCCACCGGGTCAGCCGCGACGAGGGCGGTGTCGTCCGCTCCCCCGCGCCCGCCCTGGTCGTCGCCACCCCGCTCGCCGTCGGCGACGAGGTCGAAGCCGGCGCGCCCATCCTCGTGCTGGAGAGCATGAAGATGGAGAACGTGCTGCGGGCGCCGTTCAAGGCCCGGGTGCGGGAGTGCCCGGTCGCGGTCGGCAGCCAGGTCGAGACCGGTGCCCCGCTGATGCGCCTCGAACCGATCGGCAACGCCGACGAGGAGGCCGCCGCCGCGGGCGAGGCCGTCGAGATCGAACTGCCCGGCTCGGCGCTCGACGGGCACGGACTGGACAACCTGCGCGCCCTGCTGCTCGGTTACGACGTCGACCCGGGTGAGATCAAGACTTACCTGGCCGGCCGCGGCAGCCGCCCGGCAGCCGGTGAGATCGACCTGCTGACGATCCTGGCCGACCTGCTGGAACTGTCCCGCAACAAGCCGGGCAACGACTGGAAGACCGAGCCGGGCAACGCCGTACACAGCCCGCGTGAGTACTTCCACAGTTACCTGCAGAGCCTCGACGTGGACCGGGCCGGGGTCACCGCCGATTTCCAGACGCGGCTCACCCAGGTCCTCGGGCACTACGGGGTGTCGTCTCTGGACCGCACTCCGGAGCTGGAGGACGCGCTCTTCCGGATCTTCCTCGCTCTGCAGCGGTCGGCGGCCAACGTCGGCGTGGTGTCCGAGATCCTGCGGCAGTGGATCGCCGGGAACCCGCCCCAGGAGACGGAAACCGAACGGGCCGGCATCGCCCTCGAGCACCTGATCGAGGCGACCCAGGTGCGGTTCCCGACGGTGTCCGATCTGGCCCGGGGCATCGTGTTCCGGTGGTACGCGCAGCCGCTGCTGCGGCGCACCCGGGCTGAGGTCTACGCCTCGGTCCGTGCCGACCTGCGGCATCTCGACCATCACCCGGCGGCGCTGGACCGGGACGCCCGGATCCAGAGCATGGTGGCCTGTTCGGAACCGCTGGTCCGGCTGCTGGGGCAGCGGATCGGGCGGTCCGGGCGCGACCATGTTCCGCTGCTCGAAGTGCTGACCCGGCGCTACTACGACAACCGTGGGCTGGCACCGGTCTCCGTCCGGGCGGTGGGTGACGTCCGATTCATGGTCACCTCGCATGCCGGTGAGCGGGTCACCCGGATCGCGGCCGTCGCCGTCGACATCTCGGACCTGCCGGCCTCGCTCGCGGCGCTGGGCCCGCTGGACGTGGATGTCGCTGACGTCTACATCGCCTGGGACGATCAGCCGTCGTCGGCCGACGACGTGGCCGCCGCCCTGAGTGCGCATTTCGCCGGGCTGACCCTGCCCGGGGTCCGGCGGATCACCGCGACGATCGCCGGCACCAGCGGCGCGGTCATGCACCACCACTTCACCTTCCGTTCGGACAAGGCCGGCCACTTCGGCGAGGACCGGCTGATCCGTGGCCTGCACCCGCAGATCGCCCGGCGGCTCCAGATCTCCCGGCTGCGCGAGTTCGACCTGACCCGGCTGCCCTCCACCGACGAGGAGATGTACCTCTTCAAGGCGGTCGCCAAGAACAACCCGGCCGACGAGCGGCTCATCGCGATGTACCAGGTCCGGGACCTGACCGCGCTACGCGAGACCGACGGCCGCCTGGTCGCCCTGCCCGCCTTGGAACAGGCGGTGACGCTCACCCTGGACGCGATCCGCAACATCCAGGCGCAGCGGCCGCAGAACAAGAGGTTCGACACCAACCGGATCATGATGTACGTCTGGCCGGTCACCGAACTGTCGCTGGACGAACTGAACGCGCTGGTCCAGCGGATCCTGCCGACCGCCTCCGGGGCCGGTCTGGAGGAGGTGCAGTTCATCGCCCGCCAGCGCCGGTCCAGCGGGGAACTGACCGAGGTCGCGGTGACGATCACCCTGGAACCGGGCAGCGGCGCGCACCTGCACGTGGGCGAACCGTCGACCGCACTGGTGCAGCCGCTCGACGACTACCGCCAGAAGGTGCTGCGCGCGGCCCGGCGCGGGACGGTCTACCCGTACGAACTGACCGGTCTTCTCGGCAGTTTCGTGGAATACGACCTGACCGCCGCCGGCACGCTGGAGCCCGTCGACCGGCCGAAGGGCCGTAACTCGGCCGCGATCGTCGCCGGTGTCGTCAACACGCCGACCGACCGTTACCCGGAGGGCATCAAGCGGGTCGTGCTGCTCGGCGACCCGACCAAGTCGCTGGGCGCCCTCTCCGAGCCGGAGTGCGCGCGGATCATCGCGGCTCTCGACCTGGCCTCTTCGCTCGGCGTCCCGCTGGAGTGGTTCGCCCTCTCCGCAGGCGCCCGCATCTCGATGACCTCCGGCACCGAGAACATGGACTGGGTGGCCGCCGCCCTCAAGCGGATCGTCACGTTCACCCAGGCCGGCGGCGAGATCAACATCGTGGTCGCGGGTATCAACGTGGGTGCGCAGCCGTACTGGAACGCCGAAGCCACGATGCTCATGCACACCAAGGGCATCCTGGTCATGACGCCCGACTCGGCGATGGTGCTCACCGGCAAGCAGTCGCTCGACTTCTCCGGTGGCGTGTCGGCCGAGGACAACTTCGGCATCGGCGGGTACGACCGGGTGATGGGCCCCAACGGCCAGGCGCAGTACTGGGCGCCCAGCCTGCCGGCCGCCCGGGACGTGCTGATGGCCCACTACGACCACACCTATGTGGTGCCGGGCGAGTCCGGGCCACGTCCCGCGCTCACCACCGACCCAGCTGACCGGGACGTCTCGCCGTACCCGCACACGCTGGCCGACAGCGACTTCACCACCGTCGGGCAGATCTTCTCGGCCAGCCACAACCCGGACCGCAAGAAGGCCTTCGACATCCGTACGGTGATGCGTGCCGTCTCCGACCAGGACCACCCGGTTCTGGAGCGGTGGGCGGGCATGGCCGACGCGGACACCTCGGTCGTGCAGGACGCGCACATCGGCGGCCGTCCGGTCTGTCTGCTCGGCATCGAATCGCGGCCGGTCACCCGGCGTGGTTTCCCGCCCACCGACGGCCCGGACACCTACACCGCGGGCACGCTGTTCCCGCGGTCGTCGGCGAAGACCGCCCGGGCGATCAACGCCGCCTCCGGCAACCGTCCGCTGGTCGTGCTGGCCAACCTGTCCGGCTTCGACGGTTCGCCGGAGTCGATGCGCAACCTGCAGCTGGAGTACGGCGCGGAGATCGGCCGGGCCATCGTCAACTTCCAGGGCCCGATCATCTTCACGGTGATCTCCCGCTACCACGGTGGCGCGTTCGTGGTCTTCTCCAAGGCCCTCAACCCGAACATGACCGTTCTGGCCCTGGAAGGATCCTTCGCCTCGGTTCTCGGCGGTGCCCCCGCAGCCGCCGTCGTCTTCGCCGGCGAGGTCAACAACCGGACCGCCAACGACCCGCGGGTCGCCGAACTCCAGGCCCAGGTCGCCGCCGCGTCCGGAGCCGAGCGGGCCGCCCTCAACACCCGGCTGGCCGAGACCCATTCTTCGGTACGGGCGGAGAAGCTCGGTGAGGTGGCGTCCGAATTCGACCGGGTGCACAGCATCCAGCGTGCCGTCGAAGTCGGTTCGGTGGACGCCATCGTCAGCACTGCCGAACTGCGCCCTCGCATCATCGAGGCGATCGAGCACGGTCTGAAAAGCTGATCGTGGGCAGCGGACATGCCCGGTGATCACTATGATCACCGGGCATGTCCGCTGTGCCGAACTGGCCATGGCCGCCAACCGCCTGCGCCTGACCATGCTGACCGCCAAATGGCACGGCAGCCGCGAGGAATGCTTCGTGTTCACCCGGGTTCGGGCGGCGCTGCGCTACTTCAACCGCCGCGAGGTCCGCCAGGAGATCGACACGGCGTCGGACAACCTGATGGCAGGCGCCGACACCTACGCCACCCACCCCGCCTCACCGGCCGCGCACCAGGCGTTCGGCTTCGTCTTCGACGACCGCGGCGACCTCAAGCTGGCCCGCCGGCACCTGGAACGCAGCGGCGACGAGGCGATCTGGCCGTGGGCCTACTTCGGTGACAGCGGGGAACTGTTCGAGAAGGCCCGCATGAACGCCCTTCTGCCGCCGTTGCCCCGCCGGTGACCGGTGGCACGTGCCAGATAGCCTCTTGCCTACCTGTACCTGGGGAAGGGATTGGGTTGGCGATCGGCGACGACCTGCGGCTGCTGCGTGCCTACGAGCCGGTGGCCAGGTTCACTGAAGGTGAGTACTTCTTCCCGGTCTCGGTCGAGCAGTATGTGAGCCAGGCCAGCCTGTGGCGCGTCGAACCCCGCGGCAGCAGCCCCGTCCAGGTCGTCGCGCCCGGCGAGCTGACCCTCGACACGCTCGCCACGGCCGGCGGCGCCGAACAGGGCCTCGGGTACTCGCTGTCCGGCATCGGCAACGGGGAGAAACACCTCGCCCACATCCCGCTCCGGGACCGCCCACCGCACCTGTCCCGGTCGAGCCGGCTCGCGTCGGTGGGCCTGACCGGACGGCTCGTCGACACGCTCAACCGGTTCTCGCTGCTGTTCCGCGGCAGTGTCCCCGGTGGCAGCGCGACACGCTCCTTCCTGCTGCAACGCGACCACCTCGACACGTTGCGACCCACCTACTACGCGCGGGTGCTGCGCGACGGCCCGTGGATCGTCTGCCAGTACTGGTTCTTCTACAGCTTCAACAACTGGCGTTCGGCGTTCGGCGGGGTCAACGAGCACGAGGCCGATTGGGAACAGGTCACCGTCTACATCGACGCGAACGGTGAACCCGGCCCCGACGGTCTGCCGGAGCCGTCGTGGGTGGTGTTCTCGGCTCACGACGAGACCGGCGACGACCTGCGGCGACGCTGGGACGACCCGGACCTGACCGTGGTCGACGGGCGGCATCCGGTGGTCTTCGTCGGAGCGGGTTCGCACTCCGGCGCCTACCTGCCCGGCGACTACCTGATCACGGTGCGGCCGCCGCGCCTGCGTGGCCTGGTCAACGCCCTGCGCTGGTCCGCCCGGCTGCTGGCGCCGTGGTCTCCCGAGGACCAGAGCAACGTCGGCATCCCGTACGTCGACTACGCCCGCGGTGACGGCCGCTCGGTCGGCCCCGGACAGAACGAAGCCTGGCGGGCGATCAACATCGGCGACGACACGCCGTGGGTGCGCGACTTCCGCGGCCTCTGGGGCCGTGACACCCTCGACCGGCTCGGCGGCGAACGCGGCCCGGCCGGCCCCCGTTACCAGCGGGACGGCACCGTCCGGCAGGCCTGGGCCGACCCGGTCGGCTGGGCCGGCCTGGCCAAGGTGGTGCCCGACCCGGCCGCCGAACTGCAGCTCGTCGAAGAACGCAACCAGCGTGACATCGACCGCCTCATCGAACTCGACACCGAGATCACCAAGATGCGCCACGAACTCACCCTGGCCGCCGCCGGACTGCCCGCCGCAGCCCCCGAAGTCCGCGCACTCGCCGGCCAGGAGCAGAAGCTGCTCGGCATGCGGATGGAACACACCCGCCTAGCCGACGAGCTGCATCGGGCCGCCATCGCCACGCCAGTAAACCAGCACCCACACGCCCATCTGCTGCATCGTCGCCTCCCTCTGGAGCAGTCCACCGGTTTCCTGGGCCGGGCCAGGTCGTGGTGGTCGGTGATCAGCACCCCGCTGATCCTGTGGGCCATCGGCGCCGTCGTCTCCCCCTTGGACATCTCGGGTGAGCAGACGGCCCTGGCGCTGCTCCTGGTCCTGCTGTTGGTGGAGGGTTTCGTCCGCGGCAAGTTCCTGGCCGTGATCCTCCGCATCCTGCTGGCCGCCGCCCTGATCCTCGTGCTGGTGGTCCTCTGGTTCGACGGCCGCTACGTGCTCACGTTCACCTTCTTCGGCGCCGCCGTACTGGTCCTGCTGGTGAACACCCGCGAAGCCACCCGCCGCTGACCCCGGCCATCACCCCGCGAGCGGGATTGATCAGCCCGCGCTGACGACCGCGGCGGCCAGAACCAGGCCGAGGATGGCGCCGCCGACGCCGGCCGCGGCCGCGTACCAGCCGAGAGGGCGGTCTCCGAGGAAGCCGGCGACCACGCCGAGGACAACAGCGATGAGGCCGAAGAGCACCGGGACGAAGAGGACGGCGATCACGGCACAGACGAAGGCGATGATCGTGCAGACACGGGCGCCTGAGTTCGGGCGGCCGCTGGAGGGGTGGGACATGTCGGTACCTCCCGAGGTCCGGGTCGCTGGCACCATCTGTCTACCCAGGACGGTCCTGCGCCATGCCTCGTCCGGTGACCGGCGGGATCACGTGAGCATCTGGGCGAACTCGTCCGGTGTGATCACGGGGATGCCCAGCTGGGCCGCCTTCTTGGCTTTGGCTGTGGTGGTCTCGGCGGTCACCAAGGCTGTCGTCTTGGCGGACACGCTGCTGCTGGCGGAGCCGCCCAGGGCTTCGATTCGTTCGCTGACCGTGGTCCGGGTGTAGCCGGGGACCGAGCCGGACACCACGTAGGTCTGGCCGGCCAGCGGTTTGGCGCCGCCGTCGTCCAGGACCTCCATCGTCAGGCCGGCCGCGGTCAGGCGGTCGATCACCTCGCCCATGGTGACCAGGCCGTCGACCACGTGCTGGGCCTTGATCAGGCCCATCTTGTCGATCTCGGCGATCTCCTCGACCGTGGCCGCTCGCAAGGCCGGCATCGACTTGAACCGGGCCGCCAGCCAGCGGCCGACGCTGCGGCCGGTCATCCGGATGCCGAGACCGGTGACCACCCGGTTGAAGGGCTGTTTCCTGCTGGCTGCCAGGCCGGTGATGATGCGGTCGGCGTTGGCGCGGCCCAGCATCACGGTGCCGCCGGACGTGGTCTTGCCGACCGGCAGGTCGGCGATCGTGTCGGCGGTCAGGTCGTAGAGGTCGGCGACGGTGCGGGCCAGGCCGGCTTCGATGATCGCGTCGCAGAACGAGTCGCCGGCGCCGTCGACGTCGAGGGCTTCGCGGCTGCACCAGTAGGCCAGGGCGTTCGCCGCGGCGCACGAGGCGGTGTGGCAGCGCCACAGGAGGCTCGACTTGTCCCACGGCTCGCCGCACTGGGGGCACACCTCGGGCGCCACCCACGGGGTCAGGCCGTGTGGCTGGTCACCGATCGGGGCGGTCACCCGCGGGATGACGTCACCGGCCCGCCACACCGCGACGGTCTGGCCGAGGGCGAGGCCCTGCTCGGCGACCCACTGCGGGTTGTGCAGGGTGGCCTTGGTGACGGTGGTGCCGCTGACGTGGACCGGGTCGATGATGGCGCGCAGGCTGATCCGCCCGGTGCGGCCGACCCGCACTTCGATGTCGCGCAGCACGGTGGACGCGGTGTCGGGCGGGTATTTGAAGGCGACCGCCCAGTACGGCGTGCGGCTCGCCAGGCCCAGCCGTCGCCGGGTGGACTCGGCGTCGGCTTTGATGACCGCACCGTCGATGGGGAACCCGAGGGTCGCGCGCCGGGCACCGATCAGCTCGATCGCGGCGGTCACCTGCTCGGTGGTGAAACACTGCCCGGCGGCTTCCGGAATGAGTCGGCAGGCGGCGGGAAAGCCCAGCTCCTGCGCCCGGTCCATCCGCTCGAGATGACTGCCGGCGGGGTCGGTGATCTCGTAGGTCGCGAACGTCATGGGAGCGTCGTACGCCCGGTCGATGCTCCGGATCGCCCCGGCCACCGCACCGCGCGAGTTGACGAACGCCTTGCCACCGGCGGTGACCCGGTTGGCGCTGGCGGCCTCGAAGTCACCGACGGTCATGTAGACCTCGCCGCGCACCTCACCACTCCACGGGGTGGCCAGCTCAGCGGGCAGCCCGGCGACACCCCGGCGCACCTGGGCGGTCACCTCCTCACCGGTGGCACCGTCGCCCCGGAGTGCGGCCAGGGTCAGTCTGCCGTCGACATATTCGGCGCGGAGCGCGAGGCCGTCGAGTTTCACCTCCACCAGGCAGCCGTCGCCGGCCAGGGTGGTGACGAAGGCCTCGACCTCCTCCGGCGTCTTGATCTTGTCGAGGGAGAGCATCGCGGTGGGGTGCCGCACGTCGCCACCGGCAGAGGCCCCCGCGGCCACTGCGGTGGTGATGCCCTGGTCATCCCACTCGGGGCGCTCGGCGATGGCCGCCGCGATCCGGTCGGCGAGCGTGTCGTAGTCGGCGTCGGTCATCACGGCGTCGCCGGTGTCGTAGTAGGCCCGGGCGGCACGCCGCGCCGTCTCGACCGCCTCGTCGAACTCGGAGCGGTCGGAAAAGGTTGAACGAGTGACCATGCCCGAAGGTTACGGCTGGGGTCCGACAAAAAAGTGGGACCGCCGAGAACCACCGGGAACAGCAATCGATGCGCACCTCTGCCACCCGAGCCGTGAAACGATCCAGAATTTACCGGCCGGAAACCGTTGACGACCTCGTTACATCGATGCAGACTCCCTTGGAAAGCGCATTCCTACTGCTGAAACCGGCCCGAGCCACTGATCACCATCGGCTCGGTGGCGCCGGGCAGTACAAGATCAAGAGCTTTTCCCCGCTGCGGTACGCCCACCGAACGCCACTCGGAGGAACGCGCATGCCCACCCGTACCAGCAAATGGTTGAGAACCTGCACCACGGCGATCGTCCTCGTCGCCGCCATCCCCACCCCCGCCGTGGCGTCCGCGCCGCGCGGGCCCCGGTTGGAACGTCTCGATCGCGGCCTGGTCGCCGCCCCCACCAGCGAGGGCGTCTTCCTGAGCTGGCGGCTGCTCGGCCAGGAGGCGACCGGGCACTCGGCGACCGGGCTGACCGGGGTGAACTTCCACGTCTACCGCGACGGCCGGCGGATCGCGACCGTCTCGGACAGCACGAACTACCTGGACAAGGCCGGTTCGGGCACCGCGAAGTACCGGGTCGTCCCGGTCAAGGGCGGGCCGTCCGGCAGCGCGACAGCGTGGCAGAACGGCTTCTACGAGATGCCGCTGAGCAAACCGGCCGACGGTGTGACCCCGGCCGGTGAGGCCTACACGTACTCGGCGAACGACATGAGCGTCGGCGACGTGGACGGCGACGGCAAGTACGAGTACGTCGTCAAGTGGGATCCGTCGAACTCCAAGGACGTGTCGCAGATCGGCTGGACCGGGCCGGTCTACATCGACACCTATCGCGCCGACGGGAAGCTGCTGCACCGCATCGACCTGGGGGTCAACATTCGGGCCGGGGCGCATTACACCCAGTTCCTGGTGTACGACTTCGACGGTGACGGCCGCTCGGAGATGATGTTGAAGACGGCGCCCGGCACGAGGACGATCCGAGACGGGAAGTCGCGCTACATCACGACGCCGGGTCACGCTCCGACCGAGGACTACCGGTTGAGCGCGGCCGGATACTACGAGCACGTCGTGGACATGTTCCTCGGCTGGCACCAGCATCCGGAAGTGGTGGCCGGGCGCTGGCCGGCGACGCTGGAGCAGGCGTTCGGCATCGCGCCGCGGTATCAGTACCCGCTCAGCCGGGCGGACGCCGAAGCGCTCACGGACTACTTCATGGACGTGTACGCACCGGCCCGCAGCACTCGCAACAATCTGCGCGCGTTCGAGGGGTTCATCGTCGACGGCCCCGAGTACCTGACCGTTTTCGACGGTGCCACCGGGCGTGAGTTGCAGTCCATCGAGTACAAGCCGGGGCGGCACGACGACGGCCTGATGTGGGGCGACTACGCGATGGCGCGCATCGAGCCGGGCAACCGGGTCGACCGGTTCCTGTCCGGGGTGGCCTACCTGGACGGCAGGCATCCGTCGGCGGTCTTCGCCCGGGGCTACTACACCCGCACGACACTTGTCGCCTACCGGTGGAACGGGCGCAAGCTGGTCGAGGACTGGTTCGTGGATTCGGGCTGGACACCGATGACGAACCCGTTCAACGACTCGCCGCACGGCCGGGACGGGACGTCGCCCGTCTACGGGACGCTCACCACGCAGGGCTTCCACTCACTGAGCGTCGCGGACGTGGACGGCGACCGGAAGCAGGAGATCATCTACGGGTCGGCCACCATCGACGACGACGGTGACCTGCTGTACTCGTCGTTCGCCACGATGCCCGAGGGCAGCGCGACACCCGGGATCCAAGCCCGGCTCGGGCACGGTGACGCCATGCACGTGACCGATATCGATCCGGACCGTCCCGGGTTGGAGATCTTCACCGTGCACGAGGGCGGGACCTATGCGCCGTACGGGATGGCGATGCGCGACGCCCGTACCGGCGAAGTGTTGTTCGGCACCTACTCCGGTCGCGACACCGGCCGCGGCATGGTCGGGGACGTGCTGCCCGGCACCCGGGGCATCGAGTCGTGGGCGAGCATGCCCGGTGGATCCGAGGCGCTCGGGCTGCACAGCGCCAAGGGCGAGATCCTGACGAACACCATTCCCGGTACGAATCAGAGCATCCGTTGGTCCGCCGACCTCACCACGCAGATCCTCAACGGCGCGCAGGACGTCACGCCCAGCATCGACGACTGGAACCATGGCCGGTTGCTCACCGCCGAGGGCACCCGCACCAACAACGGCACCAAGGGCACCGCGAGCCTGATCGCGGACGTCTTCGGCGACTGGCGGGAGGAGTTGCTGGTACGCACCACCGACAGCTCGGCCATCCGGATCCACCTGAGCACCGAACTGACCGGCCACAAGCTCTACACGCTGATGCACGATCCGCAGTACCGGGTCGAGGTGGCTCGCCAGCAGACCACTTACAACCAGCCGTCGTATCCCGGCTTCCACCTCGCCTCGGACACCGACTGGTCGAAGGTTCCGATCCCCCACTGAGCCCGGATATATTTTATATTGGCGCCATCATGGACAGCAGTCAGGAGATTCGCGCCAACGAGAACCGGACGACGACCGACGAGCTGGACCGGCTCTGGGACTCGCTGCCCGCCGTGCGGCCCGAGGAGATCCTCGGGCCGTGGCGGGGCAGCGAGTTCGTCACCGGGTGGCGCTGAGTTACCGCAGTTGCCGTGAGTGCGCGGAATGCCGGGCCGGGCATCCGGCCTACTGCCTGCTCAGCGACCTGAACATGCGCGGCACACCCACGTTTCGGCTACCCGATGGCTCGCCCGTCCACGGGGGCTTCTTCGGGCAGTCCAGTTTCGCGAGCCATGCGGTGGCGTACCAGAGCAATGTCGTGAAGATCTCGCCCACCCTGTCCCCGTCCTCGCCGCGCCGCTCGGCTGCAGCGTCCAGACCGGCGCCGGGACCGTCCTCAACGTCCTGCGGCCCTCCCCCGGCGACACCGTCGCGGTCTACGGCACCGGCAGTGTCGGCCTGAGCGCGGTGATGGCCGCGGTCGCCCTGGGCTGCACGGTGATCCCCGTCGACGTCCATCCGGGGCGGCGCGACCTGGCCCTCGCGCTGGGCGCGACGGACCTCGCCCCGGACAAGGTGCACCACGCCGTCGACACCACCGGGCGCCCCGACGTGATCGCCCGCGCCATCGGCGCCCTGCACCGCCGGGGAACCCTCGCCCTGGTCGGCATCGGCGGGGAAGCCACGTTCGACATCATGACCGTGATGCGCAACGGCATCCGGATCCGCGGCGTCATCGAAGGCGACGCCGATCCCGCCACCTTCCTGCCCCAGCTCATCGACCTGCACGGCCGGGGACTGCTGCCGATCGAAAAGCTGATCACCGAGTACCCGTTCGAGGAGATCGAGACCGCCGCCCGGGACGCCGCCGCCGGAAAGGTGGTCAAGCCGGTACTCACCTTCGGGTAGACATAGGACATGTCTTATCCACCGCCGCAGTACTTCGGGGAATCCGGGGAGAAGAGCGCGCTGTACCGGCCTGCCGCCGCCGCGCCCGAACTCGTCGACCACAACGGGACTCGTGTCCACTACCTCGCCACCGGGGAGTCGACGGGTGGGCTGTTCGGGATCTACCGGTGGGAGTGCGGGCCGGCCGAGGTCGGGCCCGCTCCGCACTTCCACCGTTCGATCAGCGAATCGTTCTACATCCTGTCCGGGGTGATGAGCATCTACAACGGTACGGAATGGATCGACGCCGAACCGCATGACTGGGTGCACGTGCCGATCGGCGGGGTGCACGGGTTCAAGAACCGGTCCGGGGCGCCCGTTTCGATGCTGCTGCACTTCTCGCCCGGAGCGTCCCGGGAAGGCTACTTCGAAGGACTCGCGGACCTCGGGGAGATGACTGATGACGAACGTGCCGCCTTCTTCCTCGAACACGACAACTACTGGCTCTGAGTACATCGCCGGTCTGCCCCGGAAACGGATGGGGGCCGGGGTGCTGCTCACCGACTCACTCGGGCGGGTGCTGCTCGTCGAACCGACCTACAAGCCGTACTGGGAGGTGCCGGGCGGGGCGGTCGAGGCCGGCGAGTCGCCGTACTCCGCGGCGGGACGCGAAGTCACCGAGGAACTCGGGCTGTCCGTCGAGGTGGGGCGGCTGCTGGTCACCGACTGGGTGCCGCCGCGTGAGGATCGTACCGACGGATTGATGTTGATCTTTGAGGGTGGCCTGTTGTCCTCCGCGGCCGCCGAACGGATCACGCTGCCCGCCGACGAACTACGGTCCTGGGCGTGGTGCACCCCGGCCGAGGCCACCGAACGGCTGATCCCGCTGCTGGCCAGGCGAGTCACCGCCGCACTACGGGCCAGCGCCGACGGCACCTCCGTCTACCTGGAGGACGGTCACCTCATCGTGTGAACAAATTCCGTCACGCCGGTAGTAGCGGGCCGGGCCCGTTCGTCAACAGGGTGAAGGACGCGCTCGGGGATGGTCTCCGGGACAGAATCGACGAGATGGGCAGCGATGACCATGGGAGCGACACGATGAGATACCTGATGCTGGTCTGTATCGACCCGGACTTCACACCGGGAGCGGACGACGGGGCGCCGGACGTGGACGACTGGGCCGGGGAGATGGACGGCAAAGGGATCCGGCTGATGGGTGACCGGACCCGGCCGGCCAGTGCGGCCACCACGGTGCGGGTCCGCAACCGGGAAGTGCTCATCACCGACGGCCCCTACATCGAGACCAAGGACGTGATCGCCGGCTTCGACGTGCTCGAATGCGACGACCTGGATCAAGCGATCGAGGTGGCGTCGAAACACCCGATGGCCTGGTCCGGAGTGATCGAACTGCGCCCGGTCTGGCCATGGGACGAGGACTGAGCCACACTCACCGGCCCGGCATTCGCGGTGGGGCGGGGCGGCGTCTTGGTTGAGCGGATCGCGGAGATCTATACCGACGGGTGGGGCCGGATCGTCGCGGCGATGATCCGGTTCACCGGTGGGGACTGGAGCCTGGCGGAGGAGTGTGCGCAGGACGCCTTCGCCCAGGCTCTGCGGACCTGGCCCGAGTCGGGGGTGCCGGAACAGCCGATCGCCTGGCTCACCACGACGGCCCGGCGGCGGGCGATCGACGTCATCCGGCGGGCCGGGGTGGAGCGGGCGAAACTGCGGGAGGTGGCGATCGACGCCAGCCGTCGGGCGGCCGGACAGCCGGAAGAGCCACGCGACTTTCCGGGCGACTTTCCGGGTTCGATGGAGGATGCGTCGGACGAGCGACTGGAACTGATCTTCACCTGTTGTCACCCGGCGCTGAGTAACGAGGCGCAGGTGGCACTCACGCTGCGGAGTGTGGCGGGGTTGAGCACCGCCGAGATCGCCCGGGCCTTTCTCGTCTCGGAGAAGACCATGGGACAGCGGATCTTCCGGGCCAAGCAGCGGATCAGGCACGCCGGGATCCCCTTCCGGGTGCCGCCGCCGCATCTGCTGCCGGACCGGTTGTCGGCGGTGCTGCAGGTGCTGTATCTGCTGTTCAACGAGGGCTACTCGGGCGATCCGCGGCTGTGCCGGGAGGCGGTACGGCTCGGGCGGGTGCTGGTCGCCCTCATGCCGGACGAGCCGGAGGTGATGGGCGCGCTCGCGCTGATGCTCCTGCAGGAGGCCCGCCGTGCGGCCCGGCTCGACGCCGACGGTGACCTCGTCGAGCTCGCCGACCAGGACCGGTCGCTGTGGAACGCCGGGCAGATCACCGAAGGTGCGCAGTGGTGTGAGCGGGCACTGCGGCACGGGCGGGCGGGACCATACCAACTGCAGGCGGCGATCGTGGCCTGCCACGCGACCGCGACCGGCCTGGACGACACCGACTGGGCGCAGATCGCCGGGCTCTACACCGCACTGCGGAAGGTCGCGCCGAGCCCGGTCGTGGAGTTGAACCGGGCCGTCGCGGTGAGCATGACCGAAACCGGGCCCACCGAGGCGCTCCGGCTGGTCGACGACATCGATGGGCTGCACGACTATCACCTTTTCCATGCTGTTCGTGCCGATCTGCTGTTCCGGGCCGGGCACGATCCCGACGACGCTTACCGGTCCGCGATCCGTCTCGCCCCGACCGAAGCGGAGCGGCGGCTGCTCACCGCACGGCTGGCCGACCGGTCAGCAACCTCACCGCGAAGCGAGCCTCGAACCGGGCCGCCCACCCGGCCACCGGCGGCAAGGTGAGAGCGAACCCGAGGGTGACCGTGGCGTAGAAGCCGGCGGCCATCAGGTAGGAGCCGTCGTCACTCGGCCGGGACCAGCCCCACAGTGCCCAGCTCAGGCCGCCGAGGATCGCCGCCCACCAGGTGGCTACCAGCGTGAACGAGACGACACTCGGGATCCAGCGGAACGCGGCATGCCCCAGATCGCGCCACGTCTGCCGGTCGAGGAGCACCGACAGCAGCTTTCCGGGGAGGGTGGCGGCTCCCACCGTACGATAAACGGGGTGTGGGATCTCCCGGCCGAGGACCACCGCGACCCTCTCGCGCTCGGCGGCGGCGAAGCCGCGAGCCTGCATCAACGCGAACATCATCAGCGGCAGCCCCACCCCGGCCACCGCCAGCCCGGCGCCGATCACCAGCACGGTGACCGGAACCAGCAGAGCCCCGGCGGCCAGCGGAAGTCCGGTGAGGACATAACGGGAGTCGGACGCGGCCCGTGCCACCGGAGCGGGCGTCAGAGCCGGTTCGAACCGCGTCGTCATGCTGAGAACGCTAGTGAACCGGGCCTGGTTTGCCGATGATGCCAGCCCACCGTTCCCTGGTAGTGCTAGCACTACCTCCGCGCTAGAGGATCTCCCAGTCGAGGATCTTGTCCTCGTCGATACGGGGACGGTAGGCACCGGCGAACGGCTCACCCGTCTCCAGCGCGGCCGCCGTCTGATCCAGCAGGTCAGCGACCGAATCCGGCCAGCGCTCGAACCGGGTGCCGCTCTCCGCGTCGAACTCGCCCACCCGGCCGTGGCCGCCCGGCCGCTGATCGGTGAGCAGACTGCCACCGGCACCGTCCGCGGCGAACGGGACGAAACGCGGATGCCACCACACCTCGGCCCAGGTGGTGTCGGCCCCGGCCAGGACCTGACAGCTGGTCTGCCAGTCCTGAAAGATCCCCTCCAGCGATGACGGATGGAAGAAGGGCGGCAGCGAGAAACGGTGCGCCCCGTCGTGGCGCAGCAACGAGACCGTCAGATCGGGTGGGAACTCCACCGACATCCGCCGCTGAAGTTCGTCGATCTTCTCCGGTGTCGCCGGGGGACCCAGCGATGCCAAGGTCTCCGGCGTGTTGGCGGCCAGCCACATCTCGATGCGTTTCCAGGCCGCGTTCACCCGGATGGTCGTCGCGGTGTCCGGTTTTGCGGGCGTGACCCGGCGACGGCCTTCCCAACACGGGTCGGGGCGCTTCGACGGTGTCAGATCGGCACTCAGGCTCGGAACCGTCGCAACCCGAGGACCCGTCGGATCCTCGAACTGGGACGTCGCCAGGGTGGTCGGGGTGGCGCATCGACCCAGGACACAGGCGACGAGCACGCAGACCGCGAAGACTCCGAGCAGCGCGGTCACGACCCGCCGGCCGCTGAAGCCCTCCACCGGGGGCGGCGGCACGGGCGTACCGGTCGCTCGCAGCATCGGATCGAAGCTGTCGCCGGTCACGTCGGCGGCGATCCGGCCCGCCACCGGAACGGGCAGTTCGACATCACCGACGGTGACGACCGCGCCGTGCAGCCCCCGCCCTTCGAGGGCGTCCAGGGCGAGCGTGGTGAGATTGGCCGCGTCCTCGTCCGGCCCGGTGACCAGCACCACCGGCGCTTTCAGCACCACCGCGAGATCAGCGAGAGCCCAGCCCTCCGGCCCCAAGGCCAGAAGAAGACCGGCTTCGCCGCTGACGATCACCAGCGGGTACGCCCGGGTAAGCGCCTCGATCAACTCCATGGCGCGCCGCAGGTCCAGCCGCTCCACTCCCTCGAGCAGCCCCGCCGCGTGCTCACGCACGAGCTCCCCCGAGCCCACCGGCCCACCGGAACCCACCTCATCGGCGGCCACCGAACTGTCGACCGCCGCCGGGCTTTCAACGGCCACCGGGCTTTCGACGGTCACCGGCGCTCCGAGGGCCACGACCGCCACCGGCACCTCGGCCGCCGCGGCGAGCCCCGCCACCGCCCGCCGCCAGTCGACCTCCGCCGAGGTCGCCGCCACGATCCAGGCCCCCGAGCCGGGCCAATTCCGCTCCACCGAGCCACAGTAGACGGCGCTGCTCACCACGCGCTGCCCGCTGTTCACAGCCAATGATGCCAGCCAATCGGTCCCTGGTAGTGCCACCGCTACCAGGGAACCGTCAGACGGCGACCAGCACCGCGCCGCCGTTGGCGATGTCGACGCGGAAGGTCAAGCCGGTCGCTCTGGTCAGCTTCGCCAGGGTCGCCAGTGCGGGAGCTTCGCCACCGCTCTCCAGACGGGCGATCGCTGGTTGGTGCAGTCCGGTCAGGCCGGCCAGGTCACGTTGGGACAGTCCGTGCTCGGTCCGGTACTTCACCACGGCGACGCCCACCTCACGAGCGAAAGCCGTCTTGTCCCATTCCACACGGAACTGGACATCCGCTTCCAGCCGTTCGGCACGAACCTCGTCGGCGGTCCTCAGGTCGGACAGCTCCATATCAGTCCTCCCGCAGCTCACTCAGTCGCTGCTCGGCAAGCTTCACTGCCTGCGCGAATCCTCTGCGATCGCTTTTCGCCTCCGGGCTGATGGCGGCGACCACGAACACGTCACCGATCCGTCGGCACAAAGCCCGTCAGGGGCTGTTGCCAGCCCGTGGTCGCAACTCACGGATCTTCTCGGCAGCGTTGACATTACTGCTGTGCGGGTCCGGCAACGCAGGTCCGAGAGCCTCGAGTTTCTCGAACGCGTGGAAGATCGCTACAGCCTCGGCACTCGGAATTTTGGCTAGTTCAAGCTCGGCTTCCGGGTGGACGACGACCTCCCAATCCATTCCCCCACGATAACGATCCTGTTATCGCTCTGACGATACCCCTTTCGGGGTCGACGGACCACTGACCCCGAAAGAGTCACGGTTGATCACGCTTTTCACAGCGCGTTAGCGGCGGGTTCGCGGGCCGGCACGCTGGCGGGTGGCGGGGCAGGGGTGTCGTCCGGGGGTGGGATCACGGCGATGCCTACCAGGATCAGGGCTCCGCCGGCCATCTGGAGTGGGGTCAGGGACTCGCCGACCACAATCCAGGCGAGGATCGAGGCGAAGACCACCTCGAGGAGGCCGACGAACGACGCGAGGCGGGAGCCCAGTTTGTTGGAGCCGTAGATGCCGGTGGCGTACGCGACGGCCGTGCCGAGGAACGCGACCACCATCAGTGGCACCCACCACGCCACCGGGGAGCCGAGCAGCAGCACCTCACCGAACGTCATGCTGACCGGCACCAGGCCCACCAGCCCGGCCAGGCCCAGGGTCACGCCGCCCAGCAGAAGACCGAAACCGGCCAGCGCCACCGGCGGCAGCCCGTCGGCGGGGCGGGCGGCGACCACGAAGTAGACGGCGCATCCGATCGCTGCGGCGAAGGCCAGCAGAATGCCGACCGGGTCGACGGCGTTCAGTGCTCCGGGGCCGATGACCAGCACCAGGCCGCCGATGGCGAGCACCGAGCCGATCAGGACGGCCGGGCGGGGCAGCCGCCGGGTGGCGACGGCGACCCACACGACCAGTAGCAGCGGCGCCAGATATTCCACCAGCAGCGCGGTCGACACCGGGATCCGGCGGAGTGCCGCGAAGTAGGTGAGCTGGGTGAACGCCACCGCGATGACGCCCATGCCGACGACACGCCAGCGGCCCCGCCACAGCGCGTCCCAGCGGCCGCGCAGGGAGAAGACGACGATCGGCAGCAGCAGGACGCCGGCGATGAGCGCTCGGGCGGTGACCGCGGCGGCCGGTGACCACCCGGCTTCCAGCAACGGCTTGATGAACGCGCCCGACGTGGCGAACGTCGCGGCGGAGGTGACGGCGGCGGCCAACCCGGTGTAGAGCGGCTTCACAACACCCTCCAGTCAGGGTCTAAAATCTGTACGGCCCTGACGCTAGGCTGTTCCCGGATAAGGAGTCAACTTGCTTTTTGCCCCTGACACCGAGGAGGCGCTGGAATTCGTCGTCGCCCTCGCCAACACCGCCGAGGGCGCCTCCCGCACCGGCGACGACGAGCTGGTCACGGTGGCGGAGCTGGCCGAACTGCTGGCCCGTTATCCGTACTCGGGCCGCATCGACCACGACGCCACCGAACTGGCCGCGGTGCGTGAGGCCCGGGACCAGCTGCGGGCACTCTGGACACTCGGCCGCGACGACGCGGTCACCGTCGTCAACCGGATGCTGCGTGAGGCCCGGGCGCTGCCGTTCCTGACCCGGCACGACTCGCTGGACTGGCACATCCACGCCACCGAGCCGGACGCCCCGCTGGCCGAGCGGATCCGGGTCGAGGCGGCCCTGGCCCTGATCGACGTGATCCGGATGGACGAGAGCGGCCGCCTGCGGGTCTGTGCCGCCGACGACTGCACCGGCATCTTCATCGATCTGTCCCGCAACGGTTCCCGGCGTTTCTGCTCGGTCCGCTGCGGCAACCGGATCAACATGGTCGCGTTCCGGGCCCGCGGCCGGAGTGGTAAGGACCACTGACTGCGACAGGGCCGTACTCGATAGGGTCGGTGGGTGCCCCGCCGGAACGCCGTAGCTCTTGCCGTCTGTCTCGCTGCCGCGTTCACCACCCTGCTTGACCAGGCCAGTCTCAACAGCGCGATCCCGGCTCTGCGCAGTGAGCTGGGTGCCGGCCCGGCCACCCTGCAGTGGATCATCGCGGGTTATTCGCTGACGTTCGGGCTGGCGATGATCCCGGCCGGGCGGCTCGGGGACGCGCACGGGCGCAAGTGGCTGTTCGTCGGCGGGGTGGCCCTGTTCACCCTGGCCGGCATCGTGGCGGCCACCGCCGACGAGGCGTGGGTGGTGGCGGTGGCCCGGCTGACCCAGGGCGCCGGGGCCGGCATCGTGAACCCGCAGGTCTACGGCATCTTCCAGGATCTGTTCACCGGACGGGAGCGGGCTCGGGCACTGGGTGCCTATGCGACCGTCGGCGGGGTCACGGCGGTGCTCGGGCCGCTGGTCGGCGGGGCCGTGCTCGGTACGGTCGGTGCGGATCTGGGCTGGCGGATCGTACTGCTGCTGAATGTGCCCTTCGGTCTGATCACCGTGCCACTGGCGATCAAGTACCTGCCGAGCGGAACGACGAGGACCCCGCGCCGGACCGCCCTGGATCTGCCGGGTCTCGCCCTGCTGGCGACGGTGACACTGTGCCTGTTGCTGCCGTTCGTGCTGCCGGGCACCCGGATGATCCTGCTGATCGCGGTGGCGGCGCTGGGGGCGCTGATCTGGTGGGAGCGGCGGTACGCCCGGTCGGGCCGGACCCCGGTGCTGATGCCGGAACTGTTGCGCTCCCGCGGGTTCACCCTGGGGACGCTGTCGGCGATGTTCCAGTTCGGGGCGACCCTGTCGGCGAACCTGGTGCTGATCCTCTACCTGCAGGACGGGCTCGGCTGGACCCCGTTGCGGGCCGCGCTGCCGATGATCCCGGGGGCGCTCGGGTTCGCCGTGGCCTCGTCGCTGAGCTGGCGGGTGCTGGCCCGGTTCGGGCGGGCCGGAGTGGTCGGGGCGCTGCTGGGTTCGGTGACGGCGTTCGGGGCGGCCCTGCTGGTGGTGCTGACGGTGCCGGAGTCCCGGCTCGTGGTGGCGCTCGGGCTGACCCAGCTCGCGTCCGGGATCGCCGGTGGTCTGATGCTGTCGCCGAACCAGGCGCTGACCCTGGCGCACGCGCCCGCCGGAGCGGCCGGCCTGGCCGGAGCGTTCCTGCAGGTGTCGCAGCGGATCTCGGCGACGCTGGCGACGGCCGCGGTCACCGGGATCATGGTCGTCAGCTCGGGGGTCACCGCCGGGCTGACACTGTGCGTGGCGATGATGGCGGCCTCGGCCGTCTGTTCGGCGCTGGACCTGCGCACACGGCAGCCGGCCGGCGAACCCCTGGCCGTACCGTGACCCGGATGACGACTCGGGTGATCGTGATCAACGGCGGGTCCAGTTCGGGGAAATCCGGGATCATCCGCTGCCTGCAGGCGATCCTGCCGGATCCGTGGCTGGCCCTCGGGACGGACACGTTCGTCGACGCGCTGCCGAGGACGAGTGACGTCATCGCGTTCGGTCCGGACGGCGGAGTGGAGGTCGGCCCGGCGTTCCGCGACCTGGAGGCGGCCTGGATCGACGGGGTCGCCGCGATCGCCCGGTCCGGCGCCCGGGTGATCGTCGACGAGGTCTTCCTAGGCGGCGCCTATTCGCGGCAGCGCTGGCAGAAGGCCCTCGGTGACCTGCCGGTGCTGTGGGTCGGGGTCCGGTGTGACGCGACGGTGGCCGCGGGCCGGGAGATCGCGCGCGGTGACCGCACCCCCGGAATGGCCGCGAAACAGGCGGACCTGGTCCATCAGGGCCTGACCTACGACCTGGAAGTGGACACCACGCACACGGAGGCGGTCGTATGCGCCCGGATCATCGCGGCGCGGCTCACTCCGGCTTGAAGAAGCTGCCCGCCGACTCGCCGCCGGGTGCGCTCGCGATGCAGTGCAGCATCGTGGTCGACCCGACCGGCACCGGCCACGCGTCGACCTGCCACTTGCGGGTCTTGTCGGGTTGACGGCTGCGGGTGGCCATGAATTCGGCGGAGCACACCGCCCCCACCTCCGGGCGGGCGGTGAGGGGATCCTCGCCGATCACCACACCACCGGCCGGCAGGGGCACCGCCGCGAACGTCTCCCAGTAGTGGTCCTCCGCACAGTCCTTGCGGCGCGGCGGTGACGCCACACCCGAGTTCGCGACCAGGCCGCCCCAGCACATCGGCTCGGTCGGGCACCAGCCGTCGTCACATTCGGTGAAAAGATCCGGCATCGTCACGACCCGGTCGGAAGTCGCGATCGGGTCGTCCTGCCGGACCACTCCCCAGGCCACCACGCCGCCGACCACGATCAGCAGCCCGGCCAGGGCGGCCAGCAGGACCGGAGTCCGGGAGGCCGGACGCGGGCCGGACAGCGAGACCGACTGCGGCGTCTTCAGGGCGAGAGCGTCCCGGGCTGCGCCCGCCAACTCCCGGGCCGACGGCCAGCGGTCCAACGGGTCGACGGCGAGAGCCCGCTCGACCACCGCCTGCACCGGCAACGGCAGGTCCACCTTGATCGTGCGCGGACCGCCCTGGAGCCGCTGCAACGCGACCGCGTACGGGTTGTCGCCCACGAACGGTTTCTCGCCCGCCAGACATTCGTAGGCCACGAGTCCCAGCGAGTAGACGTCGCTGAGTGGCCCGGCCGGTTCGCCGCGGACCTGCTCCGGCGAGAGGTAGGTGGGCGTACCGAGAATGGCCCCGGAAGCGGTCAACTGGCTGGCGGACTCGTGACGGGCGATGCCGAAGTCGGTGATGACGACGGTTCCGTCCCGGCGTACCAGCAGATTGGCGGGTTTGATGTCGCGGTGGACCAGACCCTGATCGTGCACCGCCTGCAGACCGGCGGCGGCCTGCTCGATCAGCCGCATCGTCTCGTCCGGCGCGAGCCGCCCGCGAGCCAGCCGCTGCGCGAGAGACTCGCCGTCGACGAACTCCATCACCAGGAACAACACACCCTGGTCCCGCCCGAAGTCGTGGATCGCGGCGACGGCCGGGTGATTGATCCGGGCCATCGAGGTGGCCTCGGCCTCGAACCGTTTCGCGAAATCCGGATCGCCGGCGACGGCGGAGAGCATGACCTTCACCGCGACGGTACGCCGGAGCACCTCGTCGACCGCAAGCCACACCTCACCCATGCCGCCCGCGCCGACGCGCTTCTGCAGCAGGTAACGGTTCCCGATTCGCACTCCGGCCTGTAGCACCGCGACATCCTAATGGCCCGGCACATCAGCAGGTAAATACGTTGCCGCCGGTCCGGATCAGGGCGATCATGGCGGCATGTCAATCTCTTGGAGCCATGCCGCGTAACCCCGGCATCCCCGGCCTGTCCCCGGCCACCGAACGCGCGATCGGCAGACTGGAACGCGACCGTTTCCAGCCCGGCGACACCAGTGCCGCCTACCGCCTCTGGCGACGGACGGCCACCGGTTCGTTCACCTCCTGGGAACGATCCGTGTTGGAGGTCAACGGCATCGATTTCACCGACACCGACGACTACCAGTGCTCCTACACCCAGGGCCGCGGCCGCTCGACACTCGCCCAGGTCATCCGGCTGCTACCGGCCGGCCCGGCCGCCGAACTGCGCCGCCAGGTCCAACGGCTCGACACCCAGATGTGGAACAAGGCCCGCCACGCCGGAGCCACCTACCGCTTGACCGCCTGGTTCGACTGGCAGGGCATATGGTGACGGGCACGAATCCCCGCGGGCTGGGGCCCCACCCGATCGGGGCCGGGGTGCGTCCCGCTGGTGGCCATGCCGGCTCAGTGCGGCCAGAAGAGGGAATCGATCTCGGAGTAGCCGGGCGCCCGCTCCAGAGACCGGTAGGTGCCCTCGGTCAACAGTTCCCGGGTGGACCGCTCGGCCAGACCATAAGCGGCCTGGGCGATCGCCGTGCCCACACTGACCCGGCGGACCCCGGCGGCGGCCAACTCGGCAATCGACGGGCCACCCGGGCCGGCCATCACATTGACCGGCAACGGCGAGACGGCAACCAGGTCACGCAGCGCCGCGAGGTCCAGCAGACCCGGAACGAACAG
Source organism: Actinoplanes derwentensis (assembly GCF_900104725.1). Classification (NCBI taxonomy): domain Bacteria; kingdom Bacillati; phylum Actinomycetota; class Actinomycetes; order Micromonosporales; family Micromonosporaceae; genus Actinoplanes; species Actinoplanes derwentensis. The sequence continues at coordinate 3,674,143 of NZ_LT629758.1, forward strand.
GCAGTCCACACCGGCCGCGGCATAGGCGGTGGCACGTTCCAGAACGTCACCGGTGCCGAGTAGGTAGACGTCGGTGCGAGCGTTGATCACCAGCTCGGGGAGCCCGGCACTCGCCGCCGCCTCGCGGGCCGCCGTCAACCGCTCGGCCTGCTCACCGACCGGCACCAGCATGCCGCTGCGGGAATCCTCGATGTTGACGCCGGCCGCGCCGGCTTCGACCACCGCCCGGACGATGGCCGCCACGTCGCCGTAGCCGCCCTCCACGTCAGCGGTCACCGGGACGGCCACGGCCGCCGCGATCCGGCGTACCGCCGCGATCATGTCCTTTGATGTCAGCCCCTCCCCGTCGGAACGGCCCAGCGACCAGGACACACCGCCGCTGGTCGTCGCCACCGCCTCGGCACCGGCCCGGACGGCGACGGCGGCACTCCCCGGATCCCAGATGTTCGGCAGCACCAGCAGGGGCCGCTCGTGCAGTGCCCGCAGCGTGCGGGCCTTCCCGGCAACAGATGAATCGATCACGAGTCGAGTCTTCCCGCGACCCACCGTCCGTGGCTGGCGGTTATCGGCCCTCACCGTCCGTCCGGCGGCCCGGCGCACCTTTCGAGCGCCGGACTCCGGGAACCGGCCCACTCGGCGATCGATGCGCCGTTTTGCACGCCGAAAGAGGAGTACGTCACCACTGACGACTGCGGACGGCGACTCGGAAGGCGGTCAACGCCCGGGCAGGCTCCCCGGCGGCCGGGAGCGCATTCATGGGTGTCGCCGTCCGTCGGGGAGGATGGGGGCATGCGGGTGGCGGCGGAGCGGATGATGGCGGCGATCGAGGCGTGTGTTCCGGAGGCCGCCGGTGGGGAGACGATCGTCCGGGCGGACGGGTCGGTTCGGGTGATCACCGATGGGGCCACGATCAGTGCGGCTGCCGCTGACTGGTGGATCGGTGACACGCCGGGGGTGGAGGCGGCGATCCGGATCCGGCGGGACACGTGGACCTACAACGCCAATCCGGTGTACGGGGTGCTGCTCGTCGACGGCGGGATGTGGCTGCTCAACGAGCGGGTCACGATGGACGATCTGGGGCGGCGGCTCGGCGATGACGTGGACCCGTTCGCGTACGCCGAAGTGCTCGCCGAATTCTGGTCCGGGGAGACCGCCGACGGGCCGGTGTCCAGCGCGTGTGCCGCCGATTTCGCCTGGCCGGCCGGTGAGCTCTTCCTCGACTCCGGCGTCTACCCGGATCCGGTCGTCGACCGGGACGGCGACCAGCTGGTGATCGACTTCTTCTCCGGGCGTGGTTTCATCCCCCGGCACACGGCGGCCGGTTACCACGTCTACCGCTGGCGGATCACCGCCCGCCCCGGACGGCGCCCGAAGTGGGAGCGTGAGCATCTGGGGTTCGACGGCCCCGGATCTTGACCCCGCCGCGACGTCATGGCGTCGCCGGCTACCACGCGGCGCTGGGTCACCCGGGCGACGAACGGTTCGGCGAGGTCCAGGTACGGACCTGGGCCACCGCCGTGATCATCGACGGCGGGACAGGTGCCGGGCCCGGTCGAGGAGCTTCTCCACCCGCTGGGCGGCCCGTCCGTCGTCGACCGTCTCCAGGTCGCCGAGCAGGTCCGCGTAGTCGCCGGCCAGCGTGACGTAGCGGCGCCGGAAGTTGTCGTCGCCGTGCCGGTACCGCGAGTCCAGGTCGATGATCTGCTGGGCGACGACGGCCGCGGCGGCACTCACCGCGACCCGGCCGTCGGTGGCCGAGTCCCGGCGCTCCCGCCGGTCCATCGCGACCCGTCCGGCGCGGCGCCCGCCGAGCCAGATCAGCAGCGAACCGAACAGCACGGCCAGCACTGCCGCGCCGGCCATCAGATAGCGCGGCAGGTACGGGCTGATCGTGCGCGGCCCGTCGGACAGGTATCCGGCCCGGACGATCCGGTCGTAGTTGACCACGACCACCTTGATCGTCGCGAGCGGGTCGTCGCCGAACTGCTGGATGCCAACGCCGAGGGTGCCCTCCATCGCCATCAGCTCACCGCCGCCGTCGAACATGGCGCAGCCGTACCGTTTCCAGCCGTCCGGTTGACTGCGCAGCACCATGACCATCGTGCCGTCGGCGGCCCGGTCGAGCGCGTCGCAGATCAGGCCGGGATCGGGGGTGTCCGGTTCCGCGAAGACCACGATCAGCCGGCGGTTGCCGATGATCCGCTCGGCCGCGGCGACGTCCAGGCCGACGCTGGGTACGGCGTAGACCGAGGACGTACGGACCTGCCGGGCGATCGGGCCCTCGAACACCCCACCGGTCCACAGTGACCAGCCGGCCAGGATCAGACAGGCCACCGAGGCCCAGGTGAAAGGTGCCGTCAGCACCCGGCGCCACCATGCTGTCCGGGTCATGCGAGCCGTCCCGTCAGGTACTCGGCCGGCCGGTAACCGCGGTACGGCAGCAGGCGGGCGGCCTGGTCCAGCTCTGCCTCGGCGGTCCGCAACAGCGCGCGGATGTGCTGGTCCGGAAGGCCGCCGTCGAGTGCCTCCCGGGCGGCGGTGAGGGTGATCAGTGCCCGGGCCAGCGGGGCCTCGCTGCGCTGGTCGGTGAGCGCGGAGATCTCCACCGCCAGGGCGGTCAGCGCGGCCAACTGGGCCGGAGTCCCGGACACGAAGTCACCGATCCGGGGCTTCGCCGGGCCGACGATCGGGCGCATCGACAGCGTGACGAACAGCAGCACACAGGCCACGAAGATCCACGGCAGAGCCGGCCGGGCGACCCGCCACGGATCGACCGGCTGATAGGGCAACGGCCGGTCGAACAGGCCCGCGAACCGTACGTCGGTGACCTGTTTCAGGTAGGCGGCGAGCACCTGCTGCTGGGTGACGGCGTCACGTTCCAACCGGTTGGCGGCCCGCGAGTAGAAGGTGACGGCGGCGATCTCGGCGAAGTCGGCGGCGTGCGGGCCGGCGTACTCGATCCAGTCGTCGTACATCACCACGATCGGTGTGCCCGGGAAC